>JALOQZ010000079.1 GCA_025459245.1 Pirellula sp.
GTGGTTGGGATGTCACGAGGATACAACGGTCAAAGAGGAGGGGGTTGGATCCATGGGAGAGAGTATTACGGAGCCTACAACCACTACTTGCCCCCTAATTCTGTTTGGATGGACATGAACACTTGCGGCTACGGGATTTTCGGAGCGAGAAGCAATCACACGGGGGGCGTGCAAGTAGCGCGTTGCGATGGAAGCGTCACCTTCATTTCCCAAAACGTCGATCTTCGAGCGTGGCGAGCTCTTAGCACCCGATCCGCTGGGGAAGTAATCGCCGGAATCGACGAATGAAGATAAACAACTACATATCTATACAATTCTAAGAGGAGATTCGAAATGAAAAAATGGATAATGGCGGTTTGCGTTTCATTGGGCTGTGTGTTTTCCCAATCCGCCGCACACGATACGTGGGTTCAAAGCGGTCCGCTGGTGGCTCGCTATCAAGACGTCGTTCACATCGATTTGATGCTCGGGAATCATGGAAATAATCATCGTGATTTCAAGCTGGCAAGCAAGATAAGCCTCGAGCCATGCACTTTGGACTTGATCCAGCCAGATGGTTCCAAAACAAACTTGAAAGATTCGATCACCGACATGGGTTCCGCTCCCAAAGAAGGGTTCTGGACAAGTCGTTTCGTAACTCAGCAATTGGGATTTCATCAAGTCCTACATACGCTTGATGTATTGCATGGCACAACACGAGCGATCAAGACAAGTAAGACGTACTTTATTGCGTCGAGTTGTTTCGGTGCTATCCCCACAGTTGGCGCAGACCGAATTCAACCACTAAATAAAGGACTGGAACTGGTTGTAGACGGAGCGATCGAAGCCGTCGCGGCCAATCGCGACTTGAGGCTCCAGTTATTGTGGAATGGTAAGCCACTTCCCAATGTCGATGTTGCGTTCATCCCTCGCGGAGCAACGTTGGCAGAGGGAAGGGATTCGAACTACGAAAGGACATCGGACGCCAACGGATTCGTAACCTTCCGCCCCGCGGAGGGGAATTACGTTTTGGCTGTTGCACATCACATCGCTACGGACGAGAAGGGCGAGGGCTACGACAAAACGCATTACGGCGCGACGTTGGTTCTCCCAGTTCCGCAAGTTCCGTTTCGATAACGAGCGTTCGAACAGTGATGTAAACTTTGGTATGCTCGGTGCGAGCGTTCGATTTGGACAGCCTCCCGCCGGAGACAACCGCCCAGGGAGAAGAAGACACGGAGGAACGTCGACTCGCTGCAGCGATGTTCAGCGGACCAACACTCTATGGTGCGGCGATTGCGGGACGGACGATCGTGGCCCGGATTGGCAACCAAGTCTTTGCGATTCGCGAAGATTGAGATGGTTGGCATTCTGATACAATGGCCATGTATTGCAGAGAATCCCTGAACTCACGTTGATTCCTTCGAAACCCTTTTGTTTGAACGATATTATGAAAAGCACACGCTGGATCTGTTTACTCGGTTGTTTGGGACTTTCGGCTTGCAACCAGCCCGAACCTGCTCCGACGGTGACGCAAACGGGAGCGGACACCGCCAGCCTTTTGGCAGCTGCGGACGCGCTCGACGGCAATGTCGACAAGGTTGTACATCGCTGCTACGTCTGTAATTTAGGGATGAACGGCAAGGAATCGCTTGCAGTAGAGCATGCGGGCTATACCGCTCACCTTTGCAGCGAAGGCTGCAAGCAGGAATTCGCATCCAACGCGGAATCGGTTATCGCCAACACAAAGATACCAGCCAAGTAAACCATCGCTTTACCTGCACTTGAGCAGCGCGTTTTGAATATTTTCTGTCGATAAGGTCCTCACGCGAAGGCGAAAAGCTCGCCAAGGATTTGGGTGTAACCAACTCGGTGGTTTATGCCCGATTCGACGCGTAACGACCAGTAAGGCACGAACGAAAAGGATGACTCACGCCGAGCGAGGGAAGCATGGACCGCCATAGGCCGATTTATCGAGATGTTGAGTGCATCCGCTGGTTACCTCATGCCTTCTCTAGGCCGACAGGTTCGAGTTAGGGTCGATCCTTGAGGAGGGCAAGGAAGATGACCGGAACAGTAATCTCCACTAATTCACACTAATCAAAAACCAAAACAATCCTGCTGTCTTTAATTAGTGTTGATTAGTGACGATTAGTGTTCTGCTCCCATGCAATCCGAGGAGTAGAGTGGGCGCGAAGTCGTAGGCTTTCGATCACATGTCCGGCAGCACTCCATTGTTTGGAAATCAATGTGAAATGTCGACAGACCTATCGCAACTCTACAGAGCGAACCACACCCACCACCTAGCCCCCAGAATAGATGTCTTTGAAGTTAGTAACGCACCGGCGTGGGCTTAGGTGCATTGGATTGTTCTTTCACGATTTGGTGAGATCGCCAAAGTCGTCCGCGACTCGATCGACCTCGCCAGTTTCGTGATCCCACCAGTATACCGAATGCTGCAGCGTGTCGGGATATTCTGACATTGGTATTAGCACCAGCAAATCACCGCCACCGTTTGCACCGATTGCCACGGCATCAGGCGGGAACCCAGCCCAGTCTTTTCGCGCGGAGTTCGTTTCGCGGTCAATGCTGCCGCACGTTCGTTGAATGTGCTTTCGATCCGATGCATCTAGAAATGGAAATAATTCGAATTGGTCGATGCGAGTTCGGACGCTGCCGCCGTTCATTTTGGACATTGCCGCTACGAAGGACGCAGGAAACCGCACGCCGAGCTTCTTTTCGGTTTGCGTAATCCATTTTGCATCAACGGGAAACGGCATAGGTTTTCGGTGACAGAACTCGTGATTTTCCAGGATGGGAATCCAGGGTAAGTCGTTATTGTCGAACTTTCCCCATGGAAGTCAACGAATTTCAAGACCTCGTCCACCACACCGGGAAGGTAATTGTCCCGGTGTGTAACACTCACGGCCCCCCATTATGGGGGCATTCCATCAGCGCAGAAAGTTTGTGCGGTTATCGCCCCTGAGCTTGTCTCGAAGTTAATGACTAAAACTCGCTAGCGCCCAAGCATGAATGCCCTTCTTAGTCCCGGTAGGGACGGCAGACAATAGCCCAGTCCTTCAGGGCTGGGTGGGACGCACGCGCGTCCCCCAAGTCCCGATAGGGACGAAAGAACACCCGGCGAGGTAGATTGGCGTCGCCATGAATGGCTTTTACCGATTCATATCGTGATCTCTCATTCCATCGATTGCGATTGCAATGAACATCGGCTTGGGACGATGGCATGCTCCGCACGAGGACATGATCATTCGCCCGACCTTGCAACGCGTTCTTTCGTCCCTGCCGGGACTGAAGAGCCTTTGGGATCTCTACCCAGCACTGAAGTGCTGGGTTATTGTCTGACGTCCCTGCCGGGACTATGAGCCTATACGAAAGCCGTCGGAAAACCTGGCAAGCTTGTAGCCAAGATCCAGCCATGGAATCCGCAAGGCAGTCTGCTGATATCCTGCTGATAAATGATCGGCTACAATTACGGTGATTCGTAGCTGCCTGTACCTGCACGACAAGCATTTTTGCCCATTCTCGAAAGTATCGATCGATGCAGTATCCTCTCCTTATTGCCTTTCTCTTCGTCGGCTTGAGCAGCGCTCGCGGCGATGACACATTTCGTCCTGCTGAGTGCGAAGGCACCTACCCGCGACATCTCCAAGGTATCTGCACGAATCGCAAGGATGCGATTTACTGGTGCTGGACAGATGCGCTTGTGAAGACCGATACACAAGGCCGTATCCTCGCACGGGTGCCTGTGGCCGATCATCATGGCGATCTCTGTTTCCACGATGGACGAGTCTATGTCGCTACGAACTTGGGAAAGTTTAACAAACCCGAAGGCGAGGCCGATTCATGGGTTTATATCTACGATGGGAATACTCTCACCGAATTGGAGAAGCATCGCTTGCCCGAGGTCGTCCATGGCGCTGGCGGTATGGAATGGCACAATGGAACGTTCCTCGTTGTCGGTGGTCTTCCTCCTGATGGAAAGGAGAACTACCTCTACGAATACGATGAGAAATTCCGGTTCAAGCGGCGGCACATTCTCGCCAGTGGCTATACGCTCATGGGGATCCAAACCGTCGCGTTCGCCGATGGTGCGTGGTGGTTTGGCTGCTATGGTAATCGCCCGGTTCTATTGCGTTCAGACGAGAAGCTCCAGTTCTCCAACAAATGGGAGTTCAACGCATCTGTGGGACTTGCGCCGATCGGCAACGGGCGTTTCCTCATCGCTCAAAACACTTCCATCAACGGTGATGATGGAAAAGCGATTGGTAACCGAGCAAGTGTCGTCATTGCCCGAGTCGATGAAAAGGATGGATTCGTCATTGAAAAGCCCCAATGACGGAGATATGCGATTCCAGTGCAATGTACTTTGGCTATTTGCTTGGGTCGCCTTATTCACGACTTCGCTCTATTCCCGTTCGCTCGGGCAAACCGAAACGATTGAGGTCAATCGCCAACGCATCACTCGGTTCGCGGGATCAGCGATGGGGATGCAGTACGATTGTCAAATCTCGGATGAGATCGATCCAAATCGAATTCAGCACTTGCAGGAGAAGACGGCTCAAGAGCTGAAAAGGCTCGAAAGTATCTTTTCGCTTTACGATTCTCGATCCGTTCTTTCGGAGTGGAATGCCAGTCCTTCCACGCAATGGGTTTCCGTACCAATCGAGGTAATCGAACTTCTCGATTTTGCGCAACATCTGCATCGAGCGACGGAAGGGAAATTTGACCCCACCATCGCGCCGCTCGCCAAGCTTTGGCGAATTGGGCCTTTGGATCAGAACTGGTCCCCGCCTACCGACTTGCAAATTCAAGCGACAAAGGAGTTTGTAGGTTTGGATCGCATCGAGTGGGAGCGTTCACCACCGCAGCTTCGAAAGAAACACCCGAAAGTTGCTATAGATCTTAATTCTCTCGTGGAGGGGCTCGCACTCCGCAAATTATCCAACTTGCTCGACGAGTCTCAAGTTGATAACTACTTGCTGCACCTGGGTGGTGAATATTTAGCCCAGGGGTCTCTTTCCTCGAGCAAGGAGTGGAGAGTTTATTTGGAAGATCCTCGTCGCGAGGTAGGTGGCAAGGGGCCAGCGAGATTGGCTTTTTCGGTTCCACTTCACCAGCAATCGATCAGCACATCGGGAAACTACCGGACAGGTAAGGAGCATGAAGGAAAGCGTTATTCCCATTTCATCGATCCACTTACGGGAGTTGCCTTACACGATGCCCTGCGTTGCGTGAGCGTCGTGTCGGATGATTCATTAGCCGCGGACGGCTGGGCGTCCGCATTGATGCTCTTCAAGCCAGAGGATGCGATACGCTTGGCGGAGAAGCATGGATTAGCCGTTTGTGTCAGCAATTTCGACGGATGGCTACAATCGCAAGCTGCATTTCAATGCAGTAGTTTCAGGGAAATTTCCGATTCGGACGAAACCGGCGAGGAGGCTGTTTTGTCGTACTCCGCGAATTTCGAATCTCCCTGGAAGTGGCTTCAATTCGCATGGTTCGCGTGCCTTTCGATCCTTCTGGTTGTTAAAATAATCCAGTTCGTCCACGTCTTTCGGCGGTAGTTCTCTCCCGACTTAGGTTTCTCCGTTATGCCTCGAAATATCGTTTTCATTCTTTGTGTCGCACTGCTGACTGCAACTCAGGGTATGTCGCTTTTCGCTACTGCCAACGAATCCGCATCGGTTTCCAATCGCGATGCGACGGTGCTTGTGGAGGCGGAGAGTTTTGGATCGTACGGTGGTTGGGGGTTAGACACGCAATTCATTCGGAACATGGGTTCTCCCTATCTGATCGCGCATGGGCTTGGAAAGCCTGTCGAGGACGCGGTTACCAAGGTGGAGTTACCTGAAACCGGCCTTTATCACGTTTATGCGAGAACCAAAGACTGGGTAGCGAAGTGGAATGCGCCAGGAACACCGGGGCGTTTTGGATGGCAAACCTCTTCCCAATGAGCTTGGGACCGAGGGAGCGGAATGGCATTGGCAAAAGGCGGGGACAATCGACGTCACTTCTAAGAGCATTGAACTACGGCTCAAGGACCTCATGGGGTTTGATGGGCGCTGCGATGCCATTTGCTTTACAAAGAGCGAAACGGCGCCTTCCAACAGCAACGACATTCTCCCCGTCTGGCGAAAACAGATGCTAGGTCTTCCGCAGAAAACAGAGCGAATGGAAGGTTATGATCTGGTCGTCGTCGGTGGAGGATACGCGGGGATGGGAGCTGCGATTTCCGCGGCGAGGATGGGTTGCAAAGTGGCCTTGATCCAAGACCGACCGGTATTGGGCGGGAATGGTTCCAGCGAGATTCGCGTATGGGCAATGGGTTTGATTCGTCGAGGAAAATATCCGCGCATTGGTGAGATCGTCGAAGAGTTCTCCGACAAAGCCAAAAAATCACCTGGTACTTTTGAAGAGTTTGAAGATGCGAAGAAAGAAGCCTTGGTTCGCGCTGAGAAGAACATCGATTTGTTTTTGGAGCATCATGCGCACCAAGTCGCCATGAATGGAAAGCAGATTCAGTCGGTCACGGCTTTTGAAGTCCGAACCAGCCGGGAGAGAGAGTTCCGCGGCAAGATGTTTGTCGATGCGACAGGACACGGAACGTTGGGAGCTCTCGCTGGGGCGGATTGGAATATCGAAGAAAAAGGCCGTATGGGAATGAGCAACATGTGGGCTTGGGATGAGGCAACCACACCGACTTCGTTCCCCAAAACACCTTGGGCACTACCTTTGGAGATGAAGGATTTCCCATACCCTGTGGATCATCATGGGCAATGGTTTTGGGAAAGTGGTTTCGACAAAGACCCTTTGGGAGACGCCGAGGCGATTCGAGATTGGAATTTGCGGGCGGTCTTCGGCGCTTTCAATGCGATGAAGAATGGCGATGGAGCAGACAAACACCCAACAGCGTTTTTGACTTGGGTGGCTTACATCGGTGGTCCGCGAGAATCTCGCCAGCTATTCGGCGACGTCATTCTTACGCAAGACGACATCGTGTCGAAGAAAGAGTTTCCGGACGGATGTGTGCCAAGCACTTGGAGTATCGACCTTCATTATCCCAAGAAGCAATATGCACAAAAATTTCCGGATAATCCATTCATTTCTATCGCAGAGCATGACCGGCGCATCGATCGCAACTATGGGTACCCGATTCCCTATCGTTGCTTTTACTCTCGCAACATTGAGAACATGTTCATGGCCGGGCGGTGCATTAGCGTAACGCATGAAGCACTCGGGACCGTCCGCGTGATGAAGACGTGCGGAATGATGGGGGAAGTGGTTGGAAAGGCTGCAGCGATCTGCGTGAAGAACGACTGCCTTCCTTATGCGGTCTACGAGCGATACTGGAAACAGATGGACGAATTGTTGCAGTTGCCAGGCAAAGCGTATCGAGAAAACGTCAACTCGCCGTTTACCATTCCTGCCGATGCGCTTCCATTGGCTAGCGAGTTCGGGCCAATGTCCGGAATAGACCCTGTAAAACTACCAGGGATTATCATCGATAACCGCGAAGCCAAGACATCAGGCAAATGGACCAGCGGCGAGGGATTGAAAGGGTACATTGCTCACGATTACATCTACGCCGGTGCAGACTCCGGTGCAACCATACGTTACGAATGGAAGGCGGATCGAGCGGGTGAATTTGTTGTCCGTGTTGCTTATCAGCAGCATGAGAACAGAGGCTCCCAAGTCCCTGTGTTGGTCGAGACTCCAACCCAGAGCTTAACCAAGCGCGTGGACATGCGCAAAGCGCCCGATTCAGATGGATTCGTGACCGTTGGCACCGTTCGACTCCAAGCAGGTGAATTGCTAGGAGTTACCTTGTCCAGCGAGCAGTCTGGTGGTTTTGTGCATGCGGATGCAGTTCAGATTCTTCCCAAGCCTTAAGTGATAAACGGTGTTATAAAACAGGGGAATCCCAGGTTGACGAGACGCTCCACTTCATGGATCAAGCAATATGGAGTGCAGGGGCTCCGTATCGCCTTGTTCGTCGCTATTCTGGCGCTATTTCATGCGATGGCCAAAGAGTCGAAGGATTCCGGGGGTTTTGATTCGAATGCGGACCGAATCGCGATTCGGATGGTCCGTCTTTACGGCGAAGGGACTGTTGCGGACGTCCTATCAGAACAAGGAAAGTGGATCGTCCGCAACTCCGAGGGACAGTTGCTCGGACAAATCATCCAGACGGCTCCCATGAGCGACACTGCAGTTGGCTTTTCGGGCTCGACGAACTTGGTTATCGCATTCGATGCATCGGACATCATTCTCGATGTACAGATTGCGAGCAGCGGTGACACCCGCGACCATGTGAACTTGATCGAACGCGATGGCACGTTTTTGCATCAATGGAAAGGGAAGCATCGTTCCGATTTAATGATGGCCGTGGATGTGAAGCCCGTCGCCGGTGCAACGTTGACGAGCACTGCAATCTTGCAGGGAATTCAAAAGAGGCTTGGGGCGCGTGTCACCATATCCAAGTTTTCGCCCCAACCCTCGCTCGAAAATGCGCAGGCGCTTTTTCCCTCGTGCACGCATCTGCGATCCGACGAAGCGTTTGCTGGAGTTTGGACAGCAACCGATTCTCAAAACAAGGAGTTGGGCTGGATCCTTCGCACATCCCCGGTCTCGGACAACCTGATCGGTTACCAGGGGCCTACCGACACGCTGATTGGCTTTTCTACCGAGGGGAAGATTTTAGGGGTTCGTATCGGTGACAGCTTTGATAACGAACCTTACGTCGGCTATGTGCGACAGGACGCAAGTTTCACCGATGTTTGGAAACAGTACCGATGGCCAGGTTTAGATGAAATTGATCTTAGAAAAGAGGGGATCGAGGGAGTCTCTGGGGCAACGATGACCAGTATGGCTGTCGCGGAGAGCATTCTGTCGACAGCCAAGGCATACCGGGACTCGAAGGAGGCGGAGAATGCAAATCGATTGCGATGGCTCGAATCACTGAAACAGGATAGCGGCGCCATTGCCGTTACCCTTTTCGGCACTTGGTTTGCGATGAGTTCCTGGAGAAGCAGTCGATGGCTTCGCCCCCTTTTTCAATTCGTAGTCGTCGGTTATCTGGGGCTGATGCAAGGTGATCTTTTATCCATCGGCATGTGGGTGGGATGGGCCCGTAATGGTGTTCCGTGGGTCAACAGTCTGGGTCTCGTATTCTTAACCGCAGCGGCTGTCTTGGTCCCCATAGCCACCAAGCATAATGTGTACTGCTCCCACCTTTGTCCTTATGGAGCTATACAGCAGATGTTGCCTCGGAAATGCCGAATCAAAACACCTCATGCCAAGTGGTTGAACGGACTGTTGTGGATGATTCGGCCGCTACTCTTTGTTTGGGTTTTTTGTGTCGGTCTCCTCGCGGTGCCGGGAAACTTAGCCGACATCGAACCCTTTGACGCATTTCTCTGGCGAGCGATTGCGGTGCCGAGTCTCATCGTGGCGATGCTTGGTCTTCTGCTTTCGCTTGCAATTCCGATGGGGTATTGCAAGCATGCTTGCGTAACCGGTAGTGTCATTAACTACTTGAGGTCAGGAACACACAAAGCGTTTTGGACGCGTTCCGATCGGTTTGCCTTAGGCTTCTTTTTGCTGGGACTCGCCATTTATTGGATCGCTTGATGCCGGTGCTTCCGTTCTGCCATTGACTCCCAGATTACCGATTCTCTATAGATTCCCAGAATCATGAGAATTGCAGTTGTATTGCCGAATTGGGTAGGGGACACCTGCATGGCGACTCCGGCGTTGCGAGCGATTGCCGAATTGCCATCGCTGCAGGAGTTGATTTTGGTAGGAAAGCCGGGACCGCTATCGGTACTGGAAGGACTTTCCTATTCGCAAAACCAAATCGTCTACAAGCCTCGGTCCAGATCCAAGGAATGTTTATCGCGCCGAGGTGTAGCGGAGGCGCTGCGCAAGCGGCGGGTTGATGCAGTTGTTTTACTGCCAAACTCCCTCTCCACCGGCGTGATGGCTTGGCTATCGGGGACTCCGGAGAGAATTGGATTTGCGAAGAACGGACGCGGGATTCTACTGACGAAGCCTATTGGAATTCGATCCAAAACAGATGCGGGGATCCACGTCGATTGGTCGCGTCAACCTGCGATTGATTACTATCTGCACCTAGCGGGGCAATTGGGCGCCAAGACATCCGACAGGAGAATGGAGCTGGCTGTTCGAGAGCTAGATCGAGTAGCAGCCGACAACCTGTTGAAACAAGTGGGATTTGATCGATCGCAAAAGCTGATTGTTGTCAACAACGCGTCTGGAAGCTCGCCAGCTAGACTTTTACCTGAAGAGCACGTCGTGCAGTTCGCGAAGCGGTTAGCGGAAGATGGTAATCAAGTTCTCTTTCACGCTGGACCTGCCGATCGGAACAATTCCTTGTCCTATGCGCGAGCAGCAGGTCATCCGAAGGTCCGAAGCATGGGGGAATCCGAAACGTTGCCGATCGGCCTCACGAGAGGGCTGATATCAGCAGCCGATCTCTTGGTGACAACCGATAGCGGGCCCCGTCATATCGGGGTTGCGTTAGGGAAGCGAGTGATGACGTTGTTTGGCCCGACAGTCGTCGACCTGACACGCACATATAACGTGCCAGAGGTCATTATGGAGACGAGCCAAACGTGCCGTCCCTGTGGCAAAGACGTTTGCCCTCTCAAGCACCAAAAATGCCTGCGAGAGCTGGGACCTGAAAGGCTTTACCGAGAGGCGAAACGGGCGATCGTTCATTCAGGATCGTCCGACCGGTTTCAATCAACTCCCGCTGCCGCCTGATTTGGCACTCGAATCCGATTTCTTGCTGGTTGAGCTTGGAGTCGTGGATGCACTCGAAGCCGGTGCACTTGAGGAATCGGAGCTCGTGCTCTTGCTATCCGAGGAAGCCGCTTTCTTGTAAGAGTCACTTCGGTAGTCGGTTTGATAGAATCCCGATCCTTTGAACATCACGGCGCCGCCGGTTCCGATCAGCCTTCTGAGCTTTTTCTTCTTGCACTCTGGGCAAGTCTTTTCTGGCTCCGCGGAGATCGATTGATAAAGTTCAAATTTATGATTGCAAGCGTCGCATTCGTAATCGTAGGTTGGCATCGTCGAAATCCTTTAGTTGGCAGCGCCCGTCGAAACAATCACCATGCTGGGACGAATAACTCGATCGTGCAGCGTATAGCCGACCGATGTTTCCATCATCACGACTCCAGCTGCATACTCGGTGCTTGGTTGCTGAGCGATCGCTTGATGCACATTGGGATCAAAAGGTTGTCCCAATGCAGGAATCGGCCTGCAATGATGCTTGTCCAAAACCCCTGTCATTTGCTGTAAAACCAGTTTCACTCCCTCGACTAAACCACCGGCTTCCCCCGATTTGACGGCTGCTTCGGTGGCTCGATTCAGATTGTCAACGACATCTAGCAAATCGCGAACTATGCCAACCGCCGCATACTTTAGCTGCTGCTCGGTGTCGCGAAGCAATCGTTTGCGAAAGTTTTCCAACTCGGCTTGCGCCTTCAATTCACGATCTCGGTACTGTGCAACTTGTTGTTCCAGCAGGTCGACGATTTGTTCTGGAGATTCAGCACCTTCGCTATCCATTTGGTCCATTACGGAATCGAGCGCTTCATCGCGTGAGGGATTATCCGACTGATTGTTTGCTGTCATGGTCGTGTCTTGAATTACTTGGTCTTAGTGGGTTCTGAACCAGGAGCGGTAAAGTATTCCATGATTCGATCCATGAAACCTTTCCGCTCCGGGGTGATTTCCTTTTCTTCTAATTCTGCAAGCTCTCGTAGCAATTCTTGTTGCCGCTTCGATAGTTTCTTAGGGACTTCGATGATCGTCTCGACCAACAAATCTCCCTTAGCACCCGAGTGAGGGTCAGGCATCCCGAGGCCTCGCAATCGGTAGACCGTTCCACTCTTGGTTCCGGCATTGATCTCTAGCGATCTCTTTCCATCCAAGGTAGGAACGTCCAGACTCGTACCAAGTGCGGCCTGACTGTAGGAAATCGGAAGTTGGATAATCAAATTGTGTTCATCTCGATGGAAGATCGAGTGCTGCTTTAGGTGAATAAAACAGTACGCATCACCGCGGGGTCCGCCATCGGGGCTCGGCTGTCCTTCTCCCGGCAGCCGAACTCGCATCCCATCGTCAACCCCAGCTGGAATCTTGACCTCCAGCTTGACCTCGGTTGGTTTCAAACCTTGGCCATCGCACGTTTTGCACGGCTTGCTGATTGTCTTTCCGCTTCCACGGCAGATCGGGCAAGTGGTTTGAACGCGGAGAATTCCTGTCGATTGGACGACTTGCCCACGGCCTTGACAACGTCGGCAAACTTCTGGTTGTGAACCAACCTCTGCACCCGAGCCTGTGCAGGTTTCGCATGTCACGTGACGAGTTAGCGAAACCGTCTTCGTTACACCGCGAGCAGCTTCTTCCAGTTCAAGAACAACATCGCACCGCAGATCCGCACCTTTGCGAACGCGTGAACGAGTTCGACCACCTCCAAAGAAGTCTTCGAAGATCGTTCCACCGAAGACATCACCGAATGCCTCGAAAATATCTCCGACATCACGAAATCCACCGCTGCTCCCATCGACTCCGGCGTGCCCGTATTGATCGTAACGAGCTCGCTTTTGTTCGTCGCTCAAGACCTCATAGGCCTCGGCAGCTTCTTTGAATTTGTGGATTGCATCTTCGTTCCCCTGATTGGAGTCAGGGTGATATCGGAGCGCAAGCTTTCGGTAGGCTTTCGCAATCTCGTCCTGCGCCGCTCCTTTGGGAACGCCAAGAACTTCGTAGTAATCCCGTTTGCCTGACACAGTGCAACTCTTCCCGCGGCAACTATTCTCGCGACTCTCGAGAACCGGACATAAAAAAGGGTCATTCGCAAACCGCGTTGTGCGAATGCGAATGACCGCTTGAACTCAGAGCTGGCTCAAAGCCAGCAGGAAAGATCATCTGATCAAGGCCTGCGATTGTGGTCGCAGACCGAGATCTGAGCGATCGACATCTAGCACTTCGGGTGCTAGTTAATCGATCCTTCCACCTTTCGCTTCTTCTTGTCTTCCTTGTCGTAGGTGGTAACCAACGCTTCGGTGGTAAGAAGCAATCCGGAGATGCTAGCGGCATTTGTCAAAGCCGTTCGAACGACCTTCACAGGGTCGATAATTCCCGACTTGAGCATGTCCACATACTCGCCCTTGTTCGCATCGTAGCCATGGGTCAAAGGCTTTTGGCTAACCTCATCAGCAACCACGCTTCCGTCGATACCTGCGTTATCAGCGATCTGACGGAGAGGAGCTTCCAAAGCGCGAAGGATAATGCCCGCACCGGTTCGTTCGTCATCCTTGAGACTGTCGACAACGGCCTGCACTGTTTCTCGGCATCGGATCAAAGCAACACCACCGCCGGGGAGAATACCTTCTTCGACCGCAGCGCGGGTAGCGTGCAACGCATCTTCGACGCGTGCCTTCTTTTGCTTCATGTCCGCTTCGGTTTCAGCACCGACACTGATGACAGCCACACCGCCAGCCAGCTTTGCGAGCCGCTCTTGGAACTTCTCTTTGTCATATTCGCTATCGGTTTGCTCGATCTGGGCGCGGATTTGAGCCACGCGTTGATCGATACCCTTGCGATCTCCACCACCTTCGACGATGGTCGTGTTGTTCTTATCGACAACAATCTTCTTAGCGCGGCCAAGGTGTTCCAACGAGATCTTTTCGAGCTGGATTCCCAAGTCTTCGCTAATGAAGGTGCCGCCGGTTAAGACAGCAATGTCTCCCAACATCGCTTTTCTGCGATCGCCGAAACCAGGTGCCTTCACCGCACAAACATTGAGAGTTCCTCGCAGCTTGTTCACCACCAGCAATGTCAACGCTTCCGCATCAACATCTTCAGCAATAATCAAAAGAGGCTGTCCGGAGGCGCTCGCCTTTTCCAAAACGGGCACCAAGTCGCGAATGTTGCTGATCTTCTTTTCGTAAAGGAGGATCAAGGCATTATCAAACGTGCAGCTCATATCGGCTGGCGTGTTGATAAAGTAAGGGGAGACGAATCCCTTGTCGAATTGCATACCATCGACATATTCAACTGTCGTTTGAGCGGTCTTGCCTTCTTCGACGGTGATTACACCGTCTTTACCGACTCGCTCGAGAGCTTCAGCGAGAAGCGATCCGATCGACATGTCGTTATTTGCCGAGATAGCTCCCACGTTGGCGACTTCATCGCGATGGCTGACAGGCTTTGCCATTTCTTGAAGCTTTGCAGAAGCAGCTTCAACAGCCTTGTCGATACCGCGGCGAATCGCCGATGGGTTGCTACCAGCAGCAATGTTTCGAAGACCTTCCTTGAAGATCGCTCGAGCGAGAACGGTCGCCGTAGTGGTACCGTCACCGGCCAAATCACTCGTCTTTTGAGCGACTTCCACCACGAGCTTTGCGCCCATGTTCTCAAATCGGTCTTCCAGTTCCACTTCTTTGGCGACCGTAACACCGTCTTTGGTTACGGTGGGTCCGCCGAAGCTCTTGTCGATGATCACGTTGCGACCGGTTGGTCCCATGGTGACAGCGACAGCGTCTGCCAACTTCTCAACCCCTTGCAACATTCTCGCTCGGGCTTGATCGTCAAAAAGTAATTGCTTTGCCACGCTTAGTTAATCCTTATCGTAGGTTGGATGCGTTGATTGAAAAAACGAAGCGTTGCCTTACGCAAGCTTAGCGAGAACATCGCTTTCGCGAAGGATCTTGTATTCAACACCATCGACTTCTACTTCGCTTCCGCCGTACTTGCCGAAAATGACTTCATCGCCAACGGAGACGCTCAAAGCGGCTCGCACGCCGTTATCCAACAGCTTGCCAGGTCCAACAGCGATCACTTTGCCACGCTGTGGCTTTTCCTTTGCAGAGTCTGGCAGAACAATCCCACCCGCGGTGGTTTCTTCTGCTTCCATCGGTTGAACAACGACACGGTCATCGAGTGGACGGAGGTTAACTTTTGCCATGTTGATTTACCCTTGTTTTGAATGTGATGTTTTTTGTTTGAAGCAATCGGATTTACAGAAAGCAAATCCCGATGCGGGAATGAGTTAATTTCACGAGGCGATTCTCAAGCGGACATTACATCATGCCGCCCATACCGCCCATGCCACCCATTCCTCCCATGCCGCCCATACCACCCATGCCGTGGTCATGGTCGTGATGCCCGCCTGCGGCTGGCTCTTCTTCCTTCGGAATTTCGGTGATCAACGATTCGGTAGTGAGCAGGAGGGATGCAACCGAAGCTGCATTGCTCAAAGCTGTTTTCACAACCTTGGCCGGATCGATGATGCCAGCCTTAATCATGTCGACATACTTATTGGCATTCGCATCGTATCCTTCGGTTCGCTCTTTTTGCTGACGAACTCGGTTTACAACGACGGCGCCATCAAGCCCTGCGTTGTTAGCAATCGATCGAAGCGGGTAATCAAGAATGTTGGCGATGATCATCGCGCCGAACTTCTCATCCCCTTCCAAGGTCAACTTCTTCAAAGCGGCCTCGCAGCGAAGCAGCGCAACGCCACCGCCAGGAACAATGCCTTCGTCCAAAGCAGCTTGAGTTGCAGCCTTGGCATCGTCGAGCAATGCCTTTCGCTCTTTCATTTCTGTTTCCGTAGCTGCGCCACAGTTGATCTGTGCAACGCCACCAGCGAGCTTCGCCAATCGCTCTTGCAACTTCTCGCGGTCGTAATCGCTATCGGTGTTCTCGATCTCGCGACGGATCTGCGCAACGCGTCCTTCGATCGCATCTTTCTTGCCAGCACCACCGATGATAACGGTGTTTTCACTGGTGATGGTCACCTTCTTCGCGCGTCCCAAATCGGTGAGCTTGACCGATTCAAGATCGATTCCGAGATCCTTGAAAATCGCCTTGCCGTTGGTCAATGCGGCGAGGTCACCCAAGATCGCCTTGCGTCGATCACCGTAACCAGGAGCTTTGACTGCAGCTACGCTCAAAATGCCACGCATCTTGTTGATGACCAAGGTTGCGAGTGCATCGCCATCGATGTCTTCAGCGATGATCAACAGCGGCTTCTTCGCCTTGCTAATCGCCTCCAAGATAGGGATCAGCTTCTTGTTGTTGCTGATCTTCTCTTCGTGGATCAAAATGTGGCAGTCTTCGAGTTCAACCGACACTTCGTCTTGATTCGTAACGAAGTGAGGGGAGAGGAAGCCGCGGTCGAATTGCATGCCTTCGACAACCTCAACGGTCGTCTCGCTGCCTCGCCCTTCTTCCACCGCGATCACGCCATCTTTCCCGACTTTGATGAAAGCCTCAGCGAGAACGTCCCCAATGGTCGGGTCATTGTTTCCAGCGATGGTCGCAACTTGCTTGATCTCTTTCTTGCTCTTTCCGTCGATCGGAATTGCAATCCTATCGATCTCCGCCTTCACGGCTTCAACCGCTTTGGCGATACCTCGAGAGAGGGACATCGGGTCTGCACCCGACGCAATCATCTTCAGACCTTCGCGGAAGATCGCTTCGGCCAAGACGGTTGCGGTGGTGGTTCCATCCCCAGCAACGTCGTTGGTTTTGCTCGCGGCTTCTTTTACAAGCTGGGCACCCAAGTTTTCGTAGGGGTCGTCCAACTCGATCTCTTCTGCAACCGTGACACCGTCCTTAGTGATCTTTGGTGAGCCCCAGCCCTTGTCGAGCACCGCGTTGCGACCGCGAGGGCCCAATGTGCTACGAACCGCTTTTGCAAGCTTCGAAACACCAGCCAATAGCGGCTGACGTGCTTCGTCATCAAATACCATCTGCTTTGCCACGTTGAACTCCTTGCGATGAGTCGGTAATTACCAACGAACTAATTATTCTGTCTCGGACGCCTGCACTGGGATTGGCCCTGCCCGGCTCCGCTTCAACTGCAAAAACGAAATCAGCCAGTTTTGGCAGTCCCTCGACGGGCGACCACTCACTGAGCAATCCGTGTGCCAGCCGCGAACAATTAGGCGCAAACCCTTTCATGACAGTGACTTAATCACAAGGATTCCTTGCATGAAATGCCTTCACTGTCAAAAACGACAGGCTTCGACCAAGCCGTCGAGATCCGTTTGGGTGTGACTGCTATTCAAACTGACGCGGAGCAAACAGCCATCGAGTGGAACCGTCGGGGGGCGGATTGCGGGTACATAAAAGCCTGATTCGAGCAGTCGTCGGCTCCATGCGACCACCTCGCTTACGGACGGGCTATAGATCGAGACGATAGGACTGTCACCGCCCCCCACCCGATGGCCAATCTTTTGCAATCGCTGACGGAGAGAAATAGATGCCTCTCTTAGCGATTTCCTTTCGTTCGCCATACCGGACAGCAACTCGACGGATGCGATAGCCGACAGGCAATTACCGATGGGCATCGAGGTGCTGTAAACGAACGAACGGGCCGCATTTTCAAGGTAATTGATCAAGCAACTGGGACCGGCGACGAAGCCCCCCGAGCAGCCGATTGCTTTGCTAAGCGTCCCTATTTTGATCCATCGGTCGGAATGGCATTGATTTTCCTCGAGCAATCCCGCCCCGCGTTCTCCATACACCCCTGTCGCATGAGCTTCATCGACAATCAAGCCAAGGTCATACTGCTCAGCCAGATTCTCGTAAGCTCGGACGGGAGCAAGGTCGCCATCCATACTAAATACCGAGTCGGTCACTACAAAGGCGCGGCGTCCCGAACCGCGATGAGTGGAGACCAAGCGACGAAGCTCATCGACATCTCCGTGAGGAAATACAAAGGTTCGCGCTCGGCTCAATCGGCAACCGTCGATCAAACTGGCGTGGTTAAGCCGATCGCTGAAGAGCAGGTCGTCTTTCCCGGCAAGCGAGCTCACAACGCCGACATTCGCCGCAAAACCACTTGAAAAAAGCAGGGTTTGCTCCGTCCTTTCTAGCTCAGCAAGGTGCCGGCGAAGGGACTCATGCGCTTCCGTGTGCCCGGTGAGCAGCGGACTGGCCCCTGCACCATAGCGCCCCGAGGAACTCGAAGCCGCGGCGCAAAGCACTCGAGGATGCCAGCTTAAGGAGAGATAGTCGTTCGATCCAAAGTGGATCAGTTTTCGCCCATCCGGCGACTGGATCAGCCTGGCTGAGATCGGCGACCAAGTCGCGACGCTTCGGAGCAACCCCGCTTTCGCGCGATCCTGCAACTCCGTGTCCAGTGACTCCCACAACGAATAAGATTCTGACATCCGACGACGAATCCCCATAAATTTCGATACATCCGGAACGTTTCCGCCGAACCGGGTTTGATTCACTCATTAGCGTAAACCATAATTGCTAACGAGAATTACTCCGGCGACTCCGCTGTCCACCATTGGCAACCAGCCATGCAACTTACCCACCCCAACGTACTCATCACAGACGACGATCGAGATTTTCGACTGTCGCTTGCGGACGCGTTGACCCGGCGAGGCTACACTCCCATCTTGGCTGCAGACGGGCTAGAAGCACTCGACGTGATCCAGCATGGCAACATCCACTTGGCACTGATGGATGTTCACATGCCCCGACTGGATGGGCTTGGAACTTTGGAAACTGTGCGAACCAAACATCCCGACATGCCTTGCATCCTCATGTCCGCGGAACTCGACGAAGCCATCGTCGCCCGGGCAATCGCTTTACGGACGCCCGAAGTTCTCCGCAAACCCTTCCGATTGCAGGTACTTGCTGAGAAAATAGAACGACTCATGGAGGCGGCGTACCGGATCCGATAAGCCAATCTATGTTCTTCCGCACAGCGTGCGTCGTCGCGATCCTTCTCAGTTGCGTCTTGGAGATTTCTTTGCTCCAAAAGGCCTGCCTCCATCTTTTGGCCCCTGCCAATGCGATAGAAAACTTAGCAGGGGAGCCCTCGGAGCTAAACAGCGATTCGGAGTCCGACGCCGAAGAGCAGCGAGATGCTTGGCTTTACAAACACCACACCCATGCAACCCAAGCTTTCGTCTACAGCGTCTCGATGCGATCCTCGCGACTGGAATCGGAGGTCTCGCCCCCGTTTTCGTCGCGAGATCCTCCTCGCTAATGAACTGTCTCTCTCTCGGCTAGCATAGACAGTTTCCAAGAGCGTCAATCTCATCTCTGATCAACGCACAGAAACGAGTTGAAAACCACGTCGAGCACCTTAACGGCTTCTGGTTTTCCGATCGGCTCTCCGAAGCCCACTTCACCACACGGACCATTCTACTGGGCTCAACCCCACATAGCTTATGACACCAAGCCCTTCTACCGACACAGCATCGCCACGAGGCGACCTGTCAGGTTTCCAACACTACCTTCGAAACGACATCGTCTCGGGATTCCTCGTCTTCCTCATCGCGCTCCCTTTATGCTTGGGAATTTCTTTAGCGAGCGGATTCCCACCGCAGGCTGGTATTTTCACAGCCATCGTGGGAGCATTGCTGACACCCTTTCTTAGCAATAGCGAATTGACGATTAAGGGACCCGCTGCGGGCTTGATCGTCATCGTTCTCGGGTGCATCCAAGCGTTCGGCGGTGATGGGGATTCCATTTTCAGTGAAGCTGATTTCGCAGCGTACCGAGCGACTCTCGCAGTCGGCATAGCCGCCGCTTGCCTTCAATTCACGTTCGGTCTCTTCCGCGGCGGGATCATCGGCGACTTTTTTCCAAGCGCCGCGGTGCATGGGATGCTCGCAGCGATCGGTGTGATCATTATGCTCAAGCAGTTTCCGGTTGCTCTTGGAGTGAGCGCCAAAGGGGAGCCACTCGAACTGCTTCAGGAGATACCGCATTTCATTATGGAAGCGAATCCTGCCATCGCTGGAATCGGTCTCACGAGCCTTGCCATCATGTTTCTCTGGCC
>JALOQZ010000367.1 GCA_025459245.1 Pirellula sp.
GCCATCTTGACCACTTCCTTCGTCACGTTGACGTTGTACTCGTAGGAAGCTGGAGTTTTGCCATCTTCCATGAGCGAGCCATCCATCATCACGGAGGTGAATCCGTTTTCGATCGCGGAGAGGCAAGTCGCTGGGGAATTCCCGTGGTCTTGGTGCATGACGATCGGAATCTCTGGATAGAGTTCGACAGCCGCTAGCATCAAATGGCGGAGAAACGCGTCTTGTGAGTACGAGCGAGCACCGCGCGACGCTTGGATGATGACAGGCGAGTTCGTTTCCTTGGCCGCTTCCATGATGGATTGGATCTGTTCCATGTTGTTCACATTGAAAGCAGCGACGCCGTATCCATTCTCGGCTGCGTGATCGAGGACTTTGCGAAGGGGAACGAGAGCCATACCAGTGTCTCCGAGAGGAAAACCAAAAAAATACGAATGCCTGCGCGTGGAAGCCATGCAAATGGCCTGCGAGTCACGCAAACGGGAGGTGAAAACCTCCATTCAATGGCGTAGGATTATGCGTTCGATCCGCAGGTCCGACAATCCATATTTCCTTTGAAATCCCGTATCCACGATGGACAGCGACTTTAGTCAACCGATCCGCAGCGTCACCAAAATGCAGCCTCTCGACAGTTATTTGAGCGGCAGCTGGGAGGCTCTTGGAGCGGGGGCTCCGGTCCTAGTCGCATTATCTCAACTTAGCAGTGAGTCTATGGTGAGATTATCTTCCGCAGAGCTGCCTGCATTGGAAACACTACTACCAGAAGCGAAAGCGATTTTGGTTGCCGCACGCGATCGAGGGGTGATAGAACTCAAAGCCCTCAATACCGCATTTGAAGCGCCCTCGCGGCTTTTGGCGGTATACATCGAGGTGGATGAAACGCAAACCATCGCATTTCGAGACCCAAATGTCCCAGAAGTAACCGTCCGGTTCCTTGAAGGATTTCGCCAACTCTGTTCTTTAGGGCTGGTAATGCACCACATTTATCGCGACTTTTCACTCACCAGTCGCGGATTCGACCTATCTCGTACCATCACGCAGGAAGAGGTTCAGCCATGGATCGACAAAGGGACCGAGTTCGGTCTTCACGACTAGGCTTGCTGCTCGCCGGTATCGCCCTCTTTCTCTGCACCTCCACTTTCATGGCGTGGCGATGGTGGAAGAAAGCGACAACCGAGGACATCGTTATTCAAAACGATGCAGGCAGCAGCGTCGGCGATACCGTTCAAGCCATTTCCGGTCCCGAGGGAATCGGCCCATCCTCGCAGAATGCGGGGAATTCAACCGGCGGGAATTCGAACGCTGGTTCCGGGGATGCCGCGAAAAGCCCCTCAGCCGGTGCTCACGCATTGGACGAAGTCCTGTTGTTGGCGAGAACCGCCCTTGAACGCCATCGCGAAAAGCATCAAGACTACACCGCGAACTTGATCAAGACGGAGCGAATCGGAAAGAAACTCGCTCCCACCAGCAAGATGTTTATGAAGCTGAGGTATCGCGAAATCAACCCCGAAAAGAACTTGCGAGGGGTCGACGTCTATTTTCGATTTTTAGAACCCAAAGCCCAAGCAGGGCGCGAGGTGATCTATGCTCCCAATAAGTACGACGGGATGCTCAAGGCGCACGAGGCTGGATTGCTCGGATTGCTCACAGTCGAACTTACCCCCAACAGTCAACTAGCCATGCGTGGCAATCGATACCCAATAACAGAGGTCGGGATCGAGAAATTGATTATCAAGCTTGTTGAGAAAGGGGAACGCGATCGATTGCGTGGGGATTGCGAAGTTCGACGGTCGATGGATCAGCAAGTGGAAGGTCGCATGTGCGAGCTGATCGAAGTCATTCATCCGGAAAAGCGATTCATGCAAAATGGTCGATCCGAAGAGCATGAATTCTACAAGGCACAGATTTGGTTCGACCGAGAAGAACTGGTTCCGGTCAAATATGCAAGCTACCTTTGGCCTAAAGAAGATGGGGGCGAGCCACTGCTCGAGGAGGAGTACACTTATTCCGATCTGCAATTCAACGTCGGTCTCACCGACGATGACTTCGACATCAAAAACCCAGACTATCGCTTCCCTTGATCGAACAGCCCATCAGATCCATAGGTGCGGATGTAGTTTTTCACCGAGTATTTGCTTGCTGTCGATTCGCTGGTCATATAACGGATCTTACCGAAGATAGGACGCTCGGGCCCCCAAGCTCGATCGTAACGTCCCAGCACCCAAAAGATACCGCTGTAGGAGTTCGGATTGCGGCCATCGAGCGCGTACTTGTTATTGAGCTCAATCATGATCCGGAGCGCGTCTTGCGGTGATTCGGTCCAGTGCAAGATCTTTTTTCCCCATAGCATGCGCAAATAGTTATGGATGCGACCTTCGCGGACGAGCTGTCTCTGAGCTGCATTCCAAAGCGGGTCATGGGTCGCTGCCTTTTCAAACTGTTCCAACGAATAAACGTGGTCACGATGGTCGGCCGCGTGATCTGCTAACGTTTCGCGAGCCCAGGCTGGCAGCGATTCGTAACGCATATAGTTCGGTTCTCGAACACACATGTTGAAACCGATTTCGCGCCATGTCATCAACTGATCCATGAATGCTTCTGCATCTGGGCCCATATTCCAAAAGCCATCCATCTTTCCATTTGGCTTGGAGAGCTTTTCAGGGGACCAGCCTGTCGCTTTGGTAATAGCGAGGAAGACTTCGTGTGGGCTTATGTTTCCGAAATGGAGATAGGGAGAAAGCCAACTCGAGCCTGCCTTCTCCGGTTCGTTGCGATCCTCTGCGTATGTCGCTAACCTGCGGCGAATGAACCGATCGAGCACTTTGCGGGCCTCGACTTCTCCGCCTGTCTCTTCCGTTGGCAAGACCGAGTGGTCGATAGGTAACGCCGATACATCCAATCGATTCAAGTGCTCTAAAGAATCGCTGTCGAGCTTCAACCCATATGTTTTTGTCAGTTCGCGAGGAAGCTTCGCGAGCTTGGTCGTTTCCAGTCGATCTAAAGGTTTATCGGCCGGGAATTCCGGGAGTTGATCGTAGACCACCTTCTGCATCGCGCGGCGATAGGAGTGGGCGACGGTAAATGTACGGTCCCACTCTCGCATAGGCACAATCGTGTTCGAATCCACGATCTCCAGCGAACAAGGGATTCGCGGCGCAACCATACGAATCATCGTCGGATGAAAGAAACATGGGAAGTCATCGGTAACGACCACACAAGCCTGCTTCGATAGCTCTTCGATCAAGCCATGCGCATGATTCGCAGCGGGCTCGACGTAAGCACAGTAAGAGGCGTTCGATCCCATGACTGCTTGAGCATTGTCTCGCATGCCTTCCACAATAAAGCGATGGAATCGATCACTAGCCCAGCGATAGTTGCATCGCAACGCATCAAACACCAACAAAGGCTTCCCAAGCCGGTTCGCCCACTCGACGCCTCGCTGCAACGCAAAGTTGTAGCTCGTTCGCCGAAAGGCTGTCATCCAATACAGGACATAATCTCCGCTTGTGTTTATCTCGCGAGAATTGGCGGGATGAATTCGACTGGAAGGAACCGTATCGGCAAACCGCATGACAAACCAGGAGGTAAGAGAAATTCGTTGGATGAGTTAGATGAGTTAGTAGAATGATAGCCGAGCCGTCAATCATTTATCCTCGCTCTGTCCCACCGATGCACCGACTACTTCGAATCCTTCCGCTTGGCTTCGCTTTTCTTCTCTTCGCTCTACCAAGCTTCCAGCGGGCGAACGCGTGGACTCCAGCCGGGGAACCGGTTCCGGACATAACACCCTTGCGAAAAGTGACAGAGCTCTCCGGTTGGAGGGTAAAAGCCCGCGACTCTGAGGATTGGAAACCAATCAGGACCGATGATTCCTGGGAAACCGTTCTCGGCGTCCAGTT
>JALOQZ010000080.1 GCA_025459245.1 Pirellula sp.
GATTTGTTCAAGCGACAAGTCGGTTTCTTGAAGCAGCCGACGGACACGTTCCATCCGAACGCGAGCGATCATTTCGTGAGGTGTCGATCCTGTGGCTTCGACGAATTGGTATTCTAGTTTGCGACGCGAAAGCGGCACATGTTGCAGAACGTGGCTGACATCGATGCCATCGCAAGCGTGATCCCGGATGAATCGGACAGCGGCAGCAATGTCGGGACTAGATACGGCGGTTACATCAGTCGATTGCCTTGATTCGATCCCGAGAGGTTCCAGCAAAATCGATTCCGCGAGTGACTTCGGAGGTCCATTGGTTGTTCGTTTCGGACATCGCTGCATCCAAGCGTCGAGAAGCTCCGCAGCGCGCTCTCCAGCACCTCGCGCGTCGGGGATGACGCTGGTGATTGAGGGGTGCGCAAGATTGCAGACGATCGGATCGTTATCGACACCGATCACCGCGATCTGTTCTGGGACTTGAATGCCCAAATTGCGACAGTGGTCCAAGACGATTTGAGCTTGGATGTCGAAAGCGCAAAAGAGTCCTACTGGTTTGGGGAGTGAGTCGAGCCAGTGGTCCATGGGGGATTCGGGCGACTTTCGCGATACCGATTTTGTGAACTGGGATTGGGACCGAAACTCAGTCCAGTGGACCGAGCAGTCCAAGCCTGCTTCCAAGCATCGTTGTTCGAATTGCTTTCCTCGCCATAGCGCCCAATTGAACCCGCTGGGACCGCAGAACGCGAAGTGTCGGAAACCTCGTTCTCGCAAATGTTCGAATGCGAGATCTGCCACGCGGACGTCGTCGGTCTCCACCCAGGGGATGTTCGGGACTCGGCGAGCGGCGCTGACATCGATCGTTGGCACATGCAGTTTGGAAACGGCGTTCGCGATCGCTTCCGTCTCAATCCGAGCGATCACGCCGTCCCCTTTCCAGTCGCTCAACCAATCCGGCGGACTCGCACCACGCTCCAGTTCGGGCAAGTAAACCGACCATTGGTCCCGGGTCCGCTGGTACTCAACGATCCCCTCCAAGATTCCCCTGGCATAGGCGTTTGAGGTCTCGATCAAGAGAGCTACGGTTTTTCGTCGTTTGACCATTTGTAAAATACCTCAATTTTTTTGCGCATTTTATCATAGTCCAAAACCGCTCTCTGATCCAATATGAAAGCCATCACAGCGGGAGACTCTGCGCGCTTGTGCCCCGTTAATGGGATTCTCGCAGCCTTTCAGCCTCCGCTTTCCTCAGTTTCCCAACCTCTCCATCCCCGTTTAGGAAGTTCGTCGTGTCCAAGAAGTTCAATGTCGCCATGGTTGGTCTCGGCTTTGGTTCCGAGTTCATCCCTATCTATCAGCGCCATCCCAATGCCAATGTCGCGGCTATCTGCCGCCGCAATGAACATGAACTGAACGAAGCTGGGGATAAGTTTGGGATCGCAAAGAGGTACACCGATTTCGACAAGGTCCTTGAAGATCCCGAGATCGATTTCGTCCACATCAATTCCCCCATCCCAGATCACGCTTGGATGAGCATGCGTGCGTTGCAAGCTGGAAAGCACGTGATGTGCACCGTGCCGATGGCTACCAACATAGAAGACTGCGACAAGATCTGCCAATTGGTAGCGGACACCGGAAAGAAGTACATGATGGCCGAAACGGTCGTCTACAGCCGTGAGTTCTTGTTCATTAAAGAGTTGTATCAAAAGGGAGAGCTCGGCAAGATTCAGTACATGGCCGCGAGCCACCCACAAGACATGGATGGTTGGCCGGAGTATTGGGAGCGAATGATCCCCATGCACTACGCGACCCACGTCGTCTCTCCCGTCCTCGGCCTGGTAAACGGACGCGCCGAATATGTTTCCTGCTTTGGTTCAGGAACGATTCGCGAAGAGTTGGCCAAGAAGTCGGGGAACAAGTTCGCTGTGGAAACTTGTCATATCAAGATCAAGGATTCCGATATCGCAGCCCATATCTGGCGATTCTTGTTCGATACCGCTCGCCAGTATCGAGAAAGCTTTGATGTCTACGGTACGAAGAAGAGTTTTGAATGGTCGCTCGTCGAAGGAAAGAATCATATCCTTCATACAGCCAAGCTTCCTGAGCACGAAATCGCAAGCGAAGTGGTCGTTCCCGATTATGCACACTTGCTTCCTGAACCGATTCGACCTTTCACTCAGTCGATTCAAGATGCGGATCACCTCTCCTTTATTCAAGGAGGTGGGCACGGCGGATCTCACCCACATTTGGTACACGAGTTCGTCAGTTCGCTGGTCGAAAACCGCGATCCGTGGCCCAATGCTGTAACCAGTGCCAACTGGACTTGCGTCGGCATCTGCGCGCACGAAAGCGCTGTCGCAGGGGGGCAAGTTGTAAAGCTGCCTGCGTTCACTCTTCAGTAATCCGTTATCCGTACTCGATCGATTGCGGAAAAACGATCGATAACACAAAGAACACCGTCCTCCCATTCCCACCCATTGCAGTAGCCCAGAAGAGAACTATGAGTTCCATCATTCCAATTCCAAACGGTTTAGCCTCGAGTCGAGGCGCCGTCGCATTGCGGGCGATCCTAGGCGGATTGCTGTCGCTGTGTGTTTTGCTCGGTTCAAGTATCCCGGCTTTTTCGCAGGATTCCCTGAAGGTCTTGCTGTTAGGGGATAAAGGGCATCACCGGCCCTCCGACTTCTATCGCACCATTCGCGAACCTCTTCAGAAAAGCGGTATTGCGGTCGAGTACACCGAAGACGTGTCCGCGGCGCTTTCGAAGGAAAGGCTGAGCAGCGTCGATGCGTTGATGGTCTATGCGAACATCAACGAAGTGACTCCCGAACAAGAGGCTGCACTGCTTGAGTATGTCGAAAATGGCGGTGCATACGTTCCTGTTCACTGTGCTTCTTACTGCTTTCTGAACTCGCCCAAGCTGATTGCCTTGACGGGTGCCCAGTTCAAAGAGCATGGTGGCGAGCGATTCCGCACCGTCATCGTCGCTCCCGATCACGAGCTGATGAAGGGGTTCGATGGTTTCGAGAGTTGGGATGAGACCTACGTCCACCACAAGCACAATCCCGAAGGTAGGGTCGTGCTCGAAACGCGACGGCAAGGTCGGTTGGCCCCAGGTACCACCGAGGAGCCTTGGACGTGGATACGAACTCAGGGTAAGGGGCGTGTCTTCTACACCGCTTGGGGACACAACATGGATACTTGGAGCCAACCCGGGTTCGTAAATTTGCTGGAGCGAGGAGTCCGATGGGCCGCGAAGAAGTCGCTTGATGGTGTTGCGCCTTTCAAGGATCCGAGTCGTTTCAACGTTCCAAAGATGACCGAGATTTCGAAAGATCTCCCGCCGTTTACCTACACCGATGTTGGTAACGCGATTCCCAACTATCGCGGCCGTCAACGATCTGGTTCCGGCGATACGATTCTAAGCCAAATGCAGAATCCACTCTTGGCAGTCGATTCTGTGAAACGCTATTCGACGCCGGTCGATTTCTCCCTCCGCCTTTGGGCAAGCGAGGATGACTCGCTGGGTGGCAGCAAGCGATCGAGCTATGCGGGATTGGCTGGAAAGGCCATGGCCATGAACTGGGATCACAAAGGTCGATTGTGGCTTTGCGAGACAATCGATTACCCCAACGAATTGCAACCGGTGGGGCAAGGCCGCGACCGCATTCGTATCTGCGAAGATACCGATCGCGATGGTGTGGCCGATAAGTTCACCGTCTTTGCTTCCGGATTGAGTATTCCCACGGCGATCGTTTGCTACCGAGGTGGCGTGATTGTTCAAGACGGAACGACGACAGTCTATCTTAAAGATACCGATGGGGATGATGTCGCGGATTTCCGCCAAGAGCTGATCACAGGTTGGGCGATGGGAGACACCCACGGCGGTGTCAGCAATTTCCAGTACGGTCTCGACAACTGGATTTGGGGTATGCAGGGATACAACGATTCCCGCCCTGTGATCAACGGTGAGCGTCAGCAAGGATTCCGGCAGGGGTTCTGGCGATTCGCGGTCAAAGCAGGTGCGTCGGACGACACAGCCCCAGTGTTTGCGATGAAGGATGGCAAGAACACGCTGGTCCGTTCAAGCGACTATGACAAGCACAGTATTCGTGTCTCCAAGCTTGAGTTCGTTCGTTCGACCAACAACAACACTTGGGGGATCGGCATCAGTGAAGAAGGGCTCATCTTTGGTTCGACTGCGAACGGCAACCCAAGCAACTTCATGCACATCTCCAATCGCTATTACGAACGAGTCAACGGTTGGTCTCCCGAAGTATTGAAGACCATCGCGGACACTTATAAGTTCCAAGCGATCACCCCGAAGGTTCGTCAAGTCGACTTCTTTGATGGCTACACGGCGGGTGCAGGACATGCTCTCTACACCGCGCGCAACTATCCCAAGGATTGGTGGAACCGATTGGCGTTCGTATGCGAGCCAACGGGCCACTTGGTCGGGTCGTTCGTGTTGAGTCGAGATGGTGCAGGGTACAAGAGCACCAGCCCATTCAACCTCGTCGCAAGCGTCGATGAGTGGTCTTCTCCGACCATGGCTGAGATCGGTCCCGACGGCAACGTCTGGATCATCGACTGGTACAACTTCATCGTTCAGCACAATCCGACTCCGCAAGGTTTCAAGACCGGTCGCGGAAACGCTTACGAGAGCGAGTTGCGAGACAAAAAGCATGCCCGCATCTACCGCGTTGTCTATGAAGGTAACGAGGGTTTGGACAAGGGGGCTCTTGAACAAGCTGATGCACTGGTCCGCGATGGGTTGGATCCCAACAACGAGTCGCAATTGGTCGCCGCGCTCAAGCACCCGAATTTTCTATGGCGAAGAGCCGCACAGCGATTGCTGATCGAGAAAGGCTCGCTCGGCGAAGAAACGCTCAAGGCACTTAATGGATTGGTGCGTGACAAGGCGGTCGATTCCGTTGGATTGAATGTTGGAGCGATCCATGCTTTGTGGGTCTTGCAAGGTATTGGCACAGCGTTGCCAACGGCAGCCGCTGTCGAGCATCCGAGCCCTGCTGTGCGTCGAAATGGAATTCAAACCGCTCAAGACTCGTTGGCGTCGCTTCAGGCTATTGCCGATAAGAATCTATTGTTCGATGAGGATCCTCAAGTTCGCTTAGCCGCATTGTTGAAGGTTTCTGATTCCAACGTTTCCGAGCCGCGAATCGCAGCAGCTTTGGCAAACCCAACGCGCATCGCTGCATTGCCAGGAGCGCAGCGCAGTGACGCTTGGTTGTTGGACGCATGGACCAGTGCGGCGAGCGTTCATTGGAAAGACGTGTTGCCGAAACTGCTGGCGACCAAAGATAACCAGTCCGCAGAAGCGCTTGCTCGGATTGCAATTGTTGCGGAGCACGCGTCGCGATCTCGCATGTCTCCAGAATCCTTTGCTTTGCTGGGAGAAACTCCTGCTCAGATGGATGTTGCTGGCGCGATCGTTTCCGGGATTGCAAAGGGGTGGCCACGCGAGTTTGAGTTCAAAGCACCTGCGGGCTTGGGCTCGAAGATTGCGGGAGTATGGCTCAAGTCCGAAGTACCCGTCGAAGTGAAGAGCCAAGTTCTCATGTTGGCCAACAATGCCGGCATCAAAGAGATTGGCGATGCGCTCGCGCAGATCGTCGGAGAGCTTGCTACAGCTGCCATCGATTCGGAGCGACCTGTTCCAGCGCGAATCGCTGCGGCGAAACAAGCGATGGTTTTGCAGGGGGATAGCGTCGATTTGGTGACCAAGTTGCTCGAGCCTTTGTCCGCTCAAAGCAGCCCGGAATTGTATGAAGGGATCCTGCAAAGTCTGTCGACTGCCAAGGTAGAAGGACTGTCCAAGATGCTTATGACCAAGAGCAATGGAATGCCTCCTGAGTTTCGTCGCAATGCGATTCGATTGCTGATGGCACGGCCTCAAACCACTAACGAGTTGCTTGATCTGGTCGACGGTGGCACGTTGTCTTGGAACGATTTCCAGCTGGACCAGAAGCAAGCGCTTCGCGATCACCCAACCGAGTCCATTCGAACGCGAGCCAACGAGTTGCTCAAGTCGAAGGGGTTGGCAATGAACGCTGACCGCCAAAAGGTGGTTGAGTCGTGGATGGATATCACCCACGAGCAGGGCGAAGTTGAAAACGGTAAGGCGATGTACGCAAAACATTGCGCCTTGTGCCACGTTCACGGCACGATGGGGGTTCAAATCGGACCCAACTTGACCGGGATGGCAGTTCACCCGAAGGAAGAGTTGTTGGTTCATATCTTGGACCCGAGCCGAAGCGTCGAAGGGAACTTCAGAACCTACAGCATTCGAACGGTCGACGATACGATCGTCACCGGCATGTTGGCGGGGGAGAGCAAGACGTCGCTTGAGATCATCAATTCCCAAGCCAAGAAGGAGGTTGTCCTTCGCGAGGATATCGATCAGTTGGTCGCTTCTCAGAAGAGCTTGATGCCGGAAGGCTTCGAGAATCAGATGACCAAGGTGGAGATGCGCGATTTGCTCGAGTTCCTGACCAGCAAAGGCAAGTATGTTCCGTTGGCGATCGATACGGTTGCAACGTCGATCACCACGAAGGGCATGTTCTTTGATGAATCGGGCATGGCGGAGCGATTGGTCTTCCGAGATTGGGGGGTGAAGACGTTTAAGGATATTCCATTTACCCTGGTCGATCCGCAGCGAGGTACCAAGCCGAATGCGATCATGCTCCATGGACCGTATGGGAATATGGCGCCGAAGATGCCAAAGCAAGTGGAGTTGCCTTGCCGTACTTCGGCCGTTGCGATTCACATGCTGAGCGGCATCGGCGGCTGGTCCTACCCTGCCTCAGAAAAAGGGACGACATCGATGATCGTTCGATTGACCTATGAAGACGGCAAGACCGAGGACCATGAACTGATCAACGGAGAGCACTTTGCGGACTACATCCAACGCGTGGATGTTCCTAAGAGCGAGTTCGCTTACAACCTTAACGGGCGGCAGCTTCGGTATTTGTCGATCAAGCCAAAGTCGAAAGATCCGCTGGCGAAATTGGAATTGATCAAAGGTAAAGACGTCTCGGCCCCGATCGTCATGGCGATCACGGTTCAGACGACCGAGTAAGCGAAACGCTCAGTGATCGTTTCCCCACTGCAGCGTTGAAAACGCCTCGCACGGAGCAATTCATGCGAGGCGTTCGCTTTTTTGGGTGAAATTGCGTCGGCGGCTTCGGAATTTGTCTGGATGAACAGTTCAACCTGCGTCCGTTTTTGGACTATACTTGGGCTTCGGTCCGTTTTCGGATCTCCCACCGTTTAAGCCTCAGAACCTCTCTAATACGCTGAAGAGTCCATGAAACAGCTTCTATCTTCTCTCTGGGTTGCCCTATTTGGGCTTCTCCCAGGTCTCTATTCCGCCGGTTTGCTTCAGGGTGCCGACAAGTTGGTTTTTGAGCCAACGGGTGGAAAGGGAAATGGGAAACATGTCGTCTTGATCGCTGGCGACGAAGAGTATCGCAGCGAAGAATCGATGCCGATGCTTGGGAAAATCCTGAGCCAAAGACATGGTTATCGATGCACGGTCCTCTTCGCTTGGGGACCGGATGGTGCGTCGTATATCGATGCCAACAATTCGCGAGGTCTGCGAGGTCTCGACTCGCTCGCCAACGCTGATTTGATGGTGATCGGTACTCGATTCCGCAATCCTGACGTCGAGCAAGCAAAACATATTGCAGACTACTTGAATGCCGGCAAACCCGTGATCGGCTTCCGAACGGCGACGCATGCGTTCCAAGGGAAGGGGGATTTCGGTGGGCTCCCCTACAACGACTTCGGTCTCAAGATCCTCGGTGAAACTTGGGTCAGCCACCATGGCAAGCACAAAGTGCAAGGGGCGAGGGGCGTTGTCTCCGCCGATAAAAAGGACCATCCCATTCTGCGATCGGTTCAAAACATTTTCTGCCCATCGGATGTGTATGGTGTGATCCATTTGCAAAGTACCGATGAGATTCTGATGCGAGCAGCCGTCACTGAGTCGCTGGATCCATCCTCTCCAAACGTTGCAGGTTCCATCAATGATCCGATGCAACCGTTCGCATGGGTTCGCGATTACCAGCGTCCCAATGGGAAGGGGACTGGAAAGGCTTTTTGTACCACCGGTGGAGCGTCGATCGACTTCTTAAACGAAGACTTGCGCAGGCTTGTAGTGAATGCGGCTCTGTTCCTGACCGGACAAGACGTACCCGAGAAGACGAATGTTGACTTTGTAGATCCTTTCCAACCAACCTTCTACGGTTTCATCAACGACAAGACCTATTGGTCGACGCTCAATCGTAAAGCGGAGGACTATGGTCTCGGCAAGTCGCCGACGCAAAAAGATCCCCCGGGAACACCTGAGTGGAAGTTTCGATTGACCTCGACAGCGACCAACCCAGCGGCATCGCAATCAACTACTCCTTTCGAGCCACGCCAAGGGGAACGCATCGCCTTCGTCGGTAGCTCGCTGGGCGAACGCATGAATCTGTTTGGATACTTTGAAACTTTGTTACACACGCGGTTTCCGAACAAGCAATTGGTGGTTCGCAATTTCTCTTGGCCAGGCGATGAAGTAGGTCTGCAGCAGCGGCCCGACGACTATACGAAGATCGATGATCCCATGGAGGAGTTTGGTCCCGAGCTCTTCATTTGCTTCTTCGGAATGAACGAGCACTTTGCAGGTGGTTCAGATCAGCAGCTGGATGCCTTTAAAGAAAAGTACCGTCAGTGGATTGCTCGTACAAAGGGCAAGTTTTCGAAAGAGGGGCGCGAAGCACGCTTCGTTCTTGTTTCGCCGATTGCAATGGAACAATCCAAGAATGTTCACTTGCCGGACACGAGCAAAAACAATCCTGTTTTGGCTAAGTACGCAACTTCGGTGCAGCAGCTTGCTAAAGAGATGGGGCTGCCATTTGTCGATGTCTATACACCGAGCTTGAAGGCATTTAGCGAAGAGCCTGATTTGCAGTACACGATCAATACTCTTCACGTCAACGAACGAGGGGATCGGATGTTGGCTAAGGAGATCGACTCGCAGCTTTTCTCCTCGCCACACCCAACCGGTACGGATGTCTCCGTCTTTCACAACACTCGCAAGTGGGTGAATGACAAATCATGGCTCCATTTGCAAGACTACCGGATGCTCAATGGTTGGTATGTCTATGGCGGTCGGCGAACTTGGGATACGGAAACGTTTCCTAAGGAGTTTCAAAAGATCCGCAAGATGGTTGGCGTTCGCGATCAATACATCTGGGATATGGTGGCAGGCAAGCCAGTAGCGGAGCAACCGGACGATTCGAAGACCGGTGAGGTATTCATTCCCGAGACCATGTTTGGAACCCGAGACGAAGGTTTCCGGCAAATGCGGGAGCCCAAGACTCTCGTTTATCCCACTCCGGAGGAATCGATCAAGCAGATGAAGGTTCCTGAAGGGTTCGAAGTACAACTTTTTGCTTCCGAGAAGGACTTCCCCGAGCTTGCAAATCCGACCCAGATGATGTTTGACAAAAAGGGGCGGCTCTGGGTTTCCTGCATGATCAATTACCCGCAGTGGCTGCCAGGTTCAGCAAAGCCCGGCGATAAGATTTTGATCTTCGAGGACACCAACAACGACGGCAAAGCGGACGTTTGCAAGACGTTCTATGACAAGCTGATTTGTCCCACCGGATTCGAGTTTCATGAAGACGGTGTGCTCGTCGTCGATCAACCGCGAATCATTTTGTTGAAAGATACCGATGGGGATGACAAGGCGGATGAGGTCACTCAAGTCATCGACGGGATTGCAACCGATGACACCCACCACACCGTGGGTGCTTGGGAATGGTCGCACGGCGGCTTGCTATACATGCTCGAAGGCGTTTCCATGTCGACCACGATGGAAACACCTTGGGGACCTTTCCGAAACAAGGGGCCATCGGGAGCGTATGTCGTCGATCCGAAATCGTGGAAGGTTCGGCACTTCAGAACTCCTGGTTACGGCAATCCTTGGTGCATGGTCTTCGATAAGTGGGGTATGGGAACCATCGGAGACGGAACGAATGCCCAACAGCATTGGACCAGTCCACTCTCCGGCTTCGCAGTGAACTCTCGCAAGACGCTGCGGCCCAACTTCGATAATCAAGGAATCCGACCTGCAGTCGGTAATGACTTTTTGATCACGCGACAGTTTCCGGATGAGGTTCAAGGACAGTTTATCTATGCGTGCGTGATCAATCTGCATGGTTTACCACGATTCAACGTTCGCGATGAATCCGAAGGAGCAGGCTTCACCGGTGAACGAATCGATGATTTGATCAACTCCACCGACAATTTCTTCCGACCTGTCGATCCGCAGATCGGACCGGACGGAGCGTTGTGGTTTGGCGATTGGTGCAACGCGTTGATCGGTCACATGCAGTACTCGCAGCGCGACCCGAACCGCGACCACGTGCACGGTCGTCTTTATCGGCTGGTCTACAAGAACAAGCCATTGCTGAAGCCAGTATTGCAAGACAAGGCGAGCATCGACGAGTTGCTCGGTCAGCTTAGCGAATACGAGCCGCGGACTCGCTACCGAGCTCGGCGAGAGCTTTGGTCCCGCAATGAAAAGGACGTTTTGAGCGCGGTTGATCGATGGATCGCGGGCAGTGTATCCGAAGAGCGGCTTTGCGAAGCGCTTTGGTTGCAAGAGCGATTCAATAAGATTGATCCCAAGCTTGCGAGTCGCATGATGCAGGCCAAGGATTTTCACGTTCGAGCAGCTTTGGTGCATGCGGTTTCGAACCAGTGGGAAACTTATCCAGAAGCCATGCAAATTTTCAAGCAGGCGGTCGCTGACGAACATCCTCGCGTTCGACTTGAAGCGGTTCGCGGATTGAGTTTCTTGCAAACTCCTGAAGCGGCTGAAGTAGCGTTGATGGCGACTACCAAGCCGATGGACTACTGGATCGAGTATACCCTCGAGCACACCTTGCAGGCGCTCGCGCCGAAGGTGGACGAGGCCATCCAACAAGGCAAATTCTTGGCGGATGCGACCGATGGTCGACGCAAGTACTATGACGATTACAAGCTGGCCTCCGGTCCTGGCGGGCGCGTTGTAAAGCCGCTTCGAGATGCCGAGAATCCGGAGCTTCCTAAAGCGAAACGGGATGAAGCCATGCGTACCATTGCTTCGATCGAGGGGGGCAGCAGCCGTCGCGGCGAGATTGTTTTCAATCGCGTCTGTTCTGCTTGCCACCAAATTGGCGATCAAGGCAAACCGTTTGGACCTCGACTCGATGATGTCGGAGCGCGCTACAGCAAAGATGCGATCATTCGCCACATCCTTTGGCCAAACGACACGATTGCGAAAGGATACGAAACCATTCAGTTGGTGACCGTCGATGAAGAGGTTGTCACTGGCTTTGTGCTCAAAGAGACTCCCGAAGCGATCACCCTCGGCATCGCAACCACCGATGGAAAAGGAAAGGAACGCGAGATTCTCAAGTCGGAAATCGATTTGAAAAAGGAGATGAAGGCGAGCTCGATGCCAGAGGGATTGGCCAAGACCATCGCTCCGAGCGAATTCCTTGACTTGATCGAATATCTAGGCAAGCAGAACAAGTTTACGATTCGAGAAGATGGATGGATCGAAACGGGCGCTGCGAGCGGAGATCTTCGCAAGGTTGGTGAGTTCGTGGAGATCTCGCGAGATGCACAGTTGCAACTTCCGAGCAACTTCCCAGCTCAATGGTCTGGATCAGCCAACCTTGTGTTGAGCGCCGTGGATCCGACCCAGCGAGAGTTTTCATTCCATTCGCCGAACGAAGGATCTGAGTCGCCCGCAGTGGGTATTCGCTTAGCGAGTGACAAGGAGATTCGAGTGATCCAAATCCAGAATCGACGCAATCCTCAATTCTACAACCGAGCGAAAGATCTTGCGGTTTGGGTTTCCAACGACGGCATGGATTGGAAGAAGGTTTGGAAGTCAGAGAAGCCTTCGGAGAACTACACGATTGAGCTGCCAGCGGGAACGCGAGGGCGTTACATCAAAGTCGGACTCGATGGACGAGGTATTCTGCACCTCAACCAAATCGTTGTTTATGGGACGGGCAAGTAGTCGAAGGGCGAAGCCATGTGTCCAGCCATTATGGAACGGTCGTCCTCGGCCGTTCCATTGCTAGATGGCCTTCGGGTCGCTACTCAAGTTTGTTGTAGGACAAGTGCACTTGGATGGCTTTTGGGAGCAACACTCGCGGTGTGCTCCTCCACGTTCAGTCATGGCCAGGATAAGTCCGAGCAAAACGCGCAGACCTCGGCCTCTCCATCAAAAGCAACGACAGTGTTGCCGTTTGCGCACGCGCACAATGATTACTTGCACGAGCGACCACTACTCGATGCTTTGGATCAAGGGTTTGCGTCGGTGGAGGCCGACGTCTTTTTGATCGACGACGAGCTTTATGTTGCTCATACCTTCGTCGAAGTCGATAGATCGAAAACGCTTCGCAAGTTGTATTTGGATCCATTGCGGAAGATCGTTGAGAAGAACCAGGGACGCGTCCATCCAGGATCGACCGAGCCCTTGATTTTGCTGGTCGATATCAAGACCGATGCCAAGAAGACATTTGCGGAATTGCATCGCCAGCTGCTGGAGTACCGAAGCATGCTTGTGCTGGCAAGCGACGGAGATGACCCGCGCGGCGGTGCTGTTCACGTCATCGTCAGCGGCAATCGACCTTTTGAGGAGATCGAAGAGGCGAGCCCGCGCTTGGCCGCAATCGATGGTCGACTATCTGATTTAGGACACAATCGATCCAAGCTTCATTATCCGTTGATCAGCGACAATTGGAATTCGCATTTTCGCTGGCGAGGCGATGGGGAGATCAGCGACGACGAGCTAAAGAAGCTGCGAGGGATTGTGAAATCGACGCATGATGAAGGGCGACGGCTTCGGTTTTGGGCCATACCGGACCGCGAAGAAGTCTGGAAGCTATTGCATCGCGAGCAAGTCGACTTCATCAACACCGACCGGTTAAGCGATTTGAAGATCGCTTTCGAATAACCATGGAATCAAAGACGGGTTCAGCCAAGCGAACGAAGATGCTTTCCGTCAACGAAATCAAAACGTGTTAACTTTCTTTATCGGGTGCGGCGAGATCGGCGCCAGTAGGCAAGGGACGCGACGGTCAGCACCAGCAATCCCGAGCCGGGCTCAGGGACGGCAGTGAAGACATCGGAAAAGGTGGTTCCGATGCGAATCTCGTCAAAAGAAAATGCACCTGTATGGTACATCGTGATTCGATTCGCGGTGCCGAGGTCCAAGTCGGACTTCACAAAACCGGATTGTGGTTCACTAGAGCCATCGGGATTGACGAATAGTGTAAATCGGTCGAGGCCCTGGAGGGTTTCCATTTTGACGACCAACAGCGTCGATTGGCTGGTGACAACCGAAGTGTTGGAACGGACTTGTCCTCCTCCTCCCAGGTTTTCTAGAACCCACGTATTGGAAGCGTCCCCTCCTTTACCGATAAAAAGCTTAGGGTCGTTATCATTGACGCCGTTCCCGACATAAATTCCACCAAAACCACCGAGCGTTCCGAGGGTGTCGTTTTGGCGGATCAGAAAGCTCATCCAAGTTGTTTGGCTATTGTTAGCGCTCACAAAAAGTTGACTTGTTTCCCGGTGAGCAGCATAGATCTTATCGGTGCTTGCGGCCGCTGTGACGGAGTTTCCGAGGGATTCGAGTCCTGAGTAAGTGAGAGAGCCGCTTTGGATTCGAAATGACGACTGGGTTGCGTTCCTTCCTCCAACGATCCAGTTGGTCGAGAAGCCAGTACCTGAACCTGGAGTTCCAATAAGGCCTGACGCAGTTGAATACTCGAACGACTCTCGTGCGATCATGTCTGCGAGTGTCGATCTGCACATGCCGATGGCGAGCGCTATTGCGGCTAACGAGAGGGTTAGCAATCTCATAATGAAGGTCTTTTTGGACCGTCGCTTCGCATGGATCGGCGGCGGGACCTCCACACGTGC
>JALOQZ010000368.1 GCA_025459245.1 Pirellula sp.
CTCCTTTCCATATTGTCTCGCCCGATTTCTTATCCAAGGCGACCACCATTGCATCAGCGGCTCCGGGTGTGCATAGAAGACGATCGCCATCGATCAGAGGAGATTCGCTGTATCCCCAAACCGACTCCATCTTTCCGCCGAAGTCTCCTTGGAAGCTCTTTTTCCAGACCATCTCACCACTGCTGGCGTCGCAGCAAACCAGCAAACCATCAAACGACACCGCGTAGACTCGATTGTTTTCCAAGTCGAGTGTGGGAGTGCCATTCGGAGCACCTTTTGAACTCCCAAATGGTGTCTTCCAAACGATTCGGCCGTTGGCAACATCGCAACAAACCAATTGCACCTTACCATCCGTTTCGCCAAGCGTGTAGGCTTTTCCGTTGCCAATCACGAGACTCGACATGCCTCGTCCAAGCCCCTCTGATTGATAAACAAGAGGTGGTCCCGCTTCGTTCCATTTGGGCGTTAAGCCTTTCTCTTCTGCGATCCCATTTCGATTCGGACCACGCCACTGAAACCAATCAGAGCCGATAGCATCTGCCGAAGATATCCCAATCGAGAGTGCAATGATGGCACCGATTAACTTAGATCGATTTAGATTGAAAAAGCGACGCATGAGAAATCTCGGAGATTCGATGAAGGAAATGCAAATAGGAATGGCAACGGTTTTGAGCCTATCCGAAAACCATCAGCCGCATTGGCGCTAGCCGCGGTTTCCGACGGTCTTCGGCTAGGCTCGTTGTATCAATGCTGATCGACTGAGCTACCGGATAGTTGTTGTTCGACTTCATCCGCCTGCCAAGCGATTGCGGAAATGATCTTTGCCAACTCGCTTGCGCTAGTCAGGTTCGAAAGGACGTTGGACTTGAGAACCAGAATCTCCCCGTCGTCCACTCGCTTCATGGCGAATGCACCATGCACGACCGAATCATTGTTTCGAAGAATGGTAAGGGCTGCCGCAGGATTGATTGCGCCGCAGGGAGACCAGATTCCAACCATGGCATTTCCGTCATGGTCCTTTCGATCCATTTCCACGTAAACTCTCTGGCGGCGAGAGGCAGCCAAGGGGACTGCGATCTGTAGATTCGCACTATCGCTTTGTTGGATACTCCAGCCCATCTTCTCTCCGGCCGATTTGATCGAGGTCGCAAGATCCGTGGCGCTGGGAACACGAGCTCCGCTAAAGTCCAATTGCACCGGACCAACGACAGGCGCTGAAGCGGTGCCTACCGATGCGTTTTGGGGCTGGAGCATATTCGGTACAAGCATTCCCATTCCGAAGCCCATGGGGCCTTGCATCCCTGCTGCCCCTGCTGCCTGCATTGCGTTGGCAGCGCTATAGGTCGCGTAGGCTCTCAAATCACCAAGCACCGCCATACTTGCTCGCGCGTCGATCGCTTTTTGAACTTCCTCAGGGGCTGTGACGCTGCTGATAAAGAACTCGGTGAGTTCCAGTCCATATTTGGAGAATTGGTCGCCGAGTTTGATGCGCGCTGCAGCGCTCAGATCATCCATGCGCGCGGGCATATCCAGCAAACCGATCCCGGAACTCGCAAGCAAGTCGGTCAAACCAGCGATGATGACATCGCGGAGATAATTCAATATCTCATCGGTGGTGAATTTACCTTGCGTGCCAACAATCGTATTCAGCAGTAGAGAACCATCGACAACTCGATAAGCGAATTTGCCATATCCCTTCAATCGCACGATACCGAATTGTGGATCCTTTATCGTGATTGGAGTCCGCGTTCCCCAGCGTTGATCAATAAACGTCTGCTTGCCGACAAAGTACACGCAAGCTTGGAAGGGGCTCTTTTCGAATGGGATTGTAAGAAGTTTGCCAAGGATCGGTATGTTGGCTGTTGTCAGTGTGTGGCGACCCGGGCCAAACGAATCCATCGCGCGTCCATCGCGAAAGAAGATCGCCTCTTGGTTTTGCTGGACGATGAGTTGAGCACCATATTGAATTGCTGCCGTTCCCGACTCTGGAACGCGAGCAATGAGCGACTGATTCGACTGATCGATGTAATCGATGACTTCAAGACGAAACACTTGAGACCCCGGTGCAATCAAAGGAAAAGAAATCCAAACCCTGCATCGGTATTCTAGCAACTGTTGCCAAGTTGCGAGTCGGTCTTCGTTCGATTACCAGATACCGTTCTGACGAGCGAGAATGTCGGTTCCGATCGTGAGCATTTCTTGGCAGTCCAAGAAGCGATGATTGGATTCGAACAGTGCGGCGATGGATGCTTTGTGAATCTTCATCTTAAGTCCACCTACACCGAGCGCACCATAGTCGATGCGATTCCCGCGTTCGACCGCTTTGTCAAAGGCGCCGATCCCTTCGATCCCTTCCGGTGGGACCGCGTTCAAATCGACGGCGACTCGCAATGAAGTAGCCGCCGCAAGCTGCTGTGCGGTGAGAAGGCGAATGCCAGCGGCTCCGCATGCAAACACAGCTTGCGAGCGAATCAGAGCACCATTCACGGCGGCTTCGTCCTCGGAGACGAGGGGGATCAATCTCGATCGCTCCACATTCGCCCGAACCAATTCATCGATCGTTTCCTCTGCGCGCTCTTGCGACCTCGATCCGACAAAGACTTTGCCACCCAAGTTCGCGAGGATGCGACAGACTCGTTGGCCGACGGGGCCGGTGGCGGCCAAGACGACCGAAAAGGAATCGCGAATCTCCATATGTTGCTGAGCGCAGAGAACGGCTGCGGCAGCAGTACTGTTGGAACCATTGCTATCCAGCATGATCGAAACACGAAACGGATCATGCAGCGTTTCAAAAGCTGCCATTGCGACCGCTTCGCCATGCGCTACGCTGCTACCTCCGACGAAGATCGCAGTATGTTTCAGATCTTGCGGCCCTCGGGTGTACATGGCCCCGTGGACCAACGATCTTACTTCTTCTTGCTTGACGTTGCTGTATTGCAGAAGATGGTCCACACCTGCATCGATAGCGACAACGGCATCGAACACGCTCGCTTTCAAGTCGGTATCTAGCTGGATCAGGATCTTGCGTTTGTTAGACATAAAAGCTCAGCTCGCGGTTCGACTCAAGGAGGATAGGGCACAGCGAAAGAGGTTGGGCTCGGTCGGACAAGCCTAATGACGGGGATTCGGTTTGACAAGCGACGGTGGCAGGAGTCAGTTAAGCGAGCGTTGGCTGCCTCAGCGCTCCGCAGCGTGGAATCTACCGAATGACCGACGGCCTTTTCTATTCGTATGGCCGCAAGAAACAACATTTGAACTTCACCGATGAAACAGACGATTGCGATCCTCGTTCCCTTTATCGCAGCCCTCGCGGGTGCTGGACTGTGGGTTCTTGTTAGCGTGCTGTGGCGATGGGAGATCGGTTTGCTCGCGCTCGGGATCGGGGCCTTCGTCGGCGCCGCGACCCGATGGGGAACCCCTACATGCCCGAAGCTTTCAAGCCGGACCGCCATTTTCAAGGGGTTGTTAGGAGCGGCATTGACTTTGTTGGCAATCGGTGGGGGAAAGTTGGGGGCTGCTTGGTTGGAGCTAGAGTTGGAGTACCGGGAATACCTGTCGCAGGCGGAGCAGGCTGGTTCCATGGTTGCAACGGAGGAAACCGCGATGGTTCATCTCGCTCTTGATTTGGTCGAAGCGAAAGAGGCCGAGGGGGAGACACTCGCGTGGCCGGCCGGTAAAAACTCCGACTCTGCATTCGAGCCCTTGGATTTTCCTCCCGAGATCTGGGAAGAGACGTTGCAGAAATGGGAAGGAATGCAGCAGTTTGATAAGTCGAAGCACATTGAGGTCGCTCAAGCGGCGTTGAAGGCCTTTAGCAAATCGGAGCGACAAGCTTGGGAGATGCGAGACCTTTGGGAGTTGATCCAGCTGAATCTGGATCTC
>JALOQZ010000369.1 GCA_025459245.1 Pirellula sp.
CGGCAAGACCGCGAAGGCCTTTTGCAACCAAAGATAACGCCGAGCTTTGGAGACCTGTGAGTAGATCTTGTCCATCTTCCAAACTCCCTTGCAACATAAGACTGTTTTCTGCAGTATACGGCATGGGAAACCTGGATCCTAGCTGGATTCTGGTTAGCCGACGTCCCCCAGGTTTGCGTGCCCACCGTGGCGACCGAGCACCTGTTTCCTTAGTTTTGCCAGGTCGGGGGCTTCCAACGCGGGGTCTTCGTTAATGAGATTTTGAGCTACGGAGCGAGCGGCAGCCAGGATTTCAATGTCTCTCGCCAAGTCCGCGATGCGAAAAGCGGGCGCACCAACCTGCTTGGTTCCAAGCAAATCGCCGGTACCTCTCAGTCGAAGATCCTCCTCGGCAAGCCGAAATCCATCGTCGATGGCGATCAAGCATTGCAGGCGTTCGTTCTCTTTCGGATCGCACTTTTTGCTGGGAAAAAGGCAGACGTAACCTGGAAACTGTCCCCGCGAGACTCGGCCCCGGAGCTGGTGCAATTGCGCGAGCCCGAGTCGATCGGCATCGAGAATCGCCATCAACGTCGCGTTGGGGACATCGATACCGACTTCGACGACGGTCGTAGCGATGAGCACCTGGGTCTCTCCGGTCTCAAATCGATTGAGTTTCTGTTGCTTTTCGTCTCCATCCATCCTGCCATGGAGGAGCTCGACACGAAAGCCAGATAGTTCCGTTTCCGAGAGCACCGCGAAGACTTGCTCCGCCCCCAAAATGTCGTTCTCCTCATCGGATTCCACCCGCGGGATCACGACATAAGCTTGGCGTCCGCTTTGCAATTGCTTGCGAACGAAGTCCCACCATTTCGCTTTTTGCGAGTCCTCTCCTAAATAGGTGTGCACGCGAGCTCTCCCGGGTGGCTTCTCTCGCAGAATCGAGACATCCAAATCACCGAACAGCGTCATGGTGATGCTGCGGGGAATCGGCGTCGCGGAAAGGACCAAGTAATGAGGGACGACGCGGCCTTCTCTCAGTGCAGCGCGTTGTTCAACGCCAAACTTATGTTGCTCATCGATAACCACCAGCCCTAAAGCGTGGAATTGCACATGCTGACTCAGCAGTGCTTGGGTTCCGACGACAATATCCACTGTTCCAATCGCGATGCGCTGTTGCAACTCGTGCTGTTCGCGGGAGCTTAGTGAACCGACCAGCAACTCCACCATGACTTGGCTGCCATCGAGTTGTTGCCGAAGCTTCTCATAGTGCTGCCGGGCAAGAAGCTCCGTGGGGGCCATCATCGCAGCTTGGTATTTATTCCCGACAGCTGCGAGCATCGCGTAGTGTGCGATCACCGTTTTTCCGCTCCCCACGTCTCCTTGGACAAGACGGTTCATCGGAATGGTTCGTTCCAAGTCGGACTTCACCTCCTCGATGACTCGCAATTGATCGTTGGTTGGTTTGAAGGGGATTCGTTTCAAGATTCTCGCATGAAGTTGCGGTGTGACGGCGAGACTGGGGGCCGCGTTATCTTTTTGAAGCTGGTACCGTCGCATGGCAATCGCCATTTGGTAAACCAAAAGCTCTTGGAAGATGAATCGCATCCGAGCTTGCTCTGCGTCGGCAAGGGTTTCGGGGAGATGCAAGGCTCGCAAAGCATCGGTGATGCCGAGAAGTGGTTGAGGCTGCTGCTCGAATAGTGTTCGTTTCTTTTCGAAGAGCAATTCTCCCGCTCGCTGGCGAATCCTGTCGGGTAGGGCTTCTTCGACAAACGGTAGAAGATCCTCCAACGCAGCTTCGATGGCCGATGAGATATGTTTCTGGGACAGCCCCTCTGTCAGGGGATAGATTGCGGTCGGACGAGGGGCCGGCAGTTCGCTGCGGTCGTTCAGAATCACAAACTCGGGGTGGCGCATTTCAAAGGAGATCCCGGTCGACTTTGGGATTCCCGTTGCGACGAGGGTTATGCCGCGATGGAATTGCTCTCGCCGGAACATTTGGTTGTACCAAACGCATCGAACGTATCCTCCACCTTCGATCGCCAAGAGCACTCCGAGTGTGGAGCGACCGTCGAAACTGAATCGCTGGTCCAAGTCGACGATCTGCCCCACCACCGTGGCTCGAATGCCGGGCACCAACTCCGCGATTCCTTGATACGGAGCGATGTCCTGGTACGTGCGAGGAAAAAGAAAGAGGAGATCGAGCGGCCGGCGAACCCCAAGCTTTTGGAAGAGTTCCAGGCGCAACGGTCCCACTCCCGGTACAAACTGCAACGGGGTTTGCGTGTCCAGTTTTTTGCGATCAGCAGAGGACTTCGCGACCTTGGCCGTGGGCTCCTTGTTCGATTCATCCGGTCGCGGCGACTGGAAATCGCCTAAATGCGACTGAAAGCCCGACACTTTGCGGTCACCTCTTCAAAAACCGTAGTTGTCAGTTTGCGTTTCCCTTGGATAATGGCGACTTAAGTTTTTTGCTTCAAAGGAGTGATACGCGTCGTGATCGTAGCAGCATCCACCGGTTGTTTTCCAGAGATTCCAATCCCCGAAGTGATCGAGGTTCTTTCGGATCTCGAATTCACCGCAGTCGAAATCGTACTGGACGATGCAGGTACGCAAATGCCCCCGTCGCGCATTGCAGACGATTTCGATGAGTGTCTTCGGCTTGTCCGGGATACCCACCGTCTCGATATCTGCAGTTATAACGTCAGGATTCTTGCTGAGGGGGAAGAGCATTACCGGCGTTTCGAGAAAATCTGCGATATGGCAAAGGCGACCAAAGTCGTCACGCTGACCATTCCGAGCGGCGAGCACGGAACGCCCTTCAATCAAGAGGTCGAGCATCTGCAACGCATGGTCCGTATCGCAGAAGACCGCGGGGCTCGTGTTGCCATTAAGACTCAGATGGGCTGTTTGAGCGAAGATCCTGACACGGTAAAAAACCTCTGCGACTACGTTCCTGGAGTGGGTGTGACGCTCGATCCCAGCCACATTCTTTGCAGCAACAACAGAAATAAGAACTACGAAAAGCTCTTGAAGTACGTTTATCACACGCACCTTCGCGATTCCAAAAAAGACAAGTTGCAGGTGCGTGTCGGCCAAGGAGAAATCGAGTACGGGCGATTGATCACGCAGCTGCAAACCGTGGGCTACGATCGAGCGCTTTGCGTCGAGATGACTCCGACGGACGAAATGGACATGAGACAAGAGCTTCGAAAGCTTCGATTGCTCCTGGATAGCTTGCTCTAATTGAGATCGCCCTATGGCCACCCCGCAGAGATGGCTGGCGATCCGAGAGCAGATAGAACTGAACCCCGACTGGGTCTATCTCAATACCGGTACATCGGGGCTTGTTCCCAAGCGATCCCACGCTGCTTCGATCGCATTGCGCAAGCATCTACATCACAACCCGACCGATTGCGTTTGGCGTGCGCATGGCGATGACCTTTGGCGGAATCGTCTGCGTTTAGCGAATCATGTTGGAACATCACCCGACAGGATTATTCTGTTCGGGAACATATCTCAGGCGATTAACACCTGTTGTCTCAGTCTGCCGTTACCTGCTGGCTCTGAAATCGTCATGTCGGATCACGAGTATGGGGCGATGGTCTGGGCCTGGGAACGCGCGGCTCGTAGAAATGGATGGACGATCAAAACGTTCAAGCTGCCGATCGATTCGGAGAACCCAGACGATTATGTGGAGGCTTGTACGAACTTACTCTCGTCCCAAACTCGCCTCTTGTATATCAGCCATATCCTCTACACGACCGGACACGTTCTGCCGATCGCGCCGATGCTTCAAGCAGCGAAACGAGCCGGGGCCTTGACCTTGGTCGACGGTGCTCATGCTCCCGGCATGATACCGCTTGAACTCGAGAAGCTG
>JALOQZ010000370.1 GCA_025459245.1 Pirellula sp.
CGCGGCATTCACTGCGACGCTCGGACTCGCCAATAGACTCGAACCTGGAAGTGCAGCGACGCTCGCCGCTGCACCTGCCAGCCAAGCTCGTCGACCAGCGTGGGAGGATGAAGTTAAAAATCGATCGCAGGAAGTAAATTGCATGGGACTCTAGTTCGATGGACACAGAAGCAGAAAATCGAACTGCCCATTATACCAGGCGAGACTACATTCCGATGGTAGCAGGGTCCGTTCCAATCGTCCCCACGAGCTCATCGATGTATTTATCGCTTTGGCAACGCGCCAACATCGCCTTGGCCTGCTCCAGCTTCGCTCGCAGATTGAGTCGCTCAATCACAGGGAAGTAGTTGGGACGGCTGCAATATTCGGTCAAGTAGTCAACGTGCCGACTCCAAAGCCGGATATCCACTTTTTGCTTGGCAATCAACCGCCGACGATACCAATCGCTTTGCAACATCGCATCTCGGCAGAACAAGTTCCGTACCTCCGGCGCATCGATGGTATGCCCGTTCCAATGGCCGTCGACCATGATCTTCAATACAGCTTGCAGGGGCGGGCAAGCGATCTCATAGCTGCCGTCCTGCATGTACATCTCGGCGACCTTTTTCTGTGATTCTGCGATAAACAACACGCCATCGATATAGGCGTCGAGGTTTTGCTTCTCAGGACACAGAATTCGCTCTTCGAAAACCCGACGCGGATTGTCAAAGACACGGCCAAAGTAACTGCGAACAAACTTATCCGTGATGCGATACCCGAGCCGGCTGGCGGGGATCGTTACGCCATCATGTTCAAAGTCGTTCACTTTCTCCAACATACCATCCCGAATCATCGCCTCTGGACAGCGTTCCTCCGGTCGGAGTCGACACCAGATCTCGGGAACAAACATACTAATGTCGTGCCCGACTTCGATATCGGGACCGATATGCCCTGCGGCCGTACTGAATCCTCCCAAACCGGTCAGGATCATGCTCACCACGGTTGCGTTCAAGTCGTAGCACATGTTGAGCGCGTTAAACGGTCCCTTGGTCAATGCCCCTTCGCTCCCCGCCCCGGTCGTCGACGGAGATTTGCCAGTGAAAGAGCAAACATAATCCATCAAAAGTTCGGGGAGTTCTTGATAATGGATCGGGTTGTAAACGGCGAGCGGACGAATCTTGGCCTCCAAGTCGGGAGGATTGTTGCGGCGTCCCGATAGGATCGCATTCACAGGAATCGGCACGGTTTGGTCATTCTTCGCAGCCCGGAACAATTGCATTCCACGATACGCCACATAACGATCAAAGCCGTTCGACAAATCGGGACGATCCTGTAAATAGCGTGGGTTCTTCGAAGGCTTTCCATCCACCAAACGCGGCTGAGCAGAAGACACAACGAAATCCGAACCCTCATTTTCAACAAATCGTGCGAGCCGGTTTTGCATCGGTGCACTGTATTGCTCAAACTCGATGATGTTCGCAATCTCTTGGCGAACAGAGTCTTTGGTCAATGGCTCGTAGTTGCAAAAGAAATTGCCCACATCGGCCATGTCCTTTTCCGTTTGCTTATCCAAACCGCGGTGGATGGCATCATCGGGGCGTTGGAATAGTCGATACTCGCAATTCGCGACAAATTTGAAGCTTGCCTCGGTTCTCTTTTCATCGAATGGGTTGAGGCCTTTCAAGTATCGATGGGGAACGACCACGCTCGCCGTGATGTCATCCTCCAATTGAATCTTGACCGCAGCCGCGAAATCCTGACGAAGCTTATACATGCGCCATCGGCCTTGATGATCCAAGCCAACGCGGAGATACATGCCTACAAGCTTTCGATTTCCGTACTTGAGCTCGTGACCGTTATCGCCGTTGACCACATCGACGCCAAAGTGTTCGCGCCAATTTCCATTCCATTCCGGCTTCGAGAATCGTTTGATAATAAAGGCCATTGCATACAAATGAGATGGAATGCTGCGCAGCCAAGCGTTGTACTGGTCCGTGTATTCGTTGGAGGGGGTGAGGAGTTTGATCACGCTCCCAAGCGATCGGCGTGGATCTAAGGGCTTCCTGCTGGAGCGTTGGCTGTAATCCGGTTTTTCTTTAGAGCCCTCTTTCCAGCGATCTGAGTAATCGCGGTTGAAGATCAAATCGAGCTGATCAAAATCGGACTCGATATCGGCGACGAAGATGGGCCCCCCGAGCATGTAGTCCCGCAATGATTTGCTGATCTCGCTTTTCCCGCCCCCGCTGACCGTGCAAGGCTTGTGGCAAACGGTCCCTTCTCCAGAGACACCCACCAAGCGCCAGGAAGGTGCACAAGGATGCTTTTCCACAATCACCTTGTACCCGCTTGGGGCCATGTAAACCTTCTTTTGCTCCAGGGGAATGGAATACTCCTTGTCCCCCACCGACCAGCGTATGGAACGATCAAAAAGGGAAGCTCTCGCATTTTCTGGGACGTAAACCAACTCGGAGTAGACGCGATCGACGCCGTAACCTTCCGGATGAAATTCGATGAACTCCTGGTAATCATTCTGAAGGTCAGCGAGGGTGCGACCGTTGTATCGACGCGAATTCCATTGAAACTCCTCACCATGGTTGTGGGCAATGAATGCGAGCGTGCCCCCCGCATGCTCCTCTTCCGCATTGCCAAGCAGATTCGCCGCGTAGCTGATCTGCGTCTTCACTTCCTTTTTGCAATAGCCGTAGTAGTTGTCAGCGATCAAGGTGACGATAACACCAGCTTCGTTCCTGCAAGTCAGTTTGAAGGCAACACCGTCGTTGTACTTCTCGTTTGGATCCTTCCAGCACATCGAGTCTTCACGCTGACGAGGCGTCGCATGATCATAATGCGGCAGTCCCAATTCCTTCTTGGTGAGGTTCACCAAGTGGGGCGCGAGAATGACACATCCTGTGTGACCAGTCCAATGCGAGGAATCCAGAGCCGCGTCGTTGTCTGGGACCAGTGGATCGCCTGCATTTCCGAAAATCGATTCGACGAAATCGAGATTGCTAACCAAGCCGCCCGGGGCAAAGAAACGAATCTCCATCGTCTTCTTTTCGCAGAAACCGGGAACGGGTGGGCAAACCAAGGGCCGAATCAATAGCGACACAAAGGTTCGAGCCGGTGTTCCGTTTCCTCGCGTAAACGGCAGCTCCATGATTCCTTCGGGCTGCTGCAATGCTTTGATAAACAGATTGGCAAAGACATGCTTGGGTACAACTCGTTTGTCGCCAGCAATCGGCAACCCACCGTCGGTCACATGGAACGTCCCCTTCGTCGTGCGCCGATCCGCTCTTGGGTTATGGAGCACACCATTGTCGACGCGGACCGAGGTGAGCATGTCGTTTTCAAAGCGATTTCCGCCATCGGGCAAACTCAATTGACGAGCCAAGCCATGGTGATCCAGGACCAAAGTCGTTGTCGGTAGCTTTAGAAGTGCAACTTGTTCGCAATCGGCGAAATGCTGCTGCAGAAAGGCTTCGATTCGCTGATCGATTGGTGCTTTCAGCTGGGTTAGCAATCGATTCTTTTCTTCCAAATTTGCTAACAAGCCCTCCGGCAGTTCGACACGCTGTTTGGCTTCGTCATCCAGCACCAAATCGGTAGCCGCCATCTGCATGTAGATGTATTGTCGAAGCTGGTTCGCCGCCTTCGCATCTCGCTCCGCCGACCTGGACCATGAAAGCATTCGATCGGGAGCATCGATCAACCAACCATTGTCAACAGCCTGAGAACGCTTGTCATTGGAAGCCATGTTTCACCTTGAACGGGCGAGGGAACGCAACGTATTGCCATTACTGGGGCTCGCGACGATGAGAGCGGTAAGAGCTTAACCAATTCTCATGTCATGTCGACCTGA
>JALOQZ010000371.1 GCA_025459245.1 Pirellula sp.
GTGCATCCGTAAACAATTGAGGCCAATTGTTTTACTAGGTAGGGGATTGAATTGCCTGTAGGGCATAAGCAACTTAGCCTAGGGCACCGCCCTGGGTCCTGCCGCCCCCAACCTTCTTCTTGGCTGTAAGCCTCTCCCTCCCTCCCGGCGCATCCGTTTGTTAAAGGCATACAGCCAAACAATATCCGTGCGGAGACGTGACCTGGCGTGTTACGCCAGGCTACGTTGTTTATGGCTTTCAGCCAACAAGGCATCGCGTAATTTCACAAAGTGAAATTGCGACCAAGCGCACTCTAACGGTCGTCCTCGATCGTTTCGCAGTGATTTGAGAGTTCCAACGAATCGACGCCCAACGTTTTCGAGGATGGAGAAGTGGTCTAGCGTGCAGGATCTTTAACAAGATCCACTACCAAAAGATCCCCTCGCTAATTTCACAGAGTTAAATGCGACTCCATTCTCCATTCTCCATTCTCCATTCTCGCTACTCGCTACTCGCCTGGAGCGAACACCGGTCTGAGACCGGTTACTACGTACTGCCAACTTCCCTGCCACCTATTTGGCTGGCATCTGCCCGTAGCGATGTAATGTCGTCGAAACACTCTGCTCTCGCATCCATCTCGTTAACTCCAATCGACCGCTGGCCAATATCGGGCCATGAATCCACTGCAATCCCGATTGGAATGCCCCGCACAAGACCTCCTCAGCAGGCGTTTCCACAGTCCTTAAAAACTCGAATCGCTTAGCCAGCTCTGGCATTCTCTCGACAAACACGGCATCCGTCTCCTCACTCCGCAAACTGATCTCGAGGGGGACTCCGGTCACTTGCGACGCTCTTTTCGCGCGTTCGATCGTGCGTTCGTCTCGATCGTTTAGCCGAAGGATAACGCCTCGCGATCGCCGATAGCGAAATACATTCGATTCGCATCGCAGACCGCTCGGATCGTGTTCGACGGAAAAGTACCGCAGCCAAGCTTCTTCATAGTCAATCTGCTCGCCATCGAAGAGCTTTGCTTTGTCCTCGAAGCGTCTAAAGAGCCACACATAGTTCGGGCCGCCCGCTTTCGCTCCAGGTCCCACGCAAGACTTCTTCCAACCACCAAAAGGCTGCCGTTGAACAATCGCTCCGGTGATCGGCCGATTGACATAGAGATTTCCCGCTTGAACTCGCTCTTTCCAATAGTGGATCTCGTCCCGATTCAAACTATGGATACCTGCCGTCAATCCATATTCTGTTCCATTCTGAATCGCGATGGCCTCCTCCAATCCTTCCGCTCGCATCAATCCAAGCACGGGACCAAAACACTCGGTCTGATGAAACCAACTCCCAGGCTTGACCCCGAGCTTGATTCCCGGGGACCACAGGTTCGGTGCATCGGCATGCTGCTTGGGAGGAAGCAACCAACTCTCGCCGGGCTCCAAAGTCGTCAGAGCTCGGTGCAGTTTCGATGTTGTCGGGATGACAAAAGGAGTGACGATACTTTGCCACTGATCCGTTGTCCCCACAACGAGACTTTCAGCCGCATCTTTGAGCTGCCGACGGAATGTTTCATCGTCATAGACTTCTGCTTCCAAGATGGCGAGGCTCGCTGCACTGCACTTCTGCCCAGCATGACCAAACGCGGATCGAACCAAATCTTTGATCGCCAATTCCCTATCGGCATGCGCGGTAATGATCAAAGCGTTCTTGCCGCTGGTCTCGGCGTAAAGAGGCATCGATGGCCTCCACCGCTGGAATAGCTTGGCCGTCTCGTAGCTGCCTGTCAGGACGACCGCTTGAATCCGCTCATCGGTTATCAAGGCCTCGCCTTGCTCGTTCTCGCAAGCGTAGAAGTGGAGCACTTCACGGGGAACGCCAGCTTCCCAAAGCTGATTGGCGAGGTGCCAAGCGATGGCTGCTGTCGACGGTGCAGGCTTAAGAACCACGCAATTCCCTGCCATTAACGCCGCGATCACTCCTCCAGCAGGAATCGCGTAAGGGAAGTTCCAGGGGGATACGACTGCAATGGTTCCAAGCGGACGAGATTGCGTCCCTTCGGGTGGAGCCGCATGACGAGCGTAATAGCGAGCAAAGTCGATCGCTTCGGACACCTCTCCGTCGCCATCCGGTATCGCTTTGTTCCCAATCCTTCTCAAAACATGAAGCGTCTTGAAGCGATCGCGGCTCATGATTTCAGCCAAGCGATTCATGATCGCAGCGCGCGCATCCAATCCAATCCCATCCCAACTCGGTTGCGTTTGGACTGCTGTGTTTAACATGGAGTCTTGGTCGGGCAAACTGGGGAGTTCGGTTGGTTTCCAATCTGCGACGAGTGACAGTTGCTCGCGGTTCACCAGCTGGGACCAATCGGTATCGGGTTCGTTCAAGAATCGATCCGAGGCGCTCGCTTGTATGGCTACGGTTTCTCGGCGCGAACGGTCGCTCACGTGGTGGCGAGCATTCCAGCCATCGAGGAATCTATTCATTTGATGTTCCCACTCCGGAGATCCGGGCCGAATGGCGAACATGTCTTTAAGAAAGTTCTCTGGCGACGTGTTCTCGTCCAATCGGCGAACCAGATAGGCCATCGCGCTGAGGAAGTCATCTTGTTTCACCGCGGGTGCGTAAAGGAGCAGCCCTCTTGCATCATCGCGCACCGCTCTGGCTTGATGGTTGGCCATCCCTTCGAGCATCTCGATCTCGACCCAATCTTCGACGTGATGGGTTTCGCGCAGAGTCAAAGCCAACGCAACATCGAAAAGATTGTGGCTGGCGACACCTAAACGGACCGCACAAGCGTGCTCGGGGCGGCAACCAAACTCCATCATGCGTCGGAAATTGGCATCGGTCTCATGTTTGCTCGCATAAGGGGCAGCATGCCACCCGTGCATCTCCGCCTCCACGCTCTCCATCGCTAGGTTCGCCCCTTTGACCAACCGGATCTTGATCGGAGCCCCTCCATTCCTAACACGGTGCTGCGCCCAAGTTGTCAGCTTTTGTTGGGCCTTCCAAGCGTCCGGCAAGTAGGCTTGAAGGACAATTCCCGCCGAGTATTGTGAAAATTCTGGTTCATCAAGGAGAGATTGAAAAGCAGCGATGGTCAGAGCAAGGTCTCGATACTCTTCCATGTCCAAGTTGACGAATTTGCCGCGTTTCATCGCTTCGCGATAGAGAATTCGAAGACGGTCGCATATGGTTTTTAGAGTGTGATCCCAAGCGACCAAGTTGATTTGGCTGAAGATCGCCGAGATCTTTACCGAGATGTAATTCACGGCAGGGTCTGCAAGGTGACCGAGGATCGCTTCCATCCGATGGTTGGCCTCTTGTTCACCCAACACAGCCTCCCCCAAATGGTTCAGATTAAGTCGAAATCCATCCCGAGTGCGACGTGTAAGGTAATCGTGTAAAGGTCCAGGTTCGCCGGGCAAGATGACGCGAGAGCTATCCAATTGCATCCTCTTCGCTACGCCTTGAGTCACCAATCCTGGCAAGAAATGACTTGCCCAAGCCCCGACACGAATCAAGAGTCGGTCCACCCAAGGCATATACTGCGGTGCACCGAATTGTTCTACGACGCGCCGTAACGATGCAGCTGTTTTGTAGGGCGAGCGGCTTCGAAAGACTTCGTCCACCATCGCAAAGGTAAACGCTTTACCAGCTGGGTCGTTCATCATTCGCCCTAGCTTGGCGGCTTCCATTTTCTCGCTGCTGGTTTGCTGGTCCAGAGCAGCCCGAAGAAGCGAGTCCGCACGCTGCAGGGACTTAGCAACCGTCGTATCCACCGTTGTAGAAACCGTATCCGCCATCACGCCTGTCTGGGTCGCAATCACGATACTCGCACTCCTGAGCAAGAACGATCGAGAACCGCGGCTATCGCCAGAGCGGCAATTGGTTTTCGGATATCTTCTCTGAGAAATCCTAGCTTGCGTTCTGAAACGAGTCGTGGCGAATTTGAACCAGCACCATGCGGAAAAAATACAAATGCTCGGCGAGTCTGCAGTAACCGTTCTCTCGTCGGGCCGCAGGCTAGAGCCTAGAGACTAGACGAAAGCCAGAGCCGCATTTCAATCCGTGAAATAGTGCGTGGCTTTCTAAACTCTACCTTGTACACAGTAAATTCTACTTGCTCGCGCGTCGAACCCCTCACCCCCAACCCCTCTCCCCGAAGCGGGGGAGGGGAGCCAGTAGGTAGTGGATCTTGTTAAAGATCCTGCACGCTAGACCACCTCTCCATCAGTGAATCCGATCGTGGGGCCAATGGAAGGAAAGCTCAAGGCACTGCAAAACGGTCGAGGACGACCGTTAGACTGTGCGAAGCGGTCGAGGACGACCGCTAGACTGTGCATGGCCGAAACAATTGAGGCCAATTGTTTTACGATGCAGACTCTGGGCGGGGGGGAAATCTGTCTGGCTCCGGTCTCGGAGAATTGATAGAGTCCGATTCTTGGGTCGCGGGATCGCCTGCGACTCATCGGGACGACCGGCCCATCGGAGTGCTTTGCGCCATTCGAGATGCCCTGTCGCCATCAGGACCACCCAGTGCAAGGAGTAATGCAAGCATGGCCAACAATCTCGGGTTGTTTCAATGGATCCGCGAAGGAGTGCGTCAGTCGGTTCTTTTGGGGGTCACCGACGCTCTCGAATCGATCGGTTCGCCTGATGACGCAAGCAAATTGCATCCTGCGTTAATGTCGCTGTCCTCTACCCCGGCAGGAAATCTCCAAGCGGCAGAGAGCGGCGAGGTCGTCGCGCGACGCCCCGGAGCTGCCCCTCGAAAAAGACTGGGACGATCGCTCAAAGAATTGGAACCAAACAAGCCTGCAAGCTGATCGCGCGATGGAGCCACCAAGCTTACTCGTTGATTGCTCGCGATCCTCTTCACCGCTGTCGTGCCAGACAGCTTGAACATTATGCCATCGTTCTCGCTCGCCTACTCAAGACAGACGCTTGCTAGTCTTCTTGCGTTCGCACTCGGGGCCGCGGCTGTTGGGGTCACAGGGACTGGTTGCAATCTCATGGAACGGACAACCCTCTCGGTTCCATCCATTCCACTCAATAAGAAGACCATTCTTTCGAATCCTTTGGTCATCCCGACTCAAGACTCTGAGTTTCTTTGGAATCAGATCATCGATACGATCGAGGATTACTTTGACCGAAATCGAAGTGAAATTAGACCCGTGCGCGACGGCGTTCAATGGATCGAAGGACGCATCGAAACCTATCCTCAAATCAGTGCCACCTATCTGGAGCCGTGGAGAAAAGATGCGTTAGATGGCTATCAGCGTCTGCAAAGCAGCTTGCAAACGATGCGTCGCACCGCCATCATTCGCATCACTCCGGTGAACGAAGGATTCTCGGTCGCAATCGAAGTCATCAAGGAGATCGAGGATGTGAATCGATCCCAACTTTCCTCGGACGGCGCAGCTTCGACTCGTCATGATGGATCGATTGTTCGAACCGATCCGAACCTGCTGGGAGCTCCGATCACGCAAGGCTGGATTCGTCAAGAAAACGACACAGACTTGGAACAACGGCTCTTGCGAGAGATACTAGGACGGTCCACGAACGTTCGCCCACCTCGAACCCGGGTCATGGATCGGATCTTCAGTTCCAATCCACGCTAATCACTCTTTAAGCGTTCATCACGGCTGCGGCTTTTTCCAAACCGGCTGGCTATTTCCAATCCAACCCTTCGTGCAGGTGATTCAAGGTTCGACAGCCGTCTTGCTCGACGACCACGATGTCCTCGACACGGATACCACCGATAGCCTTTGAATAAAGCCCTGGTTCGATCGTCACAACATCGCCTATCAACAATACAGGACCACCCGCTGCGAGCAAAGGTGGCTCATGGACTTCGAGACCGAGTCCATGCCCTGTTCCGTGTGTCATTGCAATGAAGGTATCCGGTGCATCCGCTGGGGGGAGCCCCATGGCGAAGCCGTCGTTTAACATCGATTGCGAGGTCGCCTCATGTACTTGTTGACCTGTAACACCAGCCCGAACGGCAGCAGTGGCAGCCGCTTTGGCTCGAACGACGGCGCTGTGCATCCGAGAGAGTGTTTCCGAAATGGTGCCATGCACCACCGTTCGCGTGCAATCACCGTTGTA
>JALOQZ010000081.1 GCA_025459245.1 Pirellula sp.
AGGACGAGAAGGAATCCCCAAGCCAAGGGTTGAAAAAGAAACTGCATCGACCTACCTCTTCCTCATGTGAGCCATGCGAGCCGATAGATAGGCCGTCAAGGCCGCGTCGATGTGCTTGCTCGTTCGGATCAACTGATAGTCGACTTGATAGCTAGCGCACGCATGCCGAATGCGATCCAGGAATCTTTGCAGCGCCTCCATGTATCCATCCCGAAGCGCGCGAGGGTTGCAAGTCAAATTATCCATCGATTCCATCCCTTCGAATCGCGTCGGATCATTGAATGGAAAGTCGAGCTCGTCATCGTCGAGTACATGGAAGACCAAGATGTCATGTCCTGCTTTCCGCAATTGAGCCAAACCCTTCAACGCATCTTGCTCCGCCCCGAGGAAATCGGTGATAAGGATCATGAGCGAACGTTTCGGGTAGGTGTCGTTGATTTCGCGAAAGACACCTGCCAAATTGGTTTTGTCCTTAGGTGCAACTTGTTGTAACGACTTAAAGATACTCTGCAGGTGGGTACGGCTGGACCGCCATGGCAGTTTGGTACGTATCTTCTCATCAAAAACGGAAAGCCCTACCGAGTCCTGCTGTCGCAGGGTGAGGTAGGCCAAGCAAGCCGCAATGGTTGCTCCATAATCGAATTTGTTCAGCGCCCCGCGACCGTAAAGCATGCTCTTGGAAGCGTCGACGAGGAGAGTACATCGAAGATTCGTGTCCTCTTCGTATTGCTTGATATAGAGACGGTCCTGACGTCCGTACACCTTCCAGTCGATATGTCGCAGGTCGTCACCCGGTGCGTATTGCCGGTGCTGTACGAACTCGACCGATTGACCGAAGTACGGACTGCGATGCATACCCGAAAGGAAGCCCTCCACGATGTTTCGGGCTCGGAGCTCCATCGAGTGGATGCGGCGGATCGCTTCAGGATGCAAGTATTCTTTGGAATCGGGCATCGCGCAGCAATTCGTCTTGAGCCGTGGGCGTAACAGAAATAATTTTGTCGATCACCGCATCGCTGGTGATCCCATCGCTTTCCGCTGCAAAGTTTACGACCATGCGGTGACGCAGAACCGGTTTTGCACAGAACTGAATGTCGGCGGTGTCGACGTAGGAACGCCCCATCATGGCAGCCCGGGCTTTCGCGCCCAGAATCAAAAACTGAACCGCGCGAGGCCCAGCCCCCCAAGCAACCTGTTCGCGAACAAAGTCGGGGACACCGTCTTGGCCAACGCGAGTTTGTCGTACGATAGCGAGCGCATAGCGAATGACGTTTTCGCTCACCTCGATACCTCGAATGAACTCTTGAAGCGAAAGGATTTCTTCGCCAGAGAGTACAGCCTCGATGGTCGATTTCACCCGTCCCGTCGTTCGCCGTGCGACTTCGAATTCGTCAGCAAAAGATGGATACGAAACGTGGACCTTGAACATAAACCGGTCCTGCTGGGCTTCCGGTAGCGGGTAGGTCCCCTCTTGTTCAATCGGGTTTTGGGTGGCGAGTACGAAGAACGGATCGGAGAGTTGATGCCGAACTCTCCCCACCGTGATTTGGCGTTCCTGCATCGCTTCCAGCAATGCGGCTTGTGTTTTTGGTGGAGTTCGATTGATTTCGTCCGCCAAAACCACGTTGGCAAACAAGGGGCCTTCCATGAATCGACGTTCTCTCGCTCCAGTCGATTTATTTTCTTCGATGATCTCCGTGCCGGTGATGTCCGCGGGCATCAAGTCAGGGGTGAATTGGATTCGGCTAAACGAAAGGCTCATCGTTTGGGCCAGCGAACTGATCATCAACGTTTTCGCCAAACCGGGAACACCTTCCAGCAAACAATGCCCTCGGGCAAAGATGCTGATCAGCAATTGTTCGACGACGTCCGTTTGTCCAACGATCGTGCGAGAGAGTTGGTCAAGAATCTGCTCACGGGCCTTTTGCAGTCTTTCCAAGTCCGCGCGAGCGGAATCTTCATGGGTCATGCCAAGCTTTCATCGTTTCAAGGGATCAATCCGTTTTCTCACCGCCACGGCCCTGTATTCTTCCGCAAGACAAAGATTTGCCAAGCAAGAATTTGAGGGTCGAGGGTTGGGTATTGTAGCAAATCCGATTGGTTTCGACGACGAGAAAGCACTGCGAACACCGAATCGTGTGTTGCAACGGAATACCGGCAGCACGCGCAACTCGCCAAAGGTACAATCGGACGTCATGGACTCCAGTTTGCTTGATATGGAATCGGACGCGGTCTTTCGAGTTCGGGGGGTGACAAAAATCTACCCGATGGGAGAAGTCTCCGTACACGCGCTGCGAGGGGTCGACTTGGACCTTTACGCAGGGGAGTTTGTGGTCATTCTCGGGGCCTCGGGGAGTGGCAAGTCGACGCTGCTCAACATCCTTGGTGGATTGGATGTTCCTACGGCGGGGAGCGTCTATTTTCGCGACCATGACCTGACCCGCGCCGACGAAGATGAGCGAACTTATTATCGCAGGGACCACGTGGGATTTGTCTTTCAGTTCTACAATTTGATCGCTGGCCTGACTGCATATGAGAACGTTGCCTTGGTTGCGGATATTGCCAAAGCACCACTCCCACCCATCGAAGCGTTGCGATTGGTCGGTTTAGAAGAGCGGAAAGATCACTATCCCTCGCAGCTTTCTGGGGGTGAACAGCAGCGGATCGCAATTGCTCGGGCCATTGGGAAACGCCCTGATGTGCTGCTGTGCGATGAGCCGACGGGAGCGCTCGATGTAAAAACAGGCGTCATCGTCTTGGACGCGATCGCTAATGTGAATCGTCAACTTGGGACGCTCACGGTGGTCATCACCCATAACGCATCGATCGCTCAAATGGCCGATCGGGTCATTTCGATGAAAGATGGACGCATCTCCGCGATCGAGCGAAATTCGAACCAAATACCTGCATCACAGTTGGTCTGGTGATTCGATGCAGTACTTGGATCGGATGCTTTGGTACGACTTAAAGAGGCTTTGGAGGCAAGAGATTGCCATCGCCATCCTTGTCGCATGCGGCACAGCGATCTTCATCATGGCGACGAGCTCTACCCTCTCGGTGGAGACGAGCCAGAAGAAATACTACGCGGACTACCGTTTTGCCGATCTCTTTGCAGGCCTTACTCGAGCACCGATGTCGCTCAAGGATCGCATTGAGGAGATACCAGGTGTTTTGCAGGCGCAATGCCGAATCGAACATCCAGCCTTGATCGACATGCCTTCGATGGTGGAGCCGGTCTCGTGTCGTCTTGTTTCTGTCGATCGAGATGCGGAGACGGCGTTGAACGGAATCTGTTTGCGTTCAGGAAGGCTTCCTGAACCAGAGCAAGATAAAGAGGTCATCGCGAACGAGCTTTTCGCGGCAGCTCATGGATTGCGACCTGGTGACTCGATCGACGTCACGATGGATGGACGCAAAGACACCTTGCGGATCGTCGGGATCGGGATGTCGCCGGAATACGTTTACGCCGTACAGCCTGGTTTGTTGCTCTCCGACAATCGTCGCTTCGGGATTCTTTGGATGCCGCGCAAAGCGATGGAAGGGGCCTTCAACATGGAGGGAGCCTTCAACAGCGTTGCTATTCGTATGGAGTCGTTCGCGTCTGAAAAGCAAATACTCTTTGAGCTTGATCGGCTGCTCAAACCCTTCGGTTCATGGGGAGCATACACTCGATCGGATCAGTCCTCGCATCGAAGATTGTCTGATGAAATGCATCAAATGCGAGCGATGGCCTACGTCCCTCCCACCATCTTCCTCGCCGTTTCTTCGTTTCTGGTGAATCTGGTCCTAACGCGTTTAGTTCATCAACAAAAAGACCAAATCGCGGCACTCCGAGCTTTTGGTTTTACCAAATGGGAGCTTGCGATTCACTACTCCAAACTCATGCTCGTCCCCGTTTTGATCGGTTGCTTGATCGGCGCGATTGTCGGGATTCGAACGTCTTGGTGGATGGTGGATATCTACGCAATCTTTTTTCGCTTTCCTGCAATGGCTTACCGTGTCGCCTATTCCGAAGGAGTCTTTGCAGTATCCCTTTCCCTGTTGGCCGCAGTGTTAGGTGGCGCGAATGCGATTCGCACGGTCATCAAGCTGCAACCGGCGGAAGCGATGAGGCCGGATACTCCTCAAGTTTATGGCAAGCTGTTGATCGATCGACTCGGTTTGGGGTGGTCGTTATCGACCATGACTCGCATGATCCTGCGGCGATTAACAGGTGCACCGGGGACAACCATCCTCTCGGTCCTTGGGATTGCGATGGGAGTCGCTGTTCTGGTACTCGGATCCTTTATGCGCGACACCATTGAGTTTGTTTTGGAAGTGCAGTTCGGCCGGTCGCAGCGGCAAGACGTGATGCTCACATTCAACGACACACTCTCTGCGGACGCTTGTCATGATGTTTTGCATTTGCCGGGGGTGCACCGAGTAGAACCGTTTCGCAGCGTTGCGGCGAAAGTTCGCAATGGAACAGCGGAACATCGGCTTTCCCTGATGGGGCTCGAGCCCGAGCCATATCTCTATCGCGTGCTCGATGCTGACCATCGACCGGTCTCCTTCCCCTCCAACGGGGGAGTTACCATCACTAAAAAGCTTGCAGAAATCCTGCGGGTTCGTCGCGGCGAGTTTATCGATATCGAGATCTTGGATGGCAAAGGGATTACGGTTCGAGCTGTAGTATCCCACGTCTTCATGAACTACACCGACCCAGCTTGCTACATGAATCGCGGCGATCTTCATCGGTTGCTAAAAGAGGGAGAGCAACTGTCTGGAGCGTTTGTCTCGGTCGCGCCTGGAGCGATGGATGAACTCTATCAAGCTGTGAAAGAAGTCCCCAAGATTGCAGGCGTTCTCGATATCCGTGCAGCCGAGAAAAACTTCCGCGAATTGGTGACCGAGCATACCAAGATCATGCGATTGATGAATTCTATCTTCGGTGCGCTCATCGCGATTGGGGTAATCTACAACGCAGCCTTGATCGCACTCGCCGAGAGTGGACGGGACTTGGCAACTCTGCGCGTGATTGGTTTTTCACACCGAGAGGTATCGTTCATTCTTCTCGGAGAGCTAGCCGCCTTGACTCTGCTCGCGATTCCGGTGGGGCTGCCGATTGGGATCCTTTTTTCGTATTTTGCGACCTTGGCACTCGACACCGAAACCCATCGATTCCCCTTAGTAATTCATCGATCCACCTTTGCCTATGCAGCAACTATCATTCTGATCGCTTCATCGACGTCAGCTTGGGTGGTGAGCAGAATGCTGCGGCGAATGGAGCTTGTTTCTGTCTTAAAGGTGAAAGTCTCTTGAAGCGATTTCGTGAAAAACTGCCTTGGCTTTTCGCCGCAGTCCTCCTCATTCTTCTCTTGGTCTATGGATATTGGCCACGGCCCGTACTGGTCGACTTGGCAACCGTAGAACGGGGGAGCTTTGCGATCACTGTCGACGACGACGGAGAAACACGCATTCGCGAGCGGTATCGTATCACGGCACCAGTAACGGGCAAATTACTCCGATTGACTCTTCACGCAGGGGATTCGGTGCAGCGGGGTGCTACGGAGTTAGTCCAGATTCTGCCACAAGATCCTGCACTGCTCGACGCGAGAACGGTCGCGGAAAGCGAAGCCCGTTTGGCTGCGATGGAAGCGGCGATTGAAGAATCGCAATCGTCTTTGGCCAGCGCAGAGTCGAATGTACGGTTAGCCGAAGAAGCGTTTCAGCGCGCTGCAGCATTGCACAAAACGAGATCGATCGCGACATCGGAGTTTGAAGAAGCGGAGCATGCAAACCGAGCGGCGCAAGCCAATCTACGATCTGCCAAGTTTAGGTCGCTGGTGCGAAACTACGAACGTGACATGGCGAAAGCAGCGTTGCTCAAGATATCGAACTTTAGTGAAAACCCACCCGACGTCCCGTTCAAGATCGTTTCACCCATAGACGGTGCCGTGTTGCGTGTTTTTCAAGAGGATTCGAGCTTTGTGAACGCGGGTACGCCCATTCTGGAGATCGGTGATCCTCGCGATTTAGAACTTCAAATCGACGTTTTGTCCAACTACGCGGTCGCGATCAAGCCGGGAGCGGAAGTGACAATCGAACATTGGGGAGGATCGAAGCCCTTGCACGCGAAGGTTCGAGTCGTCGAGCCATCCGCGTTCCTCAAAGTATCCGCATTGGGGGTGGAAGAGAAACGCGTGAGGGTCTTGGCGGATTTTGTCGAGCCATGGGAAGAGCGTCCTACGCTGGGAGATGGCTTTCGAATCGAAGCACGCATCGTTCTGCAAGAAACCGACGTTGAATCGTTGTACGTTCCTGCCGGAGCGGTTTTCCAGCAATCAGGCAAGTATTACGTGTTTCGCAGCCAATCGGGCAAAGCAAGAAAAGTGAACGTGGAGATCGGCGAGTCGAATGGAAGACAAACAGAGATTCGCTCGGGGCTAGAACTCGGGGATCAAATCATCCTTCATCCACCCGATAGTTTGCGGGAAGGGACTAGCATTACGAGTGGGAATGAACTTTAGAATGATCATTTTTGATTTTTGATTTGAGCAGCGATGTAACTTTCTCACTGGAGACGGATCAAAAGGAGTGTTGTTTCTTTTCCCACTCAGCAAGGAGATCGCGAATGTCCGCAGCAAAAACCGTAACTGCCTTCAATTTTCAAGACGAAGTCGTAGCTTCCGCGACACCTGTCATTGTGGACTTCTACGCTGATTGGTGCGGGCCTTGCAGAATGCTGGGACCAGTTCTTGATAAGGTCGCGACGACTTACGAAGGCAAAGTGAAAGTGGTTAAAGTCAACGTCGACCAAGATCCCGAACTGGCGATGCGGTACCGAGTTTCCTCCATTCCCAAACTTGTATTCATCCATCAGGGCCAAGTGGTCGGGCAAACCGAGGGTGTTTTGACGGAACGACAATTGGCCGGCGTCGCAGATCAGATGGTAGCGCTGTAAAAAGCTGCAACGGTCGAGGACGACCGTTGGACTATGCATCGTCGAACTGTTGTCCTCAACAGTTCAGCAGTGCCTAACGCTTCGCGCGTGTGCAATCGACGGTTAATTACTGTTGGCTGAACGCTTGATCGCGGAGCGAGGCATCGCCGCTGTTATCTTGAATTGGGTCGAACGCACCGGTGAGTCCAAAATTCTCGACACTGGCTTGAGCAAGCAGCAGATCTCGTTCTGCGTCGATCGCTTGCAATCGAAGCTCAAAATAGGTGCGGCGGATGATCAAGACTTCTAGGAAGTCGGTTTCGCCAGCCACGTAGGCTTGATTGGCCAAATCGAGCGACTGCTGAATATCAGGTAGCAGTTGTTCGCGATAGCGTATCAAGGCAGCCTTTGCCGATTCGTAGTTGCCGGACAATCGTCCGACCCGCGCGCGAAGTGATCGGTCGATTCGTTCCACTTCCAGTTGAGCGATGTTGTAATCAGCTTGGGCGGCTGCGATGTTTCCTTGATTACGATTGTGCGTGTTGAGTGGAGCCGATAGTTGCGTATTGATCATTCCCGACTCTGTTCCGTTGTCGACTCCAGCGCCGATTTGGAAGGTGAGGTTCGGAGTCGCTTGCACATTCTGGCGTCGCAGATTGGCTGCTGCCCTTTCCAGGTTCGCCGACGCAACTTGGAACTCCGGATTCGATTCTCGCAATTGCACCAGCATTGCCTCCCAGTCAATCGACTCAATCGGTGCAGCCAGTTGTCCATAGACTTCAGCTGGAGCAATTTGCTGCATTCCAACGAGAGCTGCTAGTTCCGCTGCATACCCATTTGCCAATGCTCGAGCTTGTTCCTGCTGCATGCGAACTTGATTCCATTGGGTGCTGGCCTGAAGCACATCGATTTGAGATCCTTCCTTGGCCTGCTTTCGCAACTCGGTCAGTTCGAGAGCCTTGCGCGAGGCTTCCGTGAAATCAGCAAGGGCTGCTTCCTTTGTTCGAGCCGCTAGCAATTGGAAGTAAGCGGCGCGAACATCAGCTTGGATTTTGCTTCGTTGTGTTTCGATCTCGCTCAACTGACCGCGGACTCGCGCATTGACGACCCGACGGCTCCACTGAAGCTTGTCGCCAGTCACTATTTCCCGTTCCAAGAACAACGTGTGCTGGTCCGTACCTTGATCCGCGAGCTGTTGTCCCGAGTATCCTAAGTTCGGATTCGGACGGAGACTGACCTGCTGTCGGTAGCCAGCGGCCTTGCAAGCACTCCACTCGAGTTGACGAAGTGTCGGACTGTTTTGGATCGCTAAATTCTCTAAATCCTCGAGCCGTAGCGTTCCTTCTACTGCTGTGTCCAATGTCACTTCCTTGGCAATCGCCAACGCCTCGAAGGAGGCTGGCTGCACTGCCGACGGTTCTTTGTTGAGAGTCGCTGACGCAGTAGCCATGCGAGCCTGAGGCATAGGTTGGCTTGGGACATCCGCTGATTTCGACCAAGGACCAAAACTTGGAAACTTGAGAGGCGAGCTTAGTTTACCAGCACTCGCACAACCAATCGTCGGGATCAGAAGCCCGATGAGTAAACTACGGCGAAACCATTCGTTCATTGTGGCTCGGTTTGCTAGCATGGCTTGACTCCTTCTCGTCGGTACTGGGCAGTCAAGTTATCGGAGTCGTGTTGCTCCCTCCCAAGCATCAGAGATTGATTCTATCCGACAGAAAATCGAATCAAGCCAAAGAAAACGCACAGCCGTTCAAGTCGCTTGGAAGAGCTAGCAAAAGAGAAATGCTATCGAAATGCGCGAATGATTGCGGAGAGATCAGGACTGCTGGAATGCTGTTTGGCGATAGCTGTAATGTTCGCCGCTGCTTTCGTGGCTTCGAAGCCTCCCAGAGTCTCAATCAATCCAAGCTCATACGCGAGTCGGTCCGAATGGCCCGGCAGGATCACACGCCAGTCGAACGGTATTTTGCCAGGCCGAAGCTTGTTGACATGTTGTACTAGATTGGTTGTGCAATTATTCCGCAACGTATCATAGAACTCGGGATCGCGTTGTAGTTTGTTGGCGCGCGCAAGCATATCGACGAGCAAGTCTTGTACCTGGTCAGGCGTCGCTCGGCCTCGATACAAATAGACTTCTACATTGCGAACATTGGTACGCAACGGAATCACGTCTCGCTCGTCTGCGATCACGTACATTAGTTCGAATCGATTCGATGCACCTCGCAGTGGCGAGTAGGATTCCCCTTCATCCAGCCTGGCCTCCACCGAGATGGCGAAATGCTGCCCATTGGCGAGCCCGAAACTAAGCATGGTGTGAGCCAGCAGCGTGGTTTCCCGAAACGGGACGACGATGAAATCGATAGTTCGAACATCTTGTAGCTTGAATCGAAGATCGTAGTGCCGTACATCGTAATCATATTCGCTTCGATAGCGACAATCGCGAACATGTCGAATCGTGATCTCGTTTCCTTCGAACTCCGCAAAGGGCAGAATGGCAAGGTCCGGTCTCCAAATTCGGTCCATCGACTTGGGAGTTTGTCGACTTGGATGGAGTCTACCGAGCAAGCCTGGAGAATCCGGGTACCTAGGCTCGATCCACCGCCCTGTGCACCCGAAGAATGCCAAGAAACAGGCGCACCATACAAGACGAGCGGGCAACCATCCGATCGGAATTGCATCTCGTCTCATAGGGGCCTCTAACTGTTTGTTCGCCGGCAGCAACTTGCGAGTGATAGCACTTCGGGAAAAGCCGGGTCAAGACAAGATCGCAGCATGCCACCTGCAATCTCTCTGAAACCAAATGGAAAAACTTGAATCCAAAAGGTTGACACCGCCGTATAGTCCTCCCGATGGCTCGCGACCGTTAGTTCCCGTTACCAGTCGGTAACCGATCATTTCTCCGAATCAAACGTAGTGGATTGCAAGAATGAAGACAAAGATTTTCGGTTTGGCGTTAGCTTCTTTCGTTGGTTTCAGCTCCTTCGCAATGGCTCAAAAGAACATTGTTGAAACGGCTGTCGAAGCAGGTAGCTTCAAGACTTTGGCTGCAGCTCTCACTGCAGCTGATTTGGTCGACGCAGTGAAAGGTCCCGGACCATTCACCGTTTTCGCACCTACAGACGAAGCTTTCGCCAAGCTTCCGAAGGGGACCGTGGAGACGTTGCTCAAGCCAGAAAACAAGAGCAAGTTGCAAGACATCCTGAAGTACCACGTTGTCAAGGGCAAGGTTATGGCAGCCGACGTGGTCAAGGTCAAGGGTGCAGTGGCCCTCAACGGTCAACGCATTGATGTGAAGGTTGATGGCGGCAAAGTGAGTGTCGACAGTGCAAACGTCGTCAAGACCGATATCGGATGCACCAACGGTGTTATCCACGTTATCGATTCCGTTATCCTCCCAGCATCGGATGCAATTCCTGTTGTCGCTGACAAAGCTGGCAAGTTCAAGACGCTGCTCGCAGCAGTGAAGGCTGCTGGCTTGGCTGAAGCATTGAGTGGCGAAGGACCTTTCACTGTCTTTGCACCTACCGACGAAGCATTCGCAAAGATCCCTCAAGCGACCATCGCTGACCTCCTGAAGCCAGAGAACAAGGAAAAGCTGGCTGCGATCCTGAAGTATCACGTCGTATCGGGTCGAGTTTACTCGGAAGATGCAGTGGCTGCGAAGTCGGCTAACACCTTGCAAGGTGCAGCAGTTGCTATCAAAGCAACCGATAAGGGTGCGTTCGTCAACGACGCAAAGATCATTGCAACCGACGTTGATGCATCGAACGGTGTTATTCACATCATCGACACCGTGATCATGCCACCAGCAAAGTAGTTTCTATGACATGCTGCTTTCTTGCAGCAGGTACAACATCGAAAAAGGGCAGGTGATCCACCTGCCCTTTTTGCTTTTTGAGTGTCCCTCTATCGACTTTCGATGGTGCTAACGCGATTCCGGCTGATGCAATCGAGAGTTGCCGGCCTTAATCGACGTTCGTTTGCGTCTCGGCACCTTGAGCGGTTCCAAGTGCATTCCAAGTAACGAAATCAATATTATTGGAGATGAAGCTGACACTACCATCGCATCTCGATGCGTTGACACCTCCGGTATGCAGACTGCGCGCCCCCATCATGCGCGGACGAGTTGCCGTGCTTGTAGTGGTGCATGGCATGCGTGGAGCGGTCAAGCTAACACAGTTGCCACCGGTGACGACATCGGGGAGGGTGCTGTTGGGAGGGAGGAATGTGACGAACGCCGCAGCATTTCCCCACCAAGTAAAACCTCGCAAATCATTTTGTCGGCCTTGGAGTACTTCCGATGCCATCATGGTGTTACTCATCCCGTCGGTAATCTCACCGATCTTGACCGGTCTGCCATAGATGCGAGTCCACGTAGCCGCTTGTGACGCATTGATGGGGCCGTCGTCATTAGTGGACCCTGTGTACATACGAAACGGAGCACCTAAGAAAGGGATTCCATTAAGAGTCGCTTGAAAGAAACTCGTGTTGCCAACATTCACGGCATAGTTGTGGCTAGTGATATTGAGAATGGGTGCATTCGGCGTATCGCTTGGGCAGGTCAAGGTCGGGATACGAGTGCTTACAACCGGTCGATTGTTGAGGTGCGAATACCGCGGTCCGGGATCCGCACCCCCGTACCCAACGTAGCCGCTGAAGAGATTGTTCTGCTCCATGAAGGGCAAGACGCCGACTTGCCAGGTCCCCCAGCAGCAACCGTACGGACCAATCGCTCCTGGAAAACGGTTGTTCGCGCTTTCGTAGTTCAAGACAGACAGCCCAAGCTGTTTCAGATTGTTTTGACATTGCATTCGGCGAGCTGCTTCTCTGGCTGCTTGAACAGCTGGCAAAAGCAGTCCCACCAAAATCCCGATGATCGCAATCACCACCAATAGCTCCACCAACGTGAAGCCGAGTCGATATCTTTTCATCCCCACAGACTCCTTCATAAAACAATTAAGTCACAAATAATGACCAGAGGCGCAGGCACATGCCGACGCCTCGATAGAGGATCAAGCTGAGGTCTGAGGGATCTCACCTCCTAAGCGCAGGAGAGATCATCAGACTTATCGGAGAGAAAATTCAATAAGCAGATCGCAGAGAAGCTACGGAATCGCGAAGTCAAACTGGTTCGACTTCCCACTCTCTACTTTTGCTTCTTGCTTCGTTTTGACGTTGAATTCAGGCGGGATTCGTTCCTTGGAGACGATATTCGCGCCGGTTGGACCAGGCGCCGCTTCTGGGTCGTCTGCAGGGGTGCGTCCATCCCCAGATGTGATCGAAACTTTGTAGGTCCCGGGGGTAAGCCCTTGGTCTCGCTCAATGTTGTACTTGCCGTCGGCAATCGGAGCGCCGGTTCGGGTTTGTTCGTTGAAGAACTCGATCGTCCCCTGGTCCAAGTTCTGGCCCTTTAAAGTGACCGTGCCAGAGACGGACAGCCTTCCATCACTCGGTCCACACCCAATAAAGAGGGGGATACAAGCCACAAAAGCGAAGAACCGAATCATCCTTGGCGTGCTCCTATGCAGGAAGATGAAGGATTTAGCAGAGAACGAATTCAACTACTGCAACATATCAATCTGCATTGAATTAATCAACAAATTTGCGCGAAGGATTTTTTTGGGGATCGCGATGAAAGGAGGGCGGCAGGCCATGAGGCAGAATTGGGGTCGGAGTGCTCGCGCACGTTCCGTTCGGCTGGATACCGGAGTGCTCGCGCACGTTCCGTTCACATGAGCACCGGAGTGCTTGCGCACGTTCCGTTCATGGGGATTGATTTCTTTTCTAGGCAACGGGGTGCTTGATACGGTATGTCTCAAGATACCCAAAAGCGGGAAACTTTCCCTCCTTGGGCTGAGGTTGGCCTTGCATTCCTGCCAAGTACAACGTCTCGCCATCTTGGCTAAATCGAGCTTGGGTAATTCGCATTCCCGTTTTGGCTTGCCCGATCAACTCACCGGTCTGTGCATCAAAGATACCGAGATTCCAATTACCTCCTCTGAGACGCCCAGCCATTACAAAAAGATGCCCCTGTGGATGCCAAGCGAGGGTCTCCATCAATCCCTCGCCCGTCTGATCGTCCTTGGATTGAGCGACTTTCTCAACTGGATTCTTTTTCCAAGCAAACTTCTGCCAACGTTGCTTGCCATTTCCAGCCATCGGGTCGACCATCTCCCCCATCCCTGCCGCATAGAGCGCCTCCCCGTCCGGAGAAAATGCGACCGCGTAAATCCCACCGATGTAGCAATGGCTTTTAATCACTCCCCAGCTGGAAAACGAAGGGGTTCGCCACCGAGCAAGCTCTTTGCCGGTCGCTAGCTCCCAAACAGCGAGATCTCCCATGAGATTTCCCGCCGCAACGTAGCGCGAGCTTGCATCTATTGCAACACAATGCACCGAAGGAAGCATGTTCATCTCATGAACGATCTCGCCAGTTGCGGCATCTAGTATCTTCACTGTCGGTTCATCGGATGCCAAAGGCTCGTAATCCTCCGAGCCGGCCAGATACTGCCCCGAAACGGTAGCAATCCACTTTTCATCGAGAGATAAGGCCATATCCCAGACCCAAAACCCATGCACCTTTTTTTCGAGTCTGGACGGCCATTCTTCCTTCGTGGGCTCTGCCTGAAGCGCTCGATAGTGAATGGTTCCGTCGTACGAAGCTGTAATGAGGGTGTTGCACTCTTTGCGAATAGCGACTCCAGATACGTAGCTTGTGTGGCTACCTATCTTGATCGGTTGTGGCTTTGGCGCATCTTCCCCTTTTGGGAATGCGCACCGATAGATTCCGTCCATGCAAGCCGCGAATAGGGTGCCGGTACTTTCCTCGATGGCGATATCGAGGATCCCCATCGGAAAGCTGATGCGTTGTTTGCGT
>JALOQZ010000082.1 GCA_025459245.1 Pirellula sp.
GGCCTGGATGAACCTTGACCCGTTGGCCGTGATGCCCAAAGTGACCGACTCGGGCGGCAAGCAAGAAAAGCTGTCCGACGGGGAAAAGCTGTTCGAGCGATGATGATTCTATAATCGTTTACAAGCACTTGACTGCACATTGCCTTGACAATAGTTCGTCCGAGCATCTCCGGCCTATCGGCATCTCGGTTAGAATGGTCACATGAAGCTCAAAGCATGTCATTGTTGTGGGTTGGTACATCGTCTTCAAGAAGCCCCATCGATCGTGGACGACGTTTCGCTTGCAAACCGGAATTCGCGGCTAGAATTTGCCTGCCGTCGATGCCATTCCAAATTGATACGAAACGCATCACCTAGGGCGATGCGGGCACGTGTGACCGCGTTAACCTTAAGTTCATTATCGCTGCTTCCGCCAGCGGTGTTGCTTCCCATTGTCGAGATTGAAAAGCTGGGGCATCATCACAAAAGCAGCCTCCTTGGGGGAATTGGCGAATTGTTTCGAGCCGGGGAGTGGGGAATTGGGGTCATAATCTTCTTGTTCTCGGTTTTGTTCCCAGCGATCAAGCTGCTGATTTTGCTCGATCTTTCCTTCATACAGTTCCTTAAATCCAAGCAGCGTTCGCTTGCGCATCGTTGGATGGAATGGGTTGGCAGGTGGAGTATGTTAGACGTACTTTTGCTCGCTATTTTAGTGATGTGGATCAAGCTTCAGGGGGTTGTTTCGTTCCAATTCGGGCCTGCGATCATAGCGTTTGCGCTTTGCGTTGCATTTAGCTTGCTAGCAGCCATGGTATTAGATCCTCATGCACTTTGGGAAGAAAACGTATGAGCAGTCAGGCATCTCATTCTTCTTCAGAACAATCTGCAGCTCCGGTCGACACAGCATCCATTCCGCTTCCATTGGAAGTTCGTTCGACGCCTGTTTCGCAACGATGGATTTGGGGGCTACCGTTAGTATGTTCATTACTTTCCGTTGGGCTGTTTGTGTCTGCTTGGATAGATCGTGGTCATGTCATTACGATTGAGTTCATGGATGGGCATGGTATCAAGCCGGAAGACCGCTTGAAGCACAAAGGGATCGATATTGGTACTGTCGAGCGCGTCGAGCTAGGTACCGACCTATCAAAGGTCCAGATAACGGTCCGCATTCAGGGGCACGCAAAGAGTATTGCCAAGGAGGGGAGTCGTTTCTGGATTGTTCGACCTCAAATAACGCCCAATACCATTGCCGGTTTGGAAACCGTAATTGGGGCAAAGTACTTGGCAATGGAGCCAGGCAGCTTGGACGCTCCTTCCAAGACTAATTTCATTGGTCTAGAGAATCCACCGACGAGTGCACCTTTACCCGGCTCGCTCGAGCTTGTATTGGACAGTCCATCTAGGCGAGGCTTAGCACCATCAGCCCCTATCCAGTTTCGAGGATACAAAATCGGTCAAGTCATTGATTTGGGACTATCGAGCGACGCGAGAAGCGTACAAGTTCGTTGCTCAATCGATCCGGAGTTTCGTGACTTGGTTCGCAAGGGTTCTAAATTTTGGAATCGCAGTGGCTGGAGACTTGAGATTGGACTGACTGGAGTGGAGATCGAAGCAGAGACAATCCATCAAATGTTGGCGGGTGGAATTGAAATGGCAACCCCCGATGGGGCTGGCGAGACGGTAAGTACTGGCCATCGATTCGAGTTGCACGATCGGCCTGAATCGGAATGGATGAGCTGGTCCCCTTCACTTGGATTCGGGGTTGGTAGAAGCGAGTTGCTGGGGCGCGTTCCCCCTCCGCAGCGCATCGCCCTGAGATGGCAAGAACGCAGGTTTGGATTTCGAACGAACGAACAGCGATTAGGGTGGTGCTTACCGCTGGATGATCAAACCTTGCTATGCTTTCAGGAGCAAGCGGTTGCGCCGGAGGAAGCATTGGCAGGAACGTCTTTAATCGAAATCGTGGGCCAGTCTCTTCGGGAACAAACAGATTTCGTTCTCGCCATGGAACCTGGGATCAAGCTTAACCCAATGAGCGATACTTCGCAGGTTGTTCGTATTCGACTCACGAATCCGTTGCCAAAGGCGATCCCGCTTTGGCCAGCATCCAGAGTACAATTCGAGCCGATGCCTGTTACTGTCCAAAACGTTGTGATAATACGTGATCGTGTACAAGCATCGATCAATATCGATGCGTCGCGTCTGACCGACGACGGAAAGCGGTGGTTGATCGATGAATCGGTAGATTTGAATGAAGACTTACACGGCTTGCCGGTCTTCGATATCGAGACTCAAAAAGTAATCGGTTTTCTGCATCGTAGCGGCACTGAGCGGTGGATTTCACTGGTTGCGGCTGGTGAATGACTGCCTGTCCACGGCTGCATCTCGAATCATTTTCGAAAGAATAATGCGAAATGGTACAACAGCAACGCATGAGCCCGGTAGATGGTTCTACGACTTGGACGGGAGACTATGCGACTCAACGAGATGTGACGGAGGCCATCGAACGAGCATCCAGGCCGATGGCAGCTTGGCAAAAGCTCGACGCTTCTGCGAGGACTGCTGTCTGTCTTCGATTTGCGGAGCGACTTCGCTTTCATTCCAGCGCTATCGCTCGAACCATCTCGCTCGAAACGGGGAAACCGCTTTGGGAAAGCGACTCCGAGGTGCAAGCGGCGGCGGCAAAAGTAGACCATACCATTGATGCCATGCGAGTACGGCGGTCCGTGTGGTCGGATGGTGCGGTTGGCTCGGAAAGTGTTATTCGATATCGGCCTATCGGCTTGATGGCGGTTTTAGGCCCTTTTAATCTTCCTCTGCACCTCCCTGGAGCCCATATTGTTCCAGCGTTGATGATGGGAAACGGAGTCCTATTTAAACCGAGTGAAAAAGCACCCGGCACTGGGGAATGGATCCAAAGGGCTTGGGAGGAAGCTGGATTGCCTCGGAATGTTTTGCAAACACTGCAAGGGGCAGCTGAAACAGCGTTAGCTATTGTTGGCTCATCTGCAATCGAAGGAGTTTGTTTTACAGGTTCCTATCGTGTAGGTGAGGCCATACATCGCCAACTGGCTGGTCGACCAGCGTGCATGCTGGCTCTAGAAATGGGTGGAAACAATCCATTGATCATCCACGATGTTCGTGATCATCAAGCAGCTTTGCACGTCTTGATCGCGTCTTGTTTCATTACCAGCGGCCAGCGATGTACTTGTGCGCGCCGCCTTATCGTGATCGACAACGATTCCAATCGTCGATTGATCAGGCTGTTCGCCGACTCGATTCAACGCATACGAGTAGGGATGCCATTCGACACCCCTGCTCCCTTCATGGGCCCCTTAATCTCCATCGAAGCGGCAAAGGAGATTCTCGATACGGAGAGTCATATGGAAGAGAAAGGGGCCATTCCACTAGTCCGTTGCCAAAGATTGGACCGAACGCGAGGACTCCTTACGCCCGCAATTTGGGAACAAAATGGAGTTCCTCTTGATGATTCCGAGTTATTCGGACCTTTGGTCACCGTGGAATACGTCGACGGATTCGAGGATGCAATTTTATCAGCGAACCAAACCCGATACGGACTTTCAGCAGGTCTTCTCAGCGACTCCCGCGATGTCTTTGAAACCTTTGTGAATGAAGTGCGCGCTGGAATACTCAACTGGAATTGCCCTACCACCGGTGCAACAGGCCGACTTCCTTTCGGCGGGATTGGTGCGAGCGGCAATCACCGCTCCAGCGGCTATTTTGCGATCGATTACTGCAGTGACCCGATCGCATCGGTGCAATCGTCTGTTCTGCAGATGCCTAAATCCGTTTACCCAGGGACCGAGGCAGCTTTCAACTAATTGAGGATTAGGCATGCTCGAATTCAATATAGATGGATTGATCGGCCCAACTCACCATTTCGGAGGATTGGGGATTGGAAACATCGCGAGCGAATCCAATCGCAGTCGAGTGTCCCACCCTCGATTGGCAGCGTTGGAGGGGCTTTCAAAAATGCGAAAACTCCACGAACTTGGTAAACCACAATTCTTTCTCCCTCCACCTAAACGACCGAATGGACGATGGTTAAAAGCAGTCGGATTCGACCATAGCAATCCAGACGATTGGAAACGTTGCTTTGAGTTTTTTCCGACCGTTTTCTCATCGGCACTTAGTTCATCCTTTATGTGGATGGCGAATGCTGCTAGTGTGAGCGCTGGTGTGGATTGCAAAGATGGAAAGAGTCGTGTCGTAGTTGCCAATCTAGCTGCAAGTCTTCATCGCGGCCAAGAATGCGAAGAACGATTTATGCAACTCGTTGATCTATTTCACCATTCAAATTCCATGGAAATCATCGCCGGAATACCGGGACTAACGCCGCTGCGCGATGAGGGGGCGGCCAATATCATGCGCCTTTGGAATGCTCATAACCATCAAGGCATCTATGTCTTTGTCTATGGGGACGGAGGCCGAGATGCTATCGAGAAAAACGGTGCGTCAACGCCCCAGCGTTCTGCTACTCTACACCCCTCGCGACAGACGCTATTAGCGTCGAGACTGGTTTCTAATCTACTTCGGATACACGACACTCGAATCCATTTCGTCCAGCAACATTCTGACGCGATCGATGCTGGGGTGTTCCACAATGACGTAATCGCGACGAGCCATGAGAACTTTTTACTTGTTCACTCTCGTGCATTTCATAATCAACCGCTCGAGCTTGAACGAATCAGCGATACATTTCTTCGACAGAACGGCGAAGCACTTCGCATCCTAGAAATAGAGGAGTCGGAATTGGCGCTGGAGGAAGCGGTCAAAACATATCTCTTTAACTCGCAGATCGTCACCTTATCAGACGGGCACTGGATGATGCTCTGTCCACAGGAATGCCAACAATCGGAACCGGTGCAGAAAATGCTTCGACGCATCCAAAAGGTGGAGTCTCGAATTCGCGATATTGCGTTTGTGTCGCTGCGGGAGAGCATGGCCAATGGTGGTGGCCCAGCCTGCTTACGGTTGAGAGCTTATGCGACAGAACGCGAGATCAGAGAACTTCCTGCCCGATATCGAATCGATGACGAGTCACTCGACTTTCTCGAACGGTTCATTGCATCCGAGTATCCGGAGACAGTGCGTTTGCACGATTTCTTAGACAGTGACCTCCGTGCGCATTGCGAGTGGATCTCGAACTCCCTCTTTGACTATAGGAAGAGCTCACGCCCTTGAGCGGCAATTCATGCGCAACTGTAGGTGAGCTGTTCTGTTTTCACCTCAATTCCTTCTCAACTTTGAATTGAAGTGAATTAGTCTTGATTGGGCGTCCGATGATTTGTTATGGCTTTCCTTGAGATCTCTGATCGCGAGCTTGGACAGCAATGAGCTGCGATTCAGGCATCTCCGGAATATTCCGTGGTTTGTTTTTTGCTCGTTTGTAAGTGAGGTGATCCATTGCTTGATCGTTTGACGATGTAACGCGGGATACTCTCTCCAGCCCCACGAGCCTATGACAGCGGAGCCGCACACACTAGCTGTCGTACTCTCTCCGCGTTTCTTGTCGCGGTTTAGTGATCGCACTTGTTCACCAGCGAGCTGTTATTCGCGGTAGGACTATCTAGGAGAGAATGCGGTCATGGTTTCAACTCTACTTCTACTACTATTTGGATTTGTGTCGACTCGTGATGCAGGACATGGCTGCCTCGCTGAAAGAGTGGACCTGATCGAGCTGAACCACTTCTATGACCCTCAAGGTCGCCACGTTTACGACCAAGTCATCTTTTACAACAGACATCCTGGAACAGGTAAGTTTCAAGTTCGGGCATGGTGTCTTGTCGAAGATCGGGAGTCGCTGAGCCGACGTCCCGTTTACCAAGTCGCGACGGGTATCTACCGTGTCGACTGGCTCGATTCCGATCAACAAGTGCTTCGATGCATCGAAAGTCGTCTGCATCGCGAGAGCTGGAGTCATGTTGATCCAGAACGCATCGACAAGAAAAAGTACGACGAACGGTTGCGGCTTAGCTTGGCGCAACCACCCAAACGTCGGAAGCCAATGGAGGAGAAACTGACAAAAGAGCTCGCTGAAGGGACGGATGCGACAAACTCAGAAGGTACGAGCGAAACGGCGAGTCTCGGAAAGAATTGGAGTAACGCCATTGCTCAGCAACCCAAATAGAACCATTGCCGTAAAAATACCGAAGCGACGTGCCGGTTTCGTGCCGGCGAAGAATGAGTTACGGGTTTATGATGAGTTGTCCGCCGTGCCGAAGAGATTGTCATTGACTTGCGACACGCTCGGTTTTCGAGTCGCCTCCCTACACTGCCCAGTTTCCCACCACAGCCCGGTTTCCCACTATAACCCAGTGCAGTACTTGCCCAACACCCCGGGTACTCACAGTAACTCAGCAGCCCCTACGCCGTCCCGCCTTGAATGAAAGGGGTAGGGATGGTCACGAGCGACACGCCCGGTTCGTGCCATCCCGATTGCTGGGTTAAGGGATACTTATGAGAGCTGCCTTTCGGCTATCTTTCTCAAACGGCAGAGGACTGCCATTCGACTATGGATTCATGATGGTAATGGAGATCTGCAAAACAGTTGCGATCGAGACCCATAGGAAGTAGGGAATTTGAGCGAACGCTACCCAGCGATATTTGGGCCAAATCGCCAACATAGCCCAAGGAAGCGTGGACCAAACGATCAAGATATCGATGGATGCAAGCGAGAGATTTCGCATCCCGAATTGGATCGGCGTGAATACGAAGTTCGCGACCAAATTGATCACAAATGGTATCGCTATCTTCCAGTCAATCTTCCGTCTGATGGCCTGAACGAACACAAAGCCGAAGGTCACCAAGATGATTGGATAGAGAATTTGCCAAATGAGGCCAATCGTACCGGGTTGCGGCGTCCAACTCGGCTTGTTCAGCGAATTATACCATTCGATCCAAGGCATAGATTAAAAGCGACTCGGCGTCTTTCTGCCTTGCCTCTCCCTTTCCAGAACATCCCACTCACCTAGCCAATCACCGGCAATGAATGCTCCCTCCCCTTCTCCAGAACCAATCCCGCCGTCGCCTTGGTAATCAGGCCCTTTGCTCATTGGCATCTCTGTCTGGGGGGGCTCCACAATATCACCACCTGAACTGGCGTCATTTCCGTCGCCGGAAGACGACGGGAGGTTAGCAGATCCGGAATTGATTAGATTGATCAACACCAAAATATCCAGTGGCGAGACAACTCCATCGCCATCGACATCCATGTGTGGAGTAGGGCCTTCTCCCTCAGGCCGGATGACGCCTGGACCGTGAGAATTGATGTAGTTCACAATGATCAGCGGATCCAACGGAGATACAGTCCCATCCCCATCAACATCCCCAGGGTTGCTGTCGTTGTGGTAGGGAGTCTGGTCTCGATCGATAATCACCCGAGCCCCCTTGGATACCTGAATTCCGCTACTTAAAGATGTCGCGGTCAAAGTCAAATCGATGTAACCGGGCTCTATCCACTGCACAGCATGCCTCGCCTTGAGCCTGAATGCGTTCTGCACGATCTCGAATCGATCGTCGCTCACGGCGATGGTGTATTCTTCGCTTCGGTCAGCATCACGTACGTAAACATAACCGAGTAAGTCACCTGATTTGTTTTCCTCGACATGGTACTCCGGCGAAGCGGATATCGTCACCGCCGGATCATCCAAATCCAAAACGCGGAAAACAAGCGACTTGGTTGCGACCCATCCAGACGCATTATCCTTTGCGACTATCGTTAACCCAACGAGTGACTCCAACTCATAGTCAAGCTGAATCTGTGGTTTGAGTCGCAATTTGTTTGCAACGACCTCGAAGCGCGAATCGCTAACACTCCACTCGTACGGCCCTCCCGAACCGGGCTGCAAAACGGAGACATCCCCAATCACAACTCCGGGAGTTCGCTCGGGAACCTCTGAAGCACCTCGAAAGAGCACGCCGGAAGGTGCATCGTTTTGTTCCGAGACACGAAGCGTCAACCATCGCGACAGGCGTTCGCCAGACGAGCTTCGTGCAATGGCAGTAACCAATAGCGGAATGAAAGCTTCCGACCGTATGTCCAAGGTGCCTTGGATGAAATGCAAAGTCGTTCCGATGATCGCAAATCTTGAATCGCTAACCGCGAAATCATAGGAGTCCCCCACGTCTGGATCGGCAACCCGAATCTCCGCGACAACGTCCCCAGGCAATGCCGCCGAAGAAATAGACTCCGCCATCAGCAGGATCTCTTGAGGAGGATCATCCATCGGTGCGATATCGATCCGCACCATAACTTCATTCGAAAGCCGATTACCGTCGTAAGCTGCAACCCAAAACCGATCCTCTCCCGCTTTATCCGGATAGGGAGTGTACATGCCTCCCGAGGTGGCACTCCATGCGAGCTCACCTAGTTCCGGCTCACGAGTCACGACCCAATACAAATTGCCCGCGGCCGAGTCCGGTTCCGCTCCTTGAAGATTTTGGACCTTCGCCAGTAAGTCAGACAAACTGATGGCAACGGAATCGTCTTCCGCGAGCGACCAATCCCATACACCCTCTAACTGGAAACTTCCTCGATCGCTGGACTGCTTTACACCGATGGCAATCGAAACCAAGTCGTCCTCTGCAAGCTGAACAATTGGAGATGCCGGTTGATCGACGCGTCGCTCGTAAAACCCTTCCTTCGAAAGGGAGACCAAAGAGTCGCCTGATGGAACGAGAGCAAATGACTCAACTGGAATTTCCTCGGGAATCTCGAACTGCGTCTCAAGCTCCCATGCCTCTTGGCTCCAACGATTCCAAAGATTCGACCTTCCTGCCGTCGTTGTATAAAGGACCCCACGTTGAGCATCCTCGGCAATTGGAAACTGAGCATCGTCCAAGGACGTAATCGTCGGCATGCCAGAACCGGTGTCCAACACAAGAAACGCACCTGAGACCTGGGCATAAACAAGTGCCCCGTCGGACGAAACCGATAAGCCTTCAACGGCCTGCGCAAAAGAACGCTCAGAAACTAAAACCAACTCGCCCGCGACAACTCGGTAAATGGATAATCTCTGGGCCTGTTCCAACTGCTCGCGAACAATAAAGCCATCCTGCCCCACGGGTTTCATCCCTAGCACCATTCCGGATACCGCTAATGGCAACGGTGAAGAATGGATCGTGTCGCTTTCGAACCGAAGAGCAACAAGCTGACCAAGAGACGGACTGAAACCTACCCACCGGTCTCCGAAACGAACCGAACGCGAGACTTCGATTGCCTCCGACTCGCTACCAACCGTCAACGCTACTGTATCGAAGCCAGTTTGGTGATCCCAGCGGAACCGATACCATTGATCCTCAAGTCGACCATTTAGCTCTCTGTCGACTTTGAGGACCCCTGTAACCATTCCCAAGGCTTGATCCGCGTCGAGAGACGATTCCTCGGTCCAAACCTCGGAGATCTCTCCGTCCAGCATAAAGCGATCGAATCGGCTATCCATAGAACCTGTCCATGCGACAAGCTCGCGACCCATGTATCCAACTAAACTTTGCGATTCAGCAATGATCGGCTTTACTATCGCGTCATGAGACCAATCCGCTGTAGCAGAAAGGGTCGTCCATTCCCCCTGCGCGGCCGGCGATACCGGCCATGTCTGAAGCGAGCTCTCATTTTGCCCGAGCAAACTCACAGCATGACGACCAGCTGGAACATTCCGAAAGGATGCAATCCCATCGCCATTCGAAATCGCGACCGGCTCCCGCAGATCATGGGCCCCGTTTAGATTCGAGTCTAAAAAAAGAACCCTGCCAGAAACACCCGTTTCATTTGCCGCATCGGCTCCCCGGGAATGATTCGTATCTTGGAAGACCAAGACGTCGATCCCTGCAAGCAAACGACGCTCTTCCAGCAGATCGAATGCAGGTCGCCGATTGATATTGAGCCTCGGAAGCCTCCGAAGCCTATGTGTGCGTACGTTTCCTCGAAAGAGCATTGACTCTGGTGGCGTATGAAAGGAGAGGACGACGAGTGGCGTCTAGTCCGGCGAACCTGACGCGTGTGTGTGTTAGAGTAAATGTATCGGATCCACCTCTAGGTACGCAAGGATTCCAGAATATTTCGGTTCTTTCTCCCGGGAGCATCAAGCCATGTCCTTGTGGCAAACCGCCTGACTCACATTCGCGCTGACACGCTCTAAAGCTAATCAGCAAATGGATTTCCGGCGGCCTTGCCACTCGAGCGAAATGGTACATCGCATGTACCACGGTAGTGAAGCCTGAACTATTTCCCTGCGTGATCGGGCAGCAAGGCGGCCTCGGTGAGACGATTAAACGCCGCGCGATAGGCCGTGTAATGGATGACTTGGGTTACTGCACGCGGTCCCGCTAGCTGCACCGCCTTTTCGACTTGAGAATCGGTCAGCACAATCGGCGATCCTGCCAGATTCTTTGCCACGACCAATAAGGCGCGATCTCGGTCGCTTATCGCATTCGTCGGAAATGCTTCGCGATCCAATGCTTCCATCAACTCAACCGAACATCCAGCCTTGACCATCTCTCCCTTTGCTAACTTGGCGGCGTACCAAGCGCGGTCTTGACGAGCCACCACCCAATCGATTTCTGCTTGCAATGCAGGAGATAACTCGCTCGATCGCTTGATACTCAACATCGATTCCACAAATCGCTTGCCCGCTACAGGGAAGTGCGCTACCAATTTCATCCAGCTCGGAACTTGACCGCTTGGAACGAGCTCACCGAATGCGCTCCGAGTCATCTCGTCATCAACCAATGCAATACGTGACGTGCGTATGGAAACTTCATCGAGCTTCTGCTGCAGCGCGACGCCCGATTCGAGAGGCGGTCGCTTCAGCACGGTCGCCGCAAGGTTGCCAACTGGAGCTGCATCGAGCGCAACCACTTTTGAAATGCGTTTCCGAAACTTGTCTGAGGTCGGGGTCAAGTAGGTGTGAACATCCAAGTCTGCAGCTGCGACTTTGGATGCTGATGAACCTCCAAAATTGCCGCCATTATGCGACTGCGGAACGCCCGCTCCCTCCTTCCAGCGATTGATGGCGTTGTAGCCTGCGATCGCTCCCAACATTTCGACCAACTGCTTATCGCTGTAGTACTTTTTGCAAGCGTTGATCAAATCATCATCGACCAAATGCGGCTGCCCTGTCAGTGTTTTTGCCAGCGCAAAAGCAACTCGCTCCTGCTCAGGAAAATACTCCCAATCGCTGTCGAGCGCGGCTATCTCATCTTCACTCATGCCGGCTACCAAGAGTTTCGATTCTTGATGCCCTAGACAGTACTGACAGTTATTCGCTCTCGCGGCTAACCAGAACAATCGAACCTTGAAACCATAATCGAGCGAAATGTTGGGATCCGAAGGACCCAACGCTCGGCGAATGCTGTTCGCGGAATCGTTCGCTGCTGAGGCTGGCGGTCCACCGAACGCCAAATAACTCCCTACCGACGCTTCCCCGATGTAAAGCGATCGAATGCGTGACTCGTAACCGATCGCGCGCGGATCCTCTGCTCCCTTTTTGACATCCTCTTCGGTAAGAGGCGGAAGCGGTATCCGAGGCTTACGATCCTTCAAGTCCTCCAGATACTGCTTCATCGCATCTCGTGTTAGTGGAGTCGCACGAGGTGCGTCGACGCGGTGCGGCTCCACCAATGCAAATCGACTCGATTCTCCGGAAACGACAACCGTTGAGTCTTGAGCGAACAGCCCAACGCAACCTAAGCAAGGCACAACAGAAAATACCAGTGACTTAAAAACGACTCTTCTCACAACAATCTCCTTTGAATAACTTTGCAATGAACGGATGAGACGAACTGCCTAGAAATCGGAAACGACTTCTCCTGCATTGCGAGTCCCCAACGCTCGCCAAATTGGCACTTCGAGATTGCTGGTGATAAACCGAACTGAACCATCGCCCAAACAAGCGTTCACGCCGCCAGTGTGCCTGCTGCCAGCCGTCGTCGCGATTCGCCCCGGCGGGAACATGCAAGACCGAGTGTTGGGAGGCAGGACGTGGTAATAAAGAGTGGTGGAGTGATAAGCTTGAATCCATGGAGCACCCACAACGGATACGCCTTGCATGGACAAGTCGAGAGGATTGATTGCCATGCAGTCCCGCATCGCTTGGTCCGCATTCGTCGGATTGGTCCCGGGCCGAAAGGTATCAGAAGCCGGCGTTGCAATGCTGTTGCTCCCATCACCGGCGATCTTCTCGGCAAAGGCAACGGTATTGGACAATCCATCGGAAATCTCGCCAAAACGAACCGCGCTGTCGCGATAAAACAATCCGTTGCATGCCGGCATCCCAAAGTTTGGATCACTCGAGGAGGTTGGAGGAGCACCTGCCAAGATATTCGTCCCCGAATTCGCATAGTAACTGTTCACACCCCCAAGCGAGGGAGCGAGTCCAGTGTAATTGTCAGATGGACAGATGAACGTCGGGACACTTTGTAATCTGGCAGCGTCGTTGACGGGGTGGTTGTGGGCAAAGTTGTAGTCCACCAACTGATACAAATTGGCCTGCTCCATATAGGGGAGCAATCGTGAATGAACAGATAGTCCCGTTACAAAACTGGTGCTACCAAGATTGCCAGATGGAAGCCGCTTGAACGTCGACTCGTAGTTGTGCATCGACAGCCCCAATTGTTTAAGGTTGTTCGAGCACTGCATGCGTCGCGCTGCCTCGCGTGCCGCTTGCACAGCGGGCAACAACAGCCCAACCAAAATCCCGATAATCGCGATCACCACCAATAACTCAACCAGAGTAAACGCTTTATGACCGTTGCGTCTCATGACACGAATCCATTTTGAAAGTAGCAATTGAGAAGGGAGAATCGACGATTGCAACGTGAACAAACACATCGCAATCGCTCTAATAGATTCAGCAGATCGCAAAGACTTGATCGTCAGCCCAGCGTGCAGATGTACTGCTCTCGCCTAGATCCACCGTCAATGCGAAAATTGCATAGATACTCTCCGAACATGTTCCCACCGTCTCGCGACAGGAACATCACTGCTTGCACAGGTGCGGAGGTTAGGAAGAGAAGGAGAAACGTGGTGGAGGCACCGGCACATCCAAGGATGGCACAGAAGGCAGAAGCCATTGCGAGACTCGCAAAACTCCGGCTTGGTAGTCCTCAGACCACCCCTTTCGAAACGAAACCGAATCAAACGAATCTCGAAGACGCGCTAGCTTGGTCAAAAAATCGCTAGGAACCACTGGGGCGGGTAACCGAGATCGGCACTGCCCGCCGCTACAGGTGGGCTCCGATGGGGTCGTGTCGTTTGAGGAAGCAGAGTTCGTGAACAACCCCTGGCTGGAGTTCGCAAAATGAGGCACCCGCCCTTCGCGATGCTGCAGGTAATCACCGCAAGTCGCCAGAGCTTTTTGAGGCTGAAGCAGAAATATCAATAAAACGACGACAGCCCCCACCCGCGGCAGTCTCGCCGAAGATGGCATGCCGGCCGCACTGGCCAATGCGTTTGAGCGGTTATTCGCCGAAAGTCGAATCACGCAAAACCTCAGCTAGGGCTACACAACGCCCGTTCAGGCCCTTGGAAGGGACACTTCGTCTCAGAATAGACTATTCGCAATGTAGAAACCGCCGATCGCGCAGTCAAGGATTTCGCGCGCGACAAAGAGTTAAAAGGGCACAATTGTGGAAACTACGATCGGTTGATAGCGGTAGGACGCCAGCCAGAAATCGGAGCCGGTCCATAAACCGTTTCGGAAGATGCGCAAAGAACGGACGCGTCCCGAATCTCTTTGAGTAACTCGAGAACTTCGCGGCCGCCCCAGTCGCCTGCAGCGAAAACGCCCCTGCTGTCCCCTCCCTCTGCAGCCTCGAGCTCTCGTTCTTCACGCACACTTTCGTCTCCTAGCCCTGCAGAAAACTGGCTCTGGCGGAGAATTTGGGCTCGGAGCTCGTGGGCATTCTCGATTCCCTCCAACAGGCCGACGTGCCCACCCGCGGTCGCACCAGCCTCTGTTCCACCTCCGCCCGCCGTCGACACCACCAAATTGGAGAAGCCAAACCATCTCTGCAATGGTCCTTGCGCAACGTGGACGTTTTGGATATTGGCAAACGTGATGGTCGTTTCGTGAACGGTCCAGATGCCTCGCCGAATTCGAAGGCTGCGATCGGATAACGCATACCAAGTTGTGTCATACCGAAGATGAATCGCGATATAAGCCAAGATATCCGGTAACACAATCAATGCGAGCCACAGCGGTGCCGTTAGTATGCCTACCCATGGCAAGGCTATTGTTAACGCGATCCACACGATCGCTAGAACCACGTCGATTACAACCAAACCGATCCAAAACAGAAACTTGCGATACTTCAAGTACGCTTCGGACGGTCTCATTACGACAACAGCGTGACCCTCTCCAAAACCAACCAAGTCGGGTTTACGAGGAAGACAAAACCACTTTGTCAAAACCGACCAGACTCCTCTATAGCACCACTCGCAGGCCTCATGTACTGCCCCCTCCTCCTTCATGATTGCCTCTCATCTTCTTTGGTGCACTGCTTTGTTCGGGCGATAGCCTTGAGAGAATCGCGAATTTCCCTCAACACTTGCAGCAATTCCTCCCGTGAAACGGAGTCTGTTGTGTTTGATTTTGCGTTATCATCAGGTATGCGTCTCTGATCGGCTCCCCGCATGCGTGAGTATAGCCAATCACGCACTCGCTCTGGTTCACGAACTCCTTCAATGACAATCTCCGGCATGGCATTCCCTGATGCTGTTTGAATGCTTACCGACGATATTCCAAGCCACCGTTGGACCAAATTGCTGGATATCTGGATGTCTTGAATACGCCGAAACGCAACGACGACTTCGCGTCGAAACATCCAGCCAACTTGCATCCTTATTCCTGTTGGCTCCAACTGATATCGAAGAGTGCTGTAGCGAACCCACATGGCAGGAAGCACAAACACCACACCGATGAAACTCATGAAACTACATAGGATGTAGTAAGTCAAAAGCGCCGGATCGGGCCGATTGACCTCCGGCTCGCCCTCTCGATCATGCAACTCACTCAAGATTACTCTCCAGAACCAACCGAACTCCAACTATTTGACTTTAGTTCCGATCTGAACGACCGAGGGAGGCAACGCATCTAGATCCACAGGCAAAATGTCGATCTTACAATCAAGACAACGGATGTCGCACAACGAAGCGATCAACGTCTTCGCTACCATAGCATGATTCGAGCCGCTGACGACAACCGCCACAAGCACCAAACGGATTTGATTCTCGCTGGGTAGACTACAGCGAACAAGATAAGCACTCTCGATAGAATCAAACTGTTTGCAAGCCTTCTCAATCGCTGGAAGCGTAGACTTGGAAAAGTCACTTGGAATCGGCGTAAAGTACAAACGGGTTCCGGCGCTGATTCTTGTCTCACTCATCAGTGATTTGTCTTGCTTCGATAGACAGAGAAGGAGATCCGAAAAGAAAGGACCCAGGCGAACGGCCAAGTTTAGTGAGTCGCCACGAAAATTGCGCAGCTACTCGAACATTTTTCGTTCGTATAACCCCTTTTCGACAGCGCTCAAACAATCTTGGACCATCCAGCAACGTCAACTGTGCCGATAAGGCACAACGAAGAAGCTGATCGATCTCGCAAGCGTTCCGATTAGGAACTTTTCGCATCGAGAGTAGAATCCGAAACGGACTCTGCACTTGCTCCCCCGGAAGCCGATTCCTGACGGAATGAATAGATGGCGAGCATGACCGCCCCCACCACGAGAACACTATCGGCAATATTGAAGTTGGGCCAAACATAATCGCGGTAGCGAAAAAGAATCCAATCTCGCACTCCCCCTGTGTACGGCACAGGCAATTCTGGAATAGCTAACCGGTCATAGAGATTCCCGATGATCCCTCCCATAACCAATCCCATGGCTAGGGTAAGCCACCAAGAACGACAGGCCTTCAAAATGAAAAGCCAATAAACAATTCCGACTGCTGCGATGATAGAAAGGACCGAAAAAAGCCACCCCATGCCTTGTCCAAGCCCAAACAATGCCCCCATGTTCACGGCTGTCTCGATACCAACATACGGCTCCAGTATCCAGTAAGGCTCTTGCTCTCCAGGAAGCCCCTTCCAGCGAAAGACTTGATCTTTGGTCCATAAATCCAGCCCTGCGCCGCCGATGGCCAACACTAGAAAGATTACAAATCGCATAGAGGCTTTTGCTGAGATGCTATTCGAGTAAGGAATTGGGCTGATGGCCCTGAACTACCGGAGTCGTGAAATGCTCTCTGCAACAATCTGCCTCGCCGCTAAGGAAGGTATGTATCCGCGCTGTCCTCGAATGACGACCGGTTGCTGCAAATAACGACGCAGATTCAAGGCTGCGGTCGACTGCACATAGGTTACCACATTGCCAAGATCGTCCGTCAAAGCGTATTCCGGTTGGCCTGGCAAACTCCCGTGAACTTGAACCAGCCAACCCGAAGCGTCCCCGGTAGAGACACCCCCGTACCCTGCTCCACCAACACCTGCCGATGCGTTTGCTCCTGCCGGAACATTCGAGACATGCCCCGCCGCCTGCACTGTTACGCCCGGAGCATTGGAAGCTGCCGAAACGGAGGATGCCATCATCACACTGGAAGGTACGGAATTACCCGCTAATCGCGTTGTATCGATCATGCTTCCAAGCGTTCTGGTTCGCAAGGAATCGAATCGGTCCACTCGATCCATCAACAGTCGTGCCTCGCCACGAACAATAGAGGATTCCCCTCTTTCGATCCATTCTTCGCACCTTCTTCGCAAGCGTTCTAAATCCCATTGCTCAGTCGGTTGCGAAACAATCCTCGATAGCTCGACCATCGCTGACTGGATCTCAGGTGTATGAAAATCAGCCTCCGCTAAACTCCCTTCCGATGCCATCCTGTCGTTCGACATTTCATCAGGAATCGATGCTGGCGAAATCCCATGCCACTCGTTCGGACCGCTCGACCTCACGACGGTGGAACCCGCTCCCAATCTGCGGACCCCTTCGGCATCCATCGGGAAGGAACGCTCCGACGTCATAGCCATACTACCCATTCCCATTCCATTGGATTCACCGCCAAACAGAGGTTGATCTGCTGTCCAGAGTCGGGTCAACATAGGTTTACTTTCGTCGTAGGGTGACTCCATTCCCCTATAGGAAGAGACGGAGCCGTCGATGCTGCTCTCGCTACCCAACGGTGCCCGCACTCGGGGGCCTTTCCCCGGCCTGGGTAACCGATCGAGCCGGTTGTACCCAGGTGGTCCCACAGATTCCAATCGAGAGTCGTAACGCAACGCACCTTGACGAAATTGTTGCCGCTCCGTGGCAATTTGGCTTCGAACAGGTTTGCGATCTGCTTCGACAATTCCAAAACCTACTAGCCCGAGGACGCTCGCGAGTGGTTTCATGCGCAACTTGGGATCGGTAGCTTGCAACGAATCCCAATGCTTCAACGAATCCACTTGATGCTGTGCCGCTTGATGTCGTTTGGCCTTCGCTAACTCTTGCGGCGTCATCGCTTGCTCCACAGACTCCAGTGGCATCGCTTCGGGCTCATCGCCAACAATCAAGCTCCCCTCGGGAGCACCTTGCATCGCCGCCTCTTGCTCTTCTCGAATAAGACGTTCCGCTTCCGCAATCGCGCTAGCTTCGTCGCTCCAGACCATCTTTCCATCGATGGTGTCACCAAGCTCCGTTTGCCCGCTTGCTTGCCGAACTTTACTCGACACCACCTTGCCTTTTGTCGATTCTTGGTGCGACGCCAACTGAACGTGAGAGTCTGATTGTGCCGAGGTTGCTATCGCTGGCGTAGTGCTCGGTGCCTTCTGTTGTTCGGCTGACGCGCTGGGAGTGTCCGATAATGCGGAGGTCCTGATCCAACGAAATTCTCCTTGTGGTGGTGCGATGCGATACCACAAGCTTGTGGTTCCATCCTCCAATTTCTGAGATTGCTCTCCGAGTACTTGGACGACCTGCGTTTTGGCGAGCGATGTCTGCCACTTTAATCCATTTTTTGAATCGATAGATGAACCGATCCAAGACGGAGTGTCGTCGCTCACGATTTCAGCTGCTTTGCCACCAGGCAGCAGAAATGCAGAGGACGCTGGGATCCAGTTGTGGCTTCCATCAGGTGGGCGTATCCCTGACCAACCATTGGATGTCTCCAAATAAACTTCCACACGTGTGCCGAGCGGAAGCATGGTGGTCGCATAGGATTCCTCCGAAGGCCCGGACCGAGCGGTCGCTTTGGGTGCATGGATATAACGAACTTTGCCATGCTCGAATCTCTGTACCACTCGAACCGTTTCTTGACGGCTATCCTGC
>JALOQZ010000083.1 GCA_025459245.1 Pirellula sp.
GATACGGTCTTTGAATTCCACGCTGCCGGTCTTCGAGCTTTGGGGCTGACTCACTACGGCACAAACCGCTATGGAGGTGGAACCAACAGTCAAGTCGGTCTCGCACTCGATGCAATCCCATTGCTCAAGAACTGCGAACAGCTCGGCATCACGATCGACATGACCCATTTGTCGGATATCTCGTTTTGGCAAGTGCTCGAGCATTTCGACGGACCTATCCACGCAAGCCATCAAAACGCCCGCGGGATTTGCAATTGGCAACGCCAATTCAGCGATGCGCAAATTCGAGCGGTGGTGGAGCGACGCGGAGTGTTGGGGGTCTCCATGGACGTGATCATGTTGCAGGAGGGATATGTCCGGGGGATCACGCCCCCGGCCGTTACACTCGAACGAGCAGTGGATCAAATTCGCTACGTAGCCGATCTGGCAGGCTCTATCGAAAACATCGGCATAGGCTCCGACTTGGATGGCGCCTACGGAAACGAACAAACTCCCGTCGGTCTCAACCGATATCGGGATTTGCTCAAGCTGGAAGAGATGATGCTGAACCGCGGTTTTACCAGCGAAGACGTGGAAGCGGTCTTTTTCAGCAATTGGTACCGATTCTTTATGCGAGTTCTACCCGAGGACAATTCTGGTTCTTGAGCAACGTAATAGGGGTCATAGATCGGATACAATAGCGCACTCCCTCACGTCGGTGCCCCCCTGGCTTCAGAGATCCCACCATGCCTTCTCTCCGTCGCGCATCCCCTCCTACCTTGCTTTTGTACGGTAGCAGCCTAGCAAAACCACTGCTCGCCGCGCTGCTGTTGTTGTTCTCGAGCAACGGGCTATCGCTTTTCAACAGCAGCCTCTTGGGTGCAACAGAAAATCCTCCAAGCTCGATAGATTTCAATCGCGATATTCAACCGATCTTTGCAGAGCACTGCTTAGCATGCCATGGTCCCGACACTTCAGAAGCGGGATTAGATCTATCGGATCGGGACTCTGCGACTCGAATTCTTGAGAGTGGTTCTCGGGCAATCAACGCCACATCACCTGATGACAGCGAGCTTCTACGACGCGTCCTATCCAAAGACGCAGCTACCCGCATGCCCCCCGCCGAACACCCGGCCCTCTCACCCGAGAGTATCGAGTTATTGCAAAGATGGATCGCTGCGGGAGCGACCTACGACACGCACTGGGCCTTTAAACCTTTACTGCGCCCTGCGCAACCAATTGCGACGTTGACCGAATCCGCGACGCACCCAATTGATGGTTTCGTCGCCCGTGAACTAGCGAAATTCAGCGTGAACCTTTCGCCCGAAGCGCCGCCGGAGGTCCTGATCAAAAGGGTGCACCTTGACCTGCTTGGGCTACTACCAAGCCCAGAACAATCCTCCGCATTCATCCACGCTTATCACTCGGCAAGCGACTTGGAAAAGGAATCACTCTATCGCCAGTTGGTCGACAACTGCCTCGCGTCCCAGCATTTTGGCGAACGCTGGGGAAGGCATTGGCTCGATATCGCCCGATATGCCGACAGCGATGGCTACGAGAAGGACCGAGCAAGACCGGACGCCTACCTCTACCGCGATTGGGTGATTCAATCCTTGAATGCGAACATGCCCTTTGATCAGTTCACGATCGAGCAAATCGCTGGCGACCTTCTCCCCAACGCAACTCCTAGTCAGCGAATTGCGACAGCATTTCATCGCCAAACGCTTACCAACACCGAAGGTGGCGTCGATCAAGAAGAATACCGGGTCGCGGCCAACTTTGATCGAACCGATACGATCGGTACCGTGTGGCTTGGGTTGACCATCGGATGCGCTAAATGCCATACGCACAAATACGACCCTATCACCCATCGCGAATACTTTGAGCTTTTCGCATTCATGAATGAAGGGGAAGAGCTATCGGAACAACTGCCGATCGGTTTGCCCGAATCAGCATCGATTCTTTCCGAGCTTCTCCAGGTCGAGTCACAACTGAAAATCCGCTATCGAGAGTTGTATAGCGATGAACAGCAGTGGGAACGCGAACAACGCGAGAGGATCGAATCAAAAGAGAATTCGACCCTCTCAGCAGAAGACTTAGGGCTAACCAAGGCAGTGGTCAATGCGCTGAAGATGTACCCGGAAAAGCGAACCAACGAGACGCGTGAACTGCTGTTCCAATTCTTTGCAGAACAAGATCCTGAGGTCAAGAAATTGCAAGAGATGCAGAAGGAAATCCTCCAGCGAACGGGGGTGCCAGTGCAATCCGTTCGGATCTTTTCCAAAGCACTTGCGCCACGAACAACACATCGTTTCGAACGAGGTGATTTTCTATCCCCAGCGGAGGTTGTCACGACCGGAATCCCCAGAGCTTTGTCAGGTCCAAATTATGAGCGATCAGACATCAAGGATCGACTTGATTTGGCCCGATGGATTGTGGGGCCGGACAATCCTCTGACCGCACGCGTGGTCGCAAATCAGATCTGGGCCAAGCTGTTTGGACAAGGCATCGTACGAACGATCGGTGACTTTGGCGTTCGAGGTGACAGGCCCTCCCATCCCGAGCTGCTGGATTGGTTGGCGGTCCACTTTCGGGATGAACTTCGATGGGACACAAAGTCTTTTATCAGGACCATTATGCTATCCCGAACGTATCGGCAAGCTTCGGTGCATCGTGAAGCAATGCAATCTGTCGATCCGACAAATCAGTACCTATCTCGCCAGAATCGACTTCGCTTAGAGGGAGAGATTGTACGAGATGTATCGCTCCAAGCGGGTGGCTTGCTGTGCGAGAAAATTGGCGGTCCCAGCGTCTTTCCGCCTATGCCACCCGAGCTTGCAAAACTCAGCTACGCGAACAGCTTCACATGGAAAGATAGCGAAGGAGCAGATCGATATCGAAGGGGTATGTATACGTTTTTCAAGAGGACGATTCCACACCCCACACTGATGACCTTTGATTGCCCCGATGCGAATGCCACCGCTGTGGCTCGTACCCCCTCCAACACGCCGTTGCAAGCCTTAACTCTACTCAACAACGACTCGTTCCTGGAGGCTTCTCAAGCTTTAGCGGAGGATACGTGTTCCCTTGACGCTACCGATGAAGCTCGATTGAAAGAGATTTTCCTACGATGCCTTGTGCGAGACCCAAGCTCGATGGAGGTATCGACGTTGAAGCAGCTTTTAGAGCGCGCACGTACTTTCTATCGCGAGAACGAATCGCTGAACAAAGAACTGGTTGGCAAGCGATCCAGCGGAGCGACAGAACCCGTCGAGCTAGCCGCTTGGACCATCGTATCGCGTGCAATTCTCAATTTGGACGAATTCATAACGAGGGAATAGCCATGGATCAACGTTCCATTTGGAAACGTTCTGATGTTGCCGAATTCGTCCGACGCGATTCAAGAAGATACTTCCTGGAAAATGCAGGATATGGAATTGGCGCATTGGCATTCGCATCGCTGGCCGCCGAGAAGATTCGTGCAGAGTCCCCTCGCGATGGAACGGCGGCGATGGAGGGGGAGTCCAGCTATTCGATGGCGCCCAAATCCCCGCACTTCGCCCCACGAGCCAAGCGTTGCATCTTTATCTTTCTAGAAGGTGCGCCCAGCCAGATCGATCTATACGATCCGAAACCGAAGCTTCAAGAACTCGATGGCCAGCCCCTGCCTGAGTCCATGACGCAGAATGTCCGCTTTGCATTTATAAAAAAAGAGTCTGCCGTCTTAATGGGCTCCAAACGCGTGTTTCGCAAACATGGCCAATGCGGAATGGAGTTCAGCGATTTGATGCCACATATCGGATCGTGTGCCGACGACATACTGATGGTTCGTTCGATGCACACAGACCAATTCAATCACCACCCCGCCCAACTGACACTGCTCGCAGGTCGACCGTTCTTTGGTCTTCCGACAATGGGATCGTGGTTGACTTATGGATTGGGTAGTCCGTCCCAAGATTTGCCGGGTTATGTTGTCCTATCCGCCGGGCGAGGGACAAGCGGTGGCGCATCGCTGTGGTCTAGCGGCTTTCTGCCATCCCTTTATGCGGGAGTTCTGTTCCGAAATCAAGGTGATCCGGTTTTGAACTTGGCGACCCCGCCAGGTATTCCTCCGGAGCTGCAGCGAGAATCCGTAGAAGTGCTCAATCAACTCAATCGCAATCGCTTTGAGCAGCTTGGAGATCCCGAGATTCAAAGTCGAATCGCCAACTATGAATTGGCCTTTCGTATGCAAAGCGCTGCACCGGAGCTGATTGACCTGAGCGGTGAAACTCGCGAGACGGAGGAGGAATACGGGATCCACCGCGAGGATCCACCGATCAAAGCAGACCGCGCTGGTGGAAAAGGACAATACAAGCAATTTGCAACCAACTGTTTGCTCGCGAGAAGACTAATCGAACGAGGCGTACGATTTGTTAGCCTGTTTCATGCTTCCTGGGATCATCACTCTAACTTGGATAACGAACTCACCTTCAATGCGGGGATGGCAGACCAGCCGGTCGCTGCCCTCTTAAAGGACCTCAAACGCCGCGGATTGCTCGACGATACACTTGTCATCTTCGCAGGGGAGTTTGGCAGAACACCGCTTGGTGAAAATCGGCTTGGTTACAGCAAGGTAACGGGTCGAGATCACCACCCTTTTGCATTTTCGCTTTGGATGGCGGGAGGGGGTGTTCGCGGTGGGCAAACGTATGGAGCGACAGATGAAATTGGATGGTCGGTAGTTGAGAAACCGGTGCATGTAAATGACTTTCACGCCACCATCTTGCACTTGTTCGGGCTGGACCATTTAAAGCTCACGGTTCGCCATCAAGGCTTGGACGCACGACTGACCGGCGTTGCGGGCAACGTTATCCACGATTGGATTGCATAAGCCGCAGGGTGCTAGCCCCCCGGTTGACATCCAGCACATCAACACCAATCGATACAGGCTTGATCGTGCGACGCGCGGTAACCGGACGCTAGCGCGTTCCGGCTGATGCCGAACGGCAGCAGCCTATCATCAGCCGCAGGGCGATAGTCCGCGGTTTCTGCCCTGCACATTGCTTTCTCGTACTCGATCCGCGAGACTATACGAGCCTCTCTTCGTACCCTAGTCATTGCTTTAGATTTGAATCTACTGAGAAAGCCCCCAACATGGCCAAGATCGCGATCGTCTACTTTTCCGCAAACGGACATACCGAGCAACTTGCGCACGCAATCGCCGACGGTATTAAGTCTCAAGCTGGCACAGAACCGATGCTGCACCCCATTCTTCCGTCCGACATAACCAATGGTCGCTGGAAAAATGACTCCATCGTCGCATCGTTACAACAAGCGGATACGATCGTTTTTGGAACCCCCACGTACATGGGCGGCTACTCGGCTCAGTTCAAGTCTTTTATCGATGGCTGCAGTTCCATCTGGTACTCCCAAGGCTGGAAGGACAAACTAGCTGCAGGCTTCACCCATTCCCTGGGACTTTCGGGCGATAAACTCAACACGTTGACCAGCCTCATGGTCAACGCCCTACAGCATGGCATGGTTTGGGTCGGCAACAGCGTCATGACCAACTCGAATAGCCCCGAAGGCCTCAATCGACTCACTTCTTACACGGGATTGATGGCCCAGTCGAATATGGACCAACCCAACATCGGACCTGGTGATCGACAAACGGCAGTTTTGTTCGGAGAACGAATTGCCCAAGCCACCCTTCGCTGGTCCAAATAATGCAATCAAGGACAGAATCGTTGACCAAGCCATCCTCCCTGAGCCGTCGTCATCTTCTCCAATCCGCTGCCTCGGTTTGTGCTGCCGCGTCGCTTATGCACGCGACTCCAAACAGTATCGCAAAGGAGGAGTTCCGATTCCGATATCTGCTCGGATCTTCCCTGTATGGCTACGCTTCGATCGAATCGATTCTTCGCGAAGCTCCCAAGCTCCAGAGCACCTCGATCGATCTTTGGCCACGCGTTCATGGCGATCAGCGAGAACAGCTTGATGCGATGGGCGAGAAAGCGTTTCGAACGTTGCTTGAGAGTAACGGATCCAAACTTGGGTGCATCACCCAGTACAAGCTAGGGCCGTTTGGTCTCGCGGAAGAATTCCGATTGGCTCAACGATTCGGTTGCAAAACGATCGTGACAGGTGCGAAAGGGCCTTCGAAGCTCCAAGGTGCAGAGTTGCGCAATGCCATTCGCGACTTCCTCGAACAACTAAAGCCGCATGTTGCATTGGCAGAAGAATGCGGCGTTGTCCTGGCGATTGAGAACCATGCGAACAATCTGATGGAGAGTGAAGATTCGCTCCGGATCTTTGCGGAGCTTGCTTCGTCAAAATGCTTGGCCATCGCCTTCGCCCCGTATCATCTTCCGCAAGATCCCGTGCGTCTCGCCAAGCTATTAGAGGAGATCCTTCCTAAGGTAGAGGTCTTTTACGCTTGGCAACATGGAAAGGGAAGCATGACGAAACAGCCGCGCGAAGACGAATGGCTGCAGTTACCTGGTTATGGCCCATTGGATTTCAAGCCCATGGTCGACGTTTTACGACGAGGCGAATACCGTGGGTGGACCGAGTTATTCATGCATCCGTATCCCCGCGGACTAGCGATTCATGAATCGGTCGAGAAATCGACCGAAGTGCTGTTAAAGTCAAAGCAGTATCTTGAATCCCTGCTCTAGTCGATACGGATCACGATCTTTCCGAAGTGATTAGCGGCGGCGAGTGCTTCGAACGCCTTCGGAGCTTCGTCAAACGCAAAGATCGAATCGATGACCGGCATGAAGGGATGCGATTCGATGAATTGATTCATCGCCATGAAATCGGCTCGCGATCCGACATAGATACCATCGAGCCTTACGTTGCGGGCAAGTAAAGGAAAGAGGCTTGCCGTCGGAGGCCCAAAGCCGGTGAGAACGCCGATGAGAGCGATATGTCCACTCGCCGCAACCGACTTCATCGATTGCTCGAGCGTCCCTGGCCCGCCGACTTCGACCACGTGGTCGACACCTCGGCCGTCGGTTTCTTGCCATACTTGTTCCGACCAATTGGGATGGTCGGTGGTACAGATCGTTTTCCAAGCACCCAGTGCTTTTGCTTTCTCCAATTTATCTTTGCTACGAGACAGGACGATGGGTTTTGCGCCATGGGCGACGGTAAATTGGAGAGCATAGATCGACACTCCCCCAGTACCGATACAGAGAACCTTTTGGTTAGGGAGGAGTTGAGAACGAGAGCAGAGAGAGTACCAAGCCGTGAGACCAGCGCAAGGGAGGGTGCTGGCATGCTCGTAGGAGAGAGACTCAGGAATCCGCACCACGCCGGTTTCGGGCAAGTCGATGACTTGTTGGAGCATTCCATCGAGCGTGCCCCCCAGATCGTTTTGATGGTGGGAAAGCTCGAAGGGGCCTGACTGCCAAGTTTGAAAGAAGCAACCCGCGACACGGTCTCCGAGGCGCCAGCTGGAGACACCTTCCCCGAGAGCGATGATTTCCCCGGCCCCGTCGGAGGCAGGAACACGCCCGTCGACTTGCCTGCCGGCAAGGTTTTTCCAAGCGATCAGATCGCGGTAATTGAGGGAGGCGGCGTGGATCCGAATCCGGACATGGCCAGGGGCAGGCTGGGAGGGGAGTGCAATTTCGGAACGGACGAGATCGTAGGCGGTTGGATTCTTAGAAAACTGCCAGGCAAAGTGGTTCATAAACGGCTCCGAATTGTGGAAAATGCGGTTCTCGACTTGTTCAGTTAGAGCACTTCGATATGCTTTTGAACAGTCCGCTATTCGGAGGGTAAGCGAATGGCTAGCGGCATCATTGGAAATGATGTGCCCCGTAAGGGGTTGCGGGTTCGAGTCCCGTGCCCTCCGCCTCCTGAGCCAGTGTTTTCACTGGCTTTTTTCGTTTTCCCTGCAATTTGGGGGGTCCTCTTCCATTGATGTCCGGATGGTTTTACTACCCATCTACCGCAGGGCGCTGGCCCAAGGTTATCCGATCTCGGCATAAACCCCAACATCGCGCTCGGGGTAGCTCTCATAAATGTGCTCGAAGAGTGCTGAACACTTATGGTTAAAAATCTCCGGCGTGTAGGCTCTTGGCAGTCCGCTATCCAGCGTATCCTCGATCGCTAATTTCAAGGTCGATCGCGCCGCAGACTTCTGACGCCAGTTGAGCACCAGCAGCTGCTTCAGTCGCGAGAGCAAGTCTTTAGCAACCTTTTTCACCTCATCCCGTTCAGCCGTACTCAACTCCGGCGCAGGCCGCGTCAGGATGTCAAAGATCACCAGCTCTTCCTCGGTGAGGTTTTCTCGCACATGACGCTCTTGCTCGTCGTCGAGGCTGTTCGACAGCTTCAAAAGCTCTTCGAAGAGCTGCTCGATGTTGCGACTGCCGTTGTTGTAGCTCTCGATCAACGCCTCAAACTTCTCGGTGAAGTCGGCCCGCGTGCGGTTTAATCGAACAAGCTTTTCTAACTTAGCCTGGATCGCAGCCCTCAGCGCTTCAAGGTCCGTGTTCTTGTGCTTCGACTCCTTGAATCGCTTCGCCAACGCCTCGAAGTTGATCTTCGAGAGATCGATCGCCGGAGGTCCTCCTTCGCGGATGGTCAGGCCGGTGATCGAGTTGTCGAGCAACCCGCCAATCTGCTGCAAGATCGTGGCGATGTCCGGGGGATTCGGATTGAGTTTCGCTCGTATCGCGCCTGCCAACGTCACGATGCCTGCTATACGAGTCGAAAACTCGATCGCTGCCGGGTCCGGTTTCACCGCGCGATAAAGTGTGCTGACGAGCTTCTCATGGCCAAAGAACTCCCTCCGCACGGCATCCGGTCCAATGAGGGCGTTGATAGCGTTCTCCAACGCGTTCAGCTTTTCCATACCATTCAATGGCAATGCTTCAATACCTGGAAGATTGACACCATGACCAGCGCAGAACTCTGTTGCCGCTGCTATCGCTTCACGGAGCGCCGCCACCAGCTGCGCCTTGTCCTTGACCGGGTTCGCTCCCCCTTTTCCCGCACCGTAAATGGCGAGCGCCTTCTCCAGCGAGGCGAATACGTTGGCGTAATCGACAATCACACCACTGTGCTTGCCGGGATACACGCGATTCGCGCGGGCGATGGTTTGCATGAGTGTGTGATTGCGCATCGGCTTGTCTAGATACACTGTCGAACAACTTGGCGCATCAAAGCCCGTTAACCACATGGCGCAAACGAACACCAATCGCAATGAATCGTTCGTGTCCTTGAACTTCTCGTCAAGCGTTGGCTGCGATTCGTTCATGCGTCTTCGGTGCGGCTCGATATCGACTCCAATCTTCTTCATCTGCTCGATCTCGTTCTGCGCCGGCGAAACGATGACCGCCATGTCGGTCGTGATAAGCACCTCCAGCCGCTGCTGCAGCGCTACCTGCTCTGCCTTGGACAAGTCATAACGGCCTAGTTCTTTCTGAACCCGTGCTGTTTCGACAGCCCAATGATTCCTGACCTTATCGTGCATTCGCAGGGCGGTCGCTTTGTCGATGGATACCGCCATCGCTTTGCCCACGAAACCTCGCCCTAAGAAGTGTCGCACAATGTCCGCCGCTACCGTCTCGAGCCGATCGTCGCGTGTGATCAAGTGGTATTGCCGCCCCAACACCTTCTCAAGCTTCTCCTCCTGCTCCGCGTCGAGTTCCGCGTTCTCGATAAGACGGTAGATATCGTCATTGAGATCGGGATTGATTAGCTCGAGCTCCGGAGTGCGATTCTCGTAGAACAGAGGTACGGTCGCGCCATCCTCCACCGACTGCTGGAAGTCGTAGATCGACACATAGTCGCCAAACACCTCCTTGGTCCGTTCCTCACCCGCGATCAAGGGCGTTCCGGTGAAGGCCAGGAACATCGCTTTCGGAAGAGCAGCGCGCATGTGGAGAGCCAGAGTATCGTATTGGCTGCGGTGCGCTTCGTCGGTCAAAACAATCACATCGGAGCGATCGGTTAGCATCTCCGGCGTTTGGAACTTGTGAACCAGCGTAAAGACATAGCGATGGTTACCACGCAACAACTCACGCAGATGGGCACCGCTGCTGGCGTGGCAATGGTCTCCCTCCGCCTCGCTCACTGCTCCCACCGTCTTGAAGGTCTTCGCGATCTGCTCGTCCAACTCCACACGATCGGTAACGACTACAAACGTCCAGTTGCCGGCCAGCTTTCGTAGCACCTTCTGTGCAAAGAACACCATCGAAAAACTCTTACCACTCCCCTGCGTTTGCCAGAACACACCGCCCCGACCATGCCCCAGCTTGCGTGCCTCAAGCATCGATGCGATGGCGTTGTTCACACCGAGGAACTGATGGTTCTGGCCCAGGATCTTGACCAGCCCTGCCTTGTGCTCGGAGAACAAAGTAAAGTTCTCCACCAGATCAAGCAGTCGGGTTCGGTCGCATGTGCCGCGCAGCATTACCTCCAGTGACACGCGACGCGGCTCGTCCTCACTAGCGATTCGTTTCCATTCGAAGAAGCGTTCCCAGTCGGCGGTGAGCGAACCGACGCGGCTATCGGTGCCATTACTGGCGATCAGCAGAGCGTTGAACCAGAACAGCTGAGGGATCTGCTGTTTGTAGTGGGTGAGGTTCTCGTCGAAGGCAGCTCGAGCCGGCACGCCCGGCTTCTTGAGTTCGATCACTACCCAGGGCAGACCGTTGACGAAGCCCACCAGATCGGGCCGGCAAGTGTAAAGGCTCCCCACCACGCTGAGCTGACTAACCAACAGGAAGTCGTTTTGCTGTGGGGTCTCCCAATCAACCACTCGCAACCGTTCTGTCTTCTGCCCGCCATGCTCTCGGTCGGGGATAGAGACGGGGATGCCTTCCTTCATCAGCCGGTAGACTTCGCGGTTCGCGGCCTCGAGGCTCATCGCCGAGCGGTCGCGGGCAAGCTCATCGATGGCGGTTTGAATGGCCTCGGCGGGTGCATTGGGATTGAGCTTTGAGAGCGCCGTTCGCAAGCGAGCCACCAGCACCACCTCGCCCTTGGTTTCGCGGCCAAGCGAGCCGCCTGTGCCGAAGGTCTCCTCCATCGCCGACACCGTTTGCCAACCCAAGGCGGCAAAAAGTCCGATGGCAGGCTGCTCGACGAGCTGTTCTTCGGTGTAGGCGCTGGGACTCATACTTCCTCCGTCGCTGAGTCGTCCGCCAAGGCTTGCTCGATCGCCTCGATGCTTGGTAGGCTGGATTGCAGGTCGGTGGGAAGGGATTCGATCAGTCGGTATTCGGCGATCCCCATGGGTTGAGTTTTGTCACACAAGGCGTATTCAGCCACCACCTTGTTCTTTGACTTGCAGAGCAGCAGCCCAATGGTGGGATTGTCATGCGCGTTCTTCATGTCCCGGTCGATCGCAGTGAGGTAGAAGCCGAGTTTGCCCAGGTGTTCGGGTTTGAAGTCTCCGGTTTTAAGCTCGACCACTACGAAGCATCGCAGCTTGAGGTGGTAGAAGAGCAAATCGATAAAAAACTCTTCACCGCCTACGTTCAGTAGCACCTGTCGCCCGACGTACGCGAAGCCGGCCCCTAACTCCAGCAGGAACTCGGTGACATGTTTGACCAGGGCATTTTCGATTTCACGCTCTTGTGCTTTCTCGGTGAGGCCCAAGAAGTCGAAACGGTACGGGTCTCGCAAGCACTCGCCAGCCAGATCGGATTGCGGCTTGGGCAGCGTGACCGGAAAGTTGGTCACCGCCTGACCACTGCGTTCTAACAGACGGGCTTCGATCTGCATTACCAGCACATTGCGAGACCAGCGCTGCTCGATGGCTTTGGCGGCATACCAGCGGCGTTCATCAGCGGTCTTTAGCTTGTCGAGGAGAGCGATTTGGTGATACCACGGCAATTGTGCAAGCACCTCTTGCACAAATTCGGAATCCGGCCACGCGTCGGCAAAGGCACGCATGTACTTGAGATTTCGAGGCGAAAAGCCTTTCATATCGGGAAACGCGTTGCGCAAATCCTGTGCCAGCCGATCGATCACTTTCGCCCCCCAGCCATCACGGTTTTGACGCTGAAGAATGTCACGCCCGATCTGCCAGTACAGTTGCACTAATTCGCGGCTAACAGCCAGCGTCGCCCGCTGTTGGGCACCATGAATCCGGGTCTTAAGCTCCGCCAGCCAGACGGCGTAATCGGGAGGCAGCGGTACGATATCAGGCATGTCCGGAATTCCACCCTCTGAAAGCTGGTTTTGCGAAAAGCTGATCTTCGGAGTAAGCGTGAGGACTCATGACGGAAGCCTCATTTTGCGGAGCGTTAAAACTCCACAAACTGCTTTGTGGAGCCCGTAATCGAAAACAGGCTCCACAAAGTTTTCTCGTGAGCTGTTGCGACCCAAAGCGGCATTCGGTTGGCAGACCAAAGGAAGCAGGATTCGGCAATCCAAATTGCTTAGCGGCATAGCGTCAGGAATGTAGGGCTGCGAGCTCATGACGCGATGGCCTCCACGTCGATCTGGCCGGCGAGCAGACGCGGCAGCAGCAGGTCGCGAGTGCGGCGGAGGTTTTCTTCCTGTTGCAGTAACGTTTTCAGTAGAACGAGAAGTGGTGTGACTTTTTCTCGAAACGACTGCAAGATTGCCGATGGTGGCGTCAGGACGCGAAAGCCCAATAATTTTTCCAAGCTTAGGTTGTCTTGGGTAGTGCCTCGCGAGACGTTCTGCATTTGTTGTTTAATCGAATCTAAATACAGCTTCACGTAAAATGCATCGGACTTTGACGGGTCAGCGACAAAACCAACCACACTGTCTGGAAAGCAGGATGTCTTTCCGAGGATAGCAGTCTCCGCAATGTTGGCGGCAATGGTAATGCAAAGAGTTCCAGGCTCCCACAGTTTGCTCTGCGAAAGGCCAGCTTCGCTATAAGTCTGCGAGTGAGTCAGCAGGAAAACTCGCGATTCTTTGATATCACCCGTCTGGAAAAATGGGTAGGGCCCGCCATACAGCGATGGTTCATTGCGTGGCCTATGACGCGATTTCCCACGCCCAACAAATCCAAGTTCACTCAGTTCGCAATACGCCCAGCCCTTTGGTATCTCACCAAATTGGGAGGGGACGCGGGGGACGGATTCGTGGCCGGGGAAGCGGAAGTGGACGAACCACTCGCGGTAAAGGGCGCGGGCCATCGACTCCAGAATCTTGATCCGCCGCTGGCTGTTCTCAATCAACTCGTCGTAGGCTGACAGGATGCCTGCGATGCGACGCTGGATTGGGAGGGGAAAGACAGGGATGCGAACCTTGCGAAGCTCGCTTTGCTTGATCCCCAAGACTGTTGTTCCGGATGCGCGAGCTCTCAACTCGCACTGACCGAAGTCCGACTGAAGTGCGTAGAAGAGATAGAGTGGGTCAAGCAGCCCTGGTTTTGCACGAAGCAGGATAATTCGTTGGGCCAATGCGATCGGCGCATCATCGCGGAGAATGGCAACTTCACCAAGCGGGGCTTCTGTCGTGAGAAGCACGTCGAGCTTCTGAGGCAATCCACGCCGCATCCATTCGTCATAGAAATCGGCGGCGATGTATTCCGCTGGGTCATCGTGAATCTGCCCGCCCTTTACAACTTTCGCTGTAATGAGACGAATGCCAGAATCGGTCT
>JALOQZ010000084.1 GCA_025459245.1 Pirellula sp.
GTTGCTAGGTGCCGAAGAGTTTGGATTTGCGACCGCACCGTTGATCACCCTCGGGTGCATCATGATGCGCAAATGTCACTTGAACACCTGCCCTGTCGGTATTGCCACGCAAGACCCCGAGTTGCGAGCGAAGTTTGCTGGCAAGCCGGAGCATGTCGTGAACTATCTATTTATGGTGGCCGAAGATGCTCGAGAAATCATGGCATCCCTGGGCTTCCGCAGCATCGACGAGATGATCGGTCGAACCGAGTTCCTAAAAGTCGATGCAGCGATCAAGCATTGGAAGGCGGACGGATTGGATCTGACCCCGATCTTGGCACCTGCTAAGAAGACGAGCCCTGATGTGCAAGTTCGATGTATGGACAAGCAAGATCACGGGCTGGAGAAGTCGCTCGATCTGACTCAGATTCTTCCTCGATGTCGGGAAGCCATCGATAAAGTGAAGCCAGTTCGATTCGAGTTGCCTATTATCAACATCAATCGAACGGTCGGAACCATCTTGAGCAACGAGATTGCCAAGGTGCACGGCCAAAAGGGCTTGCCCACCGATACGATCCGCATCCGGTTCAAAGGAGCTGCGGGTCAGAGCTTCGGTGCGTTCTTGGCCCACGGCGTGACGCTGGAATTGGAAGGCGATGCGAACGACTATGTCGGCAAAGGCCTGTCCGGTGGTCGAATCATTCTCTACCCCGATAAGTCGGCGTCGTTCAAGCCGGAAGATAACATCATCGTTGGCAATGTGTGCCTCTACGGTGCGACCAGCGGTGAGATCTTCATTCGCGGTCGAGCCGCAGAGCGATTTGCAGTGCGAAACTCCGGCTGCAATGCGGTTATTGAAGGAGTCGGAGATCACGGTTGCGAATACATGACCGGCGGTCGCGTCGCCATCCTCGGGCCTACGGGTAGGAACTTTGCAGCCGGTATGAGCGGCGGAATCGCTTATGTCCTCGCCGATATGGAATCGTTCCGCATCCAATGCAATTTGGGAACCGTCGAGTTGGAAGCCTTGGAAGAGGACGAGGACATCGCCGAACTCCACGCGATGATCTCCAAGCATGCGGAGCTTACGCGTTCGTCTGTAGCCGCAGAATTGCTTAGCGACTGGTCCAATAGCATCCGTCGGTTCGTCAAGGTGATGCCAATCGATTACAAACGAGTCTTGAACGAAATGAAGCAAAGCAAGCGAGAGATGGCGAAAGCCTAGTTCGGTGCACTGTTTGGTTCAATGAATCGAAGCGAGGTTCGTCGGTGGCGAATCTTGCACCAAAAACAAAAAGACTACATCTGATACGAGAGTGATAGAAGCATGGGCAAGCCAACCGGATTTAAAGAGTTCGATCGCAAGAAGGTGGAGTGGCGATTGCCAGTTGTTCGATTGAATGACTACGGCGAGATTTACACCGAGCCAGATGAACAGCAGTTGCGAACCCAGGGGGCTCGATGCATGGACTGCGGGGTTCCTTTTTGCCAATCGGCAACAGGTTGCCCTATCGACAATTTGATTCCCGAGTGGAATGACTTGGTTTACAACGGTCGTTGGAAAGATGCGCTCGATCGATTGCACAAGACGAACAACTTTCCTGAGTTCACCGGTCGCGTGTGCCCAGCTCCCTGCGAAGGTGCATGTGTGTTGGGGATCACTAATCCACCGGTGACGATCAAGAACATTGAGAACGCCATCATTGACCGAGGCTATGCGGAAGGCTGGATTCACCCGAAGCCACCTGAGACCCGCACTGGGAAGAGCGTGGCCATCATTGGTAGCGGTCCTGCTGGGTTGGCAGCCGCAGATCAGCTGAACAAAGTGGGGCACACGGTTACCGTGTATGAACGATCCGATCGAATCGGCGGACTCCTCACCTATGGCATTCCCAACATGAAGCTGGACAAGAACGTCGTCCAACGACGGCTTGATCTGATGGCGGCAGAGGGAGTCAAGTTTGTGACCAAGGCGGATGTCGGTCGAACGGTCGATCCCAAGCAGTTGATGGCTGAGAACCATGCAGTGCTTTTGGCGACGGGTGCGACCAAGCCTCGCGATTTGCCAATCCCCGGTCGGCAGTTAAAGGGGGTTCACTTTGCGATGGAGTTCCTGAGCGCCAACACCGCAAGCTTGCTCGATAGCAAGCATGCTGATGGAAAATTTATTTCCGCGAAGGGCAAGCGAGTCGTGGTCATCGGTGGCGGTGACACCGGTTGCGACTGCATCGGAACCAGTCTGCGACATGGTTGCAGCGAGCTGGTGAATTTCGAATTGCTCGACAAGCCACCCGAGAGCCGAGCACCGGATAATCCTTGGCCGCAATGGCCTCGCATCTTCCGAAGCGACTATGGGCACGAAGAGGCGGTGTTCAAGTTCGGTCATGATCCTCGCGAATACTGCATCTTGAGCAAGGAGTTCATCGACGATGGCAAGGGGAATGTCACCGGGATTAAGACGGTCCGCGTTCAGTGGGTGAAGAAGGATGGCAAGTTCACGATGGAAGAGGTTCCAGGGAGCGAAGAGATCATCGGCGCCGACTTGGTACTCCTCGCGATGGGCTTCCTAGGCCCTGAGCACTATGTCAGTGAGATCCTCGGATTGGAACTGGATCCGCGTTCCAACTACAAGGCGGAACATGGCAAGTTCACGACTTCCATTCCGGGTGTTTTCGCGGCTGGTGACTGCCGTCGGGGCCAGTCGTTGGTTGTTTGGGCGATCAATGAAGGTCGTGGTGCGGCACGGGCGATCGACATTTACCTGCGAGGCCACAGCACCCTCCCAGCCCCAGGCCTCACCATGGGCTCCGCCCTCGTCTCAACGACGTAGGCAATTCCGAGTGCTGATGCATCGCAACGCATAACTGCGGCGCTTTGTTGTAGAATGGGTTCTCGGGCTCATTCCATGGGTCGAAGATGGGTGCGAGACCTGAGGCCATCATTACGGGGACCGGCGTTATGAAACGCTTTGCGCTGATTGTTGGTTTGTGGATCAGCCTGCAGTGCTTGCCCCTGGCGTGCCTCTGGGATCGAGACACGCCTCGGGAAGAAGCCATTGGAATGCCCGAGGTTGTCGCCGTCTTGACGGGTCGGTTCGAACGGAATCCACCCAAGTACTACGAGATGAGACTCGCCCGAATCGAGCTGCAGCTCCGCAATGACCCAATTGATTTGGCAGCTTACGACGATGCTGGAGTCGCTTGCGACCGACTTGGAATGTCGGACGAAGCGATCGCGTGGATGGTAAGAAAGCGACTTGAGCTCAATAAACGGGACCCTTCACACCCGGAGATCCGAGAGCAGCTTTATCGATATCATGCGAATCTCGGTACCTTTATGGTCCATCGCTGGATCCGACAAGGAGCCGATCGAATGAGTATCGACGAACTCAAGTCGGCCTGTGATGAGATCGTCAAGGCATTGGAGATAAATCCAAACGCGCATTTCGGGCGCGAGAAGTATCAATTGCAAGCGATGCGATGGATGATCGATCCCCCGCAGATCGATAGCTTTCAACCGCTCCCGAATTTGCTTGGGTGGAGTTTCGGGGATATATACGGCGAGAGTACCGAGCCTGAGGAAGCAGCGGAGGCGGTACGAGGACTCGCTGGACTCGTCGTTCTTGGAAATGCTTGGGAGAGTGTCGACATCTTCCACGCATTGAATATTGCTCTGCAGCGCAATTCTGTTGGTTTCTCGCGTGGACGCGATGGTGGAAGGAATTCACTCGCTTATTTTGCATGGCTGCGTTGTAATGAGCTCGTGGACTCTGGTCGAGGTTCTTTACTACCTGGTGCACCGACGGGCAAGAGCTTGAAGGAGTTGCTACCTCAGCCTGGATTCGTGAAAGGGGAAATACTTCTTGATCCTGCTTTCAAGCGGCTTCGGGTCGAGGCCGAGGAGTGGCACCAAGCGAGAGTCGCATTCTTGTCACGGCGTCTGGAAGAGGGGCTACACCCCGATACACATTCAGATTTCTGGGAAGGTTTTCAAGATACGCCAGCTCTGGAATTGCCTTCCGTGTCATTACCGGAGGCGTATGACAAATGGCAGGAGAGACGTCTCATGCTGGTCAGGTGTGTCATCGTCGGCGTCCCGGTGCTATTGGTGGGTTTGGGAATCGGAATATGGATATCGCGGTCAAAGCACGCAAAGAGATCGTCACCTTAGATCGTTCGAAACACTTCTCATCTTTTTGCCCCCCATTTTTCTGCCCTGGCTTTTGGCAGCTGAAGCGATAAGGCAGTCGGGCAAAAAGAGGAGGGGCAGAAAAATGAAGACCACATCGGAGCTCCACTCCTTCGACGCGCTCTTCTTCCTTGCGACCACCGCGCCTTTGAGAGAGCCTCTCTTTGTTTCTCCGTTTTGATCGCACGCCAAGGCGCAAAGCTCGCAAAGAAAACCCTACGTTAGATCGATCGAATCACAGCCACTTCCTTCTTATCTTTTTGCCCCCCATTTTTCTGCCCTGGCTTTTGGCAACTGAAGCGATAAGGCAGATGGGCAAAAAGAGGATGGGCAAAAAATGAAGGCCACATCGCAGCTCCACTCCTTCGACGTGCGTTCTTCTTCTTTGCGACCACCGCGGCTTTGCGAGAGCCTCTCTTTGTTTCTCCGTTTTGATCGCACGCCAAGGCGCAAAGCTCGCAAAGAAAACCCTACGTTAGATCGAATAAACACTGCCTCTTTCTTCTCATCTTTTTGCCCCCCATTTTTCTGCCCTGGCTTTCGACTAACGAAGCGATAAGGCAGATGGGCAAAAAGAGGATGGGCAAAAAATGAAGGCCACATCGCAGTTCCACTCCTTCGACGCGTTCTTCTTCTTTGCGACTATTGCGCTCTAGCGAGAGCCTCTAACGTATACTGAGTGTGAGTGGTTTTGATTTGGCATACGATCTTGATGGGGATTCGAGCATGAAAAGGTCGCGTAGAAGGTTGATGGTGATCGCGGTCGTCGGAGTCTTCGCCACATTCAGCGCTTGGTTCTACACGCAGTACTTCCTTCTTCGTCCGATTGGTACTGGCCCGGCCGGCCCTATTTTGGATAAGAATGTATTTGCCACCGAGTGGAGTCAAAGTGCTGTGTCGTTGGTTGGACTAGGAGATAGCATTACCGCTGGCCTTGGGGCTGCTTCAACGGATCACACCTTCTTTCGAGGTTACGACGCCATTCGCCGTGTATTTCTGAAGGAGATCGCAGAACACACGACTCTCAACTAGGATCCAAGCTTCTTTGCGTCGACTTTCATCGCAGCCAAGCGATCCAAAACGGCGGTCTTGGCTGCTGCTAAGCCTTGAGAGACCGGCTCATAGCCGAACAAAGAACTTCACCTTGGGCTCGGTCCCCGATGGCCGGACCGCGATCGCGTTGCCTGACGGCTGAGAACTGCCAGGCAGTGCCAAGTCGAGGATCAGCATGTTGCTTTTCGGTGCATCCAATTGTTCCGTACCACCGCCGACGATTTTACGGGTGAGGTTGCCGTAGTCGCGGACGGCAACAACCGAGAGGCCACCCATTGTCGACGGAGGATTATCCCGGAGGGATTGCATGAGTTTCTTCATGTTCGCCATCCCTTCGCTCCCCTCCATCTGCACGTTGATCAAGTCCTCCAGATAGCAGCCATGGGTGGAGAGAAGCTGTTCCAGTTTTTGGTGCAACGTTAGGCCTTGCGCTTTCAAGTCCGCTGCGAGCTGGGTCATGAGCAAGCAAGCCACTGCGCCATCTTTGTCTCTCGCGTATTGCCCGATGAGGTAGCCGTGCGATTCCTCGGTACCGAATGCAAAGTTTTCTGGCCCGAGTTCATCCATCAAGCCGGCGATCCATTTGAATCCGACGTGGATGTTCCCTTCGCAGCGAGCGCCGTAGCTTTCGGCGATGCGTCGGGTTAACTCGGTGGTCACCAGCGTCTTGATCACGTACGTTTGAGAAGACAACGTTCCCGCTGCTTTCATCTTGCCCAGCACAAAGTCGGTCAGTAGAGCTCCAAGCTGATTGCCATTGATCGTTCCCCAAAGCGAGTCAGGGGCTGGAGTAAGCGGAGCAGCGCATCCCATTCGATCGCAATCGGGATCGGTAGCAAGGATCAGATCGGCACCGCGAGACTTGGCTTCGACGATGATGGCATCAAAGACAGCGCTGTTCTCGGGATTGCTCACATGGCCGGGGACGTTGGGGAAATCACCGTCCGGTTTGGCATGCGGCTCAAAGACGGAAACGTCTTGAAATCCACAGGCAGAAAGGAGGGGCAAAACGGCGAATCCGCCAACACCGTGAAGCGGAGAATAGATGACGCGGACGTCGCGGGAGCCGGGCCAGGCGTATTGCGATGCAGCATCGAGATACTTTTGATCGATCTCCGAGGTGACGACGGTCACCTTTCCGGCACCGACCGCTTCTGAAAAGGGGATCGTCTTGATTTGCTGAACATTCATGACTCCGTCGATGATGGCGGCGTCGTGCGGAGGGAGGACTTGTCCACCGGTCGACCAATACACTTTGACCGCATTGTCGCTCGGAGGGTTGTGCGAAGCGGTAACCATGATTCCGCAGCTGCAGTTCTTAGCGCGAACAGCGTAGGAAAGCTGAGGGGTCGCACGGTAATCGTCTAAAAAATAGACGTGAAAACCGTTGGCCACCATGACTGAGGCGCAGAGCTCCGCGAAGTGACGCGAGTTGTGGCGGGTATCGTAAGCAATTGCGCAGGAGAGGGGCTTGGCGACGTCGGTTCGGCTCAAAATATAGTCCGCAAGCCCTTGAGCGCTCTCGCCGATGGTCCGATCGTTGATCGCATTCGAGCCGATGGGGTACATTCGGCCGCGTCGACCGCCCGTTCCGAACGGGATAATCGTCCAAAACGCGTCATCGAGAGCTTGCCATTTTCCTTCCTCGACGTGCCGGCAGATCGATTCCACATATTGAGCGTACCGAGGCTCGGTTAGCCAGCATTTCAAGTTTTCAACGGCACCCGCGCTGATTTTGGTTTGTTCGTGAGCAGATTGGATCAGGTCGAGAGCGTTTTGCGTTGAAATCGGCATAGCAAATCAGAAGATTGGAGCTCGGGAGGAAGTGGCTTTTGGGTAAAAGTAGGGGCTGATTTTAGGGGCAACCTCGTCGGGACGCTATAACGGGCTCTTCCGAAGGCCAAATCCGTCCGATAAGTACCCTTGCCAAATGGGTTCATATCGAAAAGATGTACACATCTGAACGTCGCACCACTTAAAGAACAAGGGAAAGATCAATTGAGTTACTTTCCAAACATGCCGCCAGTGTTTGATTCGCATGCTTACCAAAGCTACCAGCGTCAGCGCCAAATGACGTTGGGAGACCTCCTTCTGGAAAACCGAATCGTTTTCCTTCAAGGAGAGATTTACACCGGCAATGCCAACGAAGTCGTGATGAAACTCCTTTATTTGCAGAGCGAGAATCGCCGCAAGGACATCCACTTCTACATCAATTCCCCTGGTGGCGAAGTCGTTTCGACCTTGGCTATCTACGATACCATGCAGATGCTCTCTTGCCCCGTCGCGACCTACTGCGTCGGCCAAGCAGCCAGTGGTGGAGCCGTGTTGCTCGCAGGGGGAGCACCTGGAAAGCGATTTTGCTTGCCCAACAGCACCGTCATGGTGCACCAACCGCACGGTGGTGTTCGAGGCCAAGTCTCCGATATCGAGATTCAGGCCAAAGAGATTCTCCGAATGCGAACACAGCTCAATGAGATCCTTTCGAAGCACACCGGCAAATCGGTTGACCAAATCGCGAAGGACACAGAACGCGACTTCTTCTTGACCGCTCAAGAGGCCAAGGATTATGGACTTGTAGATCACTTGCTCAACAAACAGCCGAGCGAAGAAGAGAGCAACTAGTCCCTCTACCATCACAGAACTACGATCCATTTCCAGGAGTCTTCCGTTATGCCATTGATCCCTTATGTCATCGAAAAGAGCGGCCGCGAAGAGCGTGCATACGACATCTACAGCCGCCTGCTGAAAGATCGAATCATTTTCTTGGGCCAGCAAGTAGACGACGAGATTGCCAACGCGCTTGTCGCTCAAATGCTGTTCTTGCAGAGCGATGATCCGAAGGCAGATATCCATATGTATATCAATAGCCCAGGCGGCAGCGTTAGCGCTGGGATGGCCATCTACGACACAATGCAGTTTGTGTCTTGCGATGTCGCCACCTACTGCATCGGCCAAGCTGCTTCAATGGGCGCCGTTTTGCTGACCGCGGGTGCAAAGAACAAGCGTTATTCGCTCCCGAATTCCCGTATCATGATCCACCAACCTTTGGCAGGGATGCAAGGAACGGCGGAGGAGATTTCCATCCACGTCACCGAGTTCCGACGAACCAAGCGACGGTTGAACGAGATTTTGATCAAGCATTGCGGCCAATCGCTCGAGAAGATCGAACAGGATACCGATCGCGACCGATTCATGGATCCAGAAGAGGCCGTTGCGTACGGTTTGATCGATAAAGTCGTCGAGTCGATGCCACGCGTCGAAGCTCCCGCAACCTAAGCGATTGTCTCCCTCTCGAAGCGTTCGCAGCTATCGTACGAGCGGCGAATGCTTTGCGGACTAGAGCTCCATCGGCCACCATCCCTGAGATTGCACCTATGCTAGACCTTTACGATAAGATCCAAGAGTCGTCGGCTTTCATTCGCAAGGCTTGGAATAGAACTCCTCACGCTGGGATTATTCTCGGAACAGGTCTGGGGCCCTTGGTTCAGAGAATCGAGGTGGAAGCGGCGATCGATTATGCAGAGATCCCCCACTTCCTTAAATCGACCGCGACCTCGCATCGCGGTCGTTTGGTATGCGGCATGCTCTGCGGACTCCCCGTCATGGCGATGGAGGGGCGGTTCCACATGTACGAAGGGTATCCGCTCAAGGAGATCACCCTTCCGGTGCGGATCATGAAGGCTCTCGGAGCGGAGTTGCTCCTCGTCTCCAATGCTTGCGGCGGCATGAACCCCCTTTACAAAGCCGGGGACATCATGCTCATCGACGACCATATCAATCTACTCGGTGACAACCCGCTCATCGGAATCAACGACGATCGCCTTGGCCCTCGTTTCCCGGACATGTCGGCACCTTATGACGCCGAGCTGATCGAAGCAGCCCTTCGCGTCGCAAGGAAAAACGATATCGTTGCTCATCGAGGCGTTTTTGTTGCCGTCGCAGGTCCCAACTTGGAGACGCGAGCGGAGTACCGCTTTTTGCGCATGATCGGCGCGGATGTGGTCGGGATGTCGACTGTTCCAGAAGTGATCGTGGCGGTTCACTCCTCCATGCGTTGCATCGGTTTCTCGGTGATCACCGATATGTGTTTGCCCGACGCTCTCGAGGCGGCTGACGTTTCCAAAATCATTGCGATTGCGAACGACGCCGAGCCACGGCTGACTGCACTTGTCACCGGTGTGCTTGAGTACGAGAAGAACCGAAGCGGAAAGTAATCCTACGATGATGAATATTCACCCTGAGTCGACGCGGCTTGGTTGGATCGGAACCGGGGTGATGGGGCGCAGCATGTGCACCCACTTGCTAAAGGCAGGCTACGCGCTCTCGGTCTATAACCGGTCCTCGGAAAAGACGGATTCGTTGGTTCAGTTAGGGGCTCGCCGATGCGAGACGCCTGCCCAAGTTGCCGAGCACAGCGATATCGTTTTTTCGATGGTGGGCTACCCGAGCGATGTCGAACAAGTTCTTTTGGGAGAGCATGGCGCCCTGAAGGGGTTGCGAACGGGAGGGATTCTCGTCGATATGACCACAAGCCGACCGGCTCTCGCAGAAGCCATTTACGAGGCAGCCAAGAGTTCGGAATGCCACTCGCTCGACGCCCCCGTATCGGGCGGTGACATCGGCGCGAGAGAAGCTCGGTTGTCGATCATGGTGGGTGGAGATCGAGAGGTGTTTGAATCGCTGGAGCCTTTGTGGAAGCTGATGGGGAAGACGTATGTCTACCAAGGGCCAGCTGGGTGTGGGCAACACACGAAAATGGTGAACCAAATTCTGATCGCATCCAGCATGGTTGGACTCTGCGAGGCATTGCTTTACGCGACACGAAGTGGGTTGAATCCCCACACGGTCCTCGAGTCGGTCTCATCAGGGGCTGCCGGGAGCTGGTCTCTTTCGAATCTAACACCTCGCATCTTGAAAGAAGACTACTCGCCTGGATTCTTCGTCGATCACTTCGTGAAGGACTTAGGTATCGTGTTGGAAGAAGCCGCTCGCATGCAGGTGAAATTGCCCGGCGTCGAGTTAGCGATCGAGCTCTATCGCAAGCTACAGGGGATGGGTCATGGATCCAGCGGCACGCAAGCCCTCTGGCTCGCCGTCAATGGATAGAAACAAGAGATCGTCGCTTATGGCTTGGGTGTTACTGATCGTCGCCGGACTTCTCGAGGTCGTATGGGCTTATTCGATGAAGCAATCCGAAGGCTTCACCCGATTTGTTCCATCCGTAATCACCATTCTGGTCATGATCGCCAGCTTCCTGCTCCTTTCACTCGCCATGAAATCGCTGCCGCTGGGAACAGCATATATGGTCTGGACCGGGATCGGTGCGGTGGGAGCTTTTCTCGTTGGTTTGTTCCTGCTGGGTGAACCGCTCAACTGGCTTCGCATCGCCGCGGCGATCATGATTACCGCTGGCGTCGTCGCGATGAAGATCTCTTCGGATCACTGATCCACGCGTCGAGTTCCTTTTCACCTGTGCGGATCCTTTGATCTTAAAGCCTATCCGAAGACTATCGGAAATCGCGGCTAGCGCCAAAGCGGCTAATCGCTTTCGGATAGGCGCTTAGGTGCAGCCTATTGTTTCTTTGTTGATCGCAATCTCGCGACGCGGTGCAAGGAATCGATGGTCGACAATGCCTCTTTGATCGATATTTTCGAATCCCCGCGTTGTCGTTCGGTGTAGACGATTCCGACTTCTGTCCAGCGGTTGCCTTGATCGATCAAGTGCCAGAGAATCTCTTCGAGAAAGCCATATCCCTTGCCATGAATTCGGGTCCAGTCCAACCGGGCTAAGGCTGAGACGCGGTAAAGTCGATAGGCGCTACTGCAATCGCGTACTTTCCAGCCGACCACCCAACGAGCGTAAGCATTCGCACATCGGCTGACGAAAATGCGTTTCCATGAACAGCCTTCCAATCCACCGCCCGAAACATAGCGAGAGCCGATGACTAAATCATGCGTCGATCTCTCGGCGAGCAATTTGGGAATCGCGGCTGGGTCGTGGCTAAGGTCGGCGTCCAGATTCAAAACCCAATCGTAATGATTCTCGATTGCATGGCGCATGCCTGCTCGAATAGCAGTTCCCAGTCCGAGTTTGCCAGAACGGAGAATTAAGTAGGTGTTGGCTCGCTTCGTTGCCTTCGCCTCGACCCACTCTGCAGTTCCGTCAGGAGAGTTATCATCGACGACGAGAACGTCGGCTCCGGGCAAAGTCGCGTCGAGCTTTTCAAAGAGAGTTGGGAGATTCAGCTTCTCGTTGTAGGTGCATACGAGAATGAGCAATCGCTCCCCCTCGACGCTATGCGCCGTGCGATGATCGGCATCGGCGCTCGCGTCAGGATTCGTGGGTTCCAACCTTATTCACCTTCGGATGCGTCCGAGGATTCGGACTCGGGAGTGGATTCCGGAGCTGACTCTGTCGCGGATGCTTCAGGAGCAGGAGTGATCGGTGCCGATGCGGCCTCGATATCGGCAGGGTCGATTTCCTCCGATGGAACGCGGACGATTGCCGTAAGCGAATCACCTTCGTCCAAGCTCATGATGCGAACACCTTGCGTGTTTCGTCCGATGACGCTCACATCCTTGACGGCGATCCGCTGGATCTTGCCTCGGGTGGTCATCATCAAGACTTCGTCGGCATCGTGAACGGCTGCAATTCCAACGACGTTACCGTTTCGTTTCGTAGCCTTGATATCGATAACACCCTTACCGCCTCGGCGTTGAGTTCGGTACCGATTCGCGGAATTGAGATCTTCCGCTTCGGGCTCGTCTGCGGGTACTTCCTCTTCGACCACCGAATCTTCTTCGGTGCCGTCATCCGATAGTGGTATCTCCTTGCCGGCCATTTCGTCACCTGGGCCGAAGGTCGTGCGTTTGCCGTAGCCGAATTCGCAAGCGGTGAGCAACGTCGCGGTGGGATCCGCGACCACCATACCGATCACTTCGTCACCCTTTCGAAGCGAGATACCCTTAACGCCTGACGTATTGCGCCCCATGGGCCGAGCGTCCCTTTCGGAGAATCGAATCGCCATCCCGGTCGCTGTGGAGAGGACGATCTGATCGTTTGGTTTGGTGATTACGACGTCGACTAATTCATCGTCTTCTCGAAGCTTGATCGCGATGATGCCACCTTTCTTAGGCCGGCTGTACGCTTCCAACTCGGTCTTCTTCACGATCCCCTTCTTGGTGGCCATCATGAGGAAGTGACCAGGCAAATCAAAGTTTCGGACGACGACGCAATCGCGAATCTTTTCATCGGGGGATAGGTTCAACAAGTTGACGACCGCTCGGCCGCGGCTCTCCCGGCTCATTTGCGGGATTTCCCAAACCTTTTGCCAGTAGACCTTACCTTGGGTGGTGAAGAAGAGCAGATACGCGTGGGTGCTCGCAACAAAGAGGTGCTGCACGGGATCCTCGTCCTCTGCTCGCATTCCCGCGATTCCCTTGCCGCCGCGCTTTTGAGCCCGGTAGGTCGTTGCTGGGATACGCTTGATGTAGCCTTGAGTGGAGATCGTGACCACCATGGTTTCCTCGGTGATGAGGTCTTCCATGTTGTAGTCGCCGAGCTCTTCGTCATCGATGACCGTCTTTCGATCGGTACCGTAGCGGCGAGAGATTTCCTCCAAATCGGCGCGAATGATGCCATAGATGCGAGCGGGGTCGCCCAAGATATCGCGGTACTCCGAGATCTCATCGAGCAATGCAGAGTGTTCTTCTGCAAGCTTTTCTTGTTCCAAGCCGGCCAATTGCCCGAGGGTCATGCGAAGAATCGCGTCGGTCTGAACGCTGGTCAAGCGATACGTATCACTGACTCCTCGTTCCAATTGGAAGTCGGTATAGCCTCGATCTCCGAGGGCTCGTTCCATCATCGATGCGGGGCATTCGACCCCCATCAAACGCTCTTTCGCTTCGGCCTGCGTTCGACTGTTGCGGATGATCTGGATGATGTGGTCGATATCGGCGAGAGCCAATAGCAAACCTTCGACAACGTGCTTTCGCTTTCGTGCAGAAGAGAGCAAGAACTGGGTTCGGCGGCGGATGACTACGACTCGGTGCCGCAGGAACTCCTGCATCATTTCCTTGAGGGTCAGCTCTCGCGGCTTGCCGTCGACGAGCGCTAGCAGGATGATCGAGTGCGTTTCTTGCAGCGAGGAGAATTGGTAGAGTTGGTTGAGGACGATGTGGGGGTCGTGGCCTTGCTTCAACTCAATGACAATTCGAACCGGTTCTTTCAGATCGCTTTCATCGCGAATACCGGATATTCCTTTGATCTTGTCGTTTCGCACAAGATCCGCGATGCGTTCAACGACTCGGTCGCGGGCTTGTTGGTACGGGATCTCGCGAACGATCAACCGCGCCTTCTTTCCTTCCTCGACGTCGACGCGGGCTCTTACGATGATCGTTGATCGGCCCGTATTGTAGGCTTGGCGAATCGAATAGCGTCCGCAGATGATGCCACCGGTGGGGAAGTCGGGGCCTGGAACAATCTGACAAAGTTCGCTGATCGAGATCTCTGGGTCTTCGATCATGCGAATCAAACCGGTGCAGATTTCTCGCAAGTTATGCGGCGGGATACTGGTCGCCATCCCCACCGCGATCCCTTGAGCGCCGTTGACGAGCAAATTCGGAAACTTGGAGGGAAGCACGACCGGTTCGGTACGCCGTTCGTCGTAGGTCGGGATAAAGTCGACCGTGTCCAGTTTAAGATCGTCCAGCATCATGGCCGCTGGTGGAGCTAAGCGAGCTTCGGTGTATCGCATAGCCGCGGCGGGGAGGCCGGCAATCGATCCAAAGTTACCTTGCTTATCGATGAGCACGTGACGCATGTTCCATTCCTGCGCCATCCGTACCAACGTCGGGTAGATGATCGCTTCCCCGTGCGGGTGGTAGTTACCCGAGGTATCGCCAGCGATCTTTGCACACTTGACCCGCGCTGCCCCTGGTGTCAGGCTCAAGTCGTTCATAGCGACCAAAATTCGGCGCTGACTGGGCTTTAAACCATCCCGCACATCCGGCAAGGCTCGGCTGACAATAACGCTCATCGCGTACGTCAAATAACTGTTGCGGAGCTCATCTTCGATCGGCTCCTCGATCATCCGCTCACCGGGACCCTCACCGTCTCCGCCACCGTTCGCATTGGGAAGGTTCGAAGGATCGTTTGGATCAAAATCATCAGGTGGCAAATTGGACACGGGAAGAAACCGATCTGCTGGTTAGGGTCAATGCAAGGACTCCGCAAACGCGAGAATCCGCCACTTTCAACACTCTTTGGCGGTTCGCGTCTGCGACTGCCAAAAAGCGACTGAATTTCCAATTATTTCCAAGGTTTTTTGCACCTTGAAACAAGCCGGAATTCTACCCGATCCACCCCATTTTCACAATCGCGGCCGCCGACTCGCTTCCCCGCCTGCTCGCCTCGATCCAAAGCCGTATACTCACAGCATTCAGTACGCCAATTTTCTATCTCTTCCTGCAAGGTAGGGCTCGATGCCGCAACTTATTTGCCGAGGGATTTCTGCAGCTTTGTGTCTAGTTCTCGTCGTTGGCTCCCTCCTCATCAGGAATCGGACCGTCGATGCCGAAGAATTTCCATCGCTGAAAGAACCTATTCAGAAACTGATGGAGGAGTATCAAGCGGTTGGATTGGCGATCGCGGTGGTGAAAGAAGGAGCCCCTCTTCATGCCGAGTCCTTCGGGCTTCGAAACCTGGAGACCAAGGAGCCTTTGCAACCGGACGATTTGTTTCGCATCGCTTCGATTTCCAAGTCCTTTTCCGCAACGTCTGTTCTCCAGCTTGTCGAGGCTGGCAAACTGAGGCTGTCGGACGATGTGAGCGGACTAGCTGGTTTTCCCATCCGCAATCCATCGCATCCCGATGTCCTGATCACGCTGGAGATGCTCCTTTCACACACATCGAGCCTCAATGATAGCCAAGGCTACTTTACGCTCGATGTTATCGATCCTTCAAAAGAGGCTTACTCCCCGAAAGCGTTTAGCTCAAAGAAACCTGGAAGCGAGCATCGCTATTGCAACCTCAATTTCAATTTGATCGGGGCGATCATTGAACGTGTTTCCGGAGAACGATTCGATCGCTATGTTGCGAATCGTATTCTTCAACCCTTGGGCCTCTACGGCGGTTATCACGTTGATTCCCTCGATGCGAAGCGGTTTGTCACTTTGTACGAATATGATGCGAAGACCAAAGCGTTTAACGCTGCACCGAATGCGTATCATCCTCGCCGAGAAGAGATCGAACGCTACGTCTTTGGATACAGCACACCGATCTTTTCCCCAACTGGAGGGATGAAAATATCAGCAAAGGATCTGGCTCGTTACATGACGATGCACATGAGAATGGGCGAGCTTGATGGAGTTCGTATCTTATCGGCAGAGCATGCAAAACGAATGCAGACTCCGGTTCTTGAATCCTCGCGCTATGGGCTTGCTATCACCACGAGCGACAAGCTAATTCCTGGAAAGATTCTCAAGGGGCATACCGGCTCCGCCTATGGACTCTACAGCATGATGTTCTTTAGCCCAGACGAGAAATTTGGCTTGGTGTTGATTACCAATGGATGCGACCCAAAACAAAGCGAAGGGCATACTGAGTTTTTGAAACTTGCAGCTCGGCTCGCCTATCAAAAGTGGATTGAACCCCCCTCAACTGTTCCTCTCATAAAGATTGAAAAACCATGAAACCAATCGTTCAGATTTCTCTGGACCTTACCAATATTGACGAAGCCCTTGAGACAGCCGAAATGGCGATGCGTGCGGGTGTCGATTGGTTGGAAGCAGGAACGCCATTGATTTTGGCAGAAGGGCTTCACGGCATTCGTGCATTGCGGAGCCGGTTTCCGAACGTTCCGATTGTCGCCGACTTGAAAACGATGGATGGTGGGTATTTGGAAGCGGAGATGATGGCGAAAGCAGGTGCAACGCACGTGGTTGTTATGGCTCGGGCTCACGAAGAGACCGTTCGTTGCGTGGTGAAGGCGGGCAAGGATTTTGGCGTCAAGGTGATGGGGGACAATATGATTTGTCCGGACATGGTCGCGGGCGCCAAGTGGCTTGAAGATTTGGGTTGCGATTATGTAATTCATCATATTGGATACGATGAGCGTCGAGGAATCGCAGCCCGTGGACATCGCATGCCCAGCCCTCTCGATCAACTTCGAGAGGTGGTGCAGGCCGTGAAGATACCCGTTCAGGCGGTTGGAGGATTATCGCTGGAGCAAGCCGTCGCGTGTCCAAGCTACGGAGCACCATTGGTCGTTCTCGGGGCTCCTCTGACGATCGATGCCGATTCGTTCAAGACCGCTTCTGGTGACTTGGAGAGCTCACTCCGCTTGATCTGCGAAAAAATTCACGCTAGCGAGACTCGCGTCTTCTAAGCGATTCAAACAGGTCAGACAACTCACCGATCCATTTGTCCATACTGTGATTCTCGAGTATGTAGTTGCGAGCGGCTTCGAGATTCGCCAACCAAGGCTCTGGATTGGCGAATCGACGATAGATCGCTTGGGCGATCTCCATCGAATTGCAACGCGGCACCAAGTGACCTAGCCCTGTTCGCCGAAACAACTCCCCTGCGCCGCCAGGCGTGTTCGTCGCGAGCACGGGGACTTTGCACAACATGGCCTCTAGTACCACGTTTGGGAGTCCTTCGTAGAGTGACGGAAGGACCATCAAGTCCGATTTGGCTAGAAGCGAATAAGGGTTCGCTTGTACGCCATGAAACAAAACGCTGCCGCGAAGTCCAAGTGAGTCGGTCAAGGACTCGAGTTCCTTTCTCAAGACACCATCCCCAACCAAATGAAGCATGACTGGAGGTGCATCACCTTGTTCCGAAATCTTTGTGTATAGAGACATCGCTTCAATTAGGTAGCGATGCCCTTTTTCATCACTTTGACGACCGATGGCGATGATATGTTTACGTTCGGTGTCGAGAGAGGATCCCTCCCATGGCATGCGAGCCGCTGACTCGATTCGAGTCACGTCGATAGGGCTGGTCACGATCCGAAAGCGATCTCGCGGGATGTTGTAAAACAAAGCTGCACTGGCCGCTGTCTCTGTACCGACGGCGAGCAATCCATTCGCGGACAGATAGCTTTTGCGCAGTGAACGCTTCTTCCATGCCAGCCATCTTTTTTCGCTTCGAACGACGTCTTCGTTGGGAGGCGAGACGATGGTTGCTACTCGAGGGGTTTTTGTTCGCTTGGCCGCCGGCCCTGCAATCAATGCCATGTGAAAGAGGCGATCGTAAACCAAGTCGACAGGTTTGGCCCGAAGATGCTGGGTCAAGTGTCTCACTTGATTGGAAAAGATCCGCCCTGGCCAATTCAGTCGAGGTGGAGAGTGTTCTCCCCAATAGGAATAAACAGCTACGTCTTCTGGAACTTCATCCAGCAAACTCCCTTTCGGATAAAGGAGGTAGAGGGAAATGTCGAAGCGTGATCGGTCCAAGTACTGCATCAGGTAGAGCATTTGACGTTCGCTCCCCCCAGCTTCCATCGACGAGGAGCAAAGGAGTAAACGTGTGCGACTTGGATTCACCGACATTCCCGATCCGTTAAACTGAAGCTAGGCCGTTCGATCAAATACCGATTCTAACTCGATTTCCAAGCAGCCTTCGCGCTATGCCAATTCCATCTTCCAGCATCGACCGCCGACTCTTTATCCAAGGTATTGCGACCTTGGCGTCGATCCCGCCTGCTGCGATTGTAACGAGTGCGTCGCTGTTCGCGGGTCAGGAAAATGAAGTGCAGCCAAGTCCTCAGGACGCATCCCCTTCGCTTTTGCCATTGCCTAGCGTTGGAGCGTTTTATCTTTGGCTGTGCGAGCAATCGGAGGGATTGGAACCTCGATCGCCTGGATTCGAACCTGTTCGCTCTCTGCTTGCGGCGCTTCGTGCCCCTCGGGATGGACGAAGCCGATTTCTTATGCCCAGGGCTCGAACGGTTGGGCGAAGATTGACATCTGCGTGGGAAGCTGCATTTCCAAACCCTGCCCAACGGGATGCTTTCCAGGACCATCTACTAGCCATCGATCGCGATCTTCTCGCGGCAATTGAACAATGCCAAACGGCTCAGCAAACGGAAGAAGCCTATCGCTGGCAATGGCTCCGCGCTGGATTTGCAACCCTTCAAATTCCCCAAGCTGAGGTGCGATGGCCCCCCGCCGAAGCGATACTTACCCCTCGCAGGACTCGCGCTGCGACCAAGGGGAATCACCCAATCCTGGGTTGGCCTGCTTCTGCCTATCAATTGATTCAGACACCCCATTTCGATATCGCATTTCAAGGCCGAGGGCAAAACGGGCCCGAAGTCGCTGAATTCTGCGAGCTCACCTTCGCTCTTTGGCAACAGCTTTTCTTTGCCTACTCGCGAACTGCAGAACAAGGCGATGCGCCTGTTGGCGATCCGTCGAACCAGATCTTCCAAGTCATCATCTTTCGATCGAAAGA
>JALOQZ010000372.1 GCA_025459245.1 Pirellula sp.
CGATTCGAGCGCCGCTCCACCTGATCTAACTGGATCGGTAGGCGCTGCTGCTAGCGAGAGCCCCAAGGGTGATAAAAAAGTTCGCAGGAAAACGAGCCATTTGAAATTGGTCCCGGAAACACGCGAACTGCGTGAATCGCTCCGGCTCAAATGCCGAGAAGTTGCTGCGAGACTTAACAAAGATCTGCCTCCGACCAAGGACGAGCTCGAACAGATCGCGCGCCGAACACTCGAAGAAGCCGGTCAACCAGAGGGATACCTCGGGTGGGCCATGGTTATGCTCTCGAGCGAATTCTTCCGTGACTCGGTCGCATCGATCCCGCCCAGCCGGCGGCTATTTCTCCTCCCGCATTGCTTGAAACACGCCGAAGGTTGTCCAGCCGACTACGACGAATTCGGCATGGACTGCAAAAAGTGCGGCGCATGCAGTATCGCCGACTTCCGGACCAAGGCAGAAGAGATGGGCTACAAAGTCCTCGTCGCCGAAGGTTCTCCTGTGGTCATGAAGATCATCGTCAGCGGCTATGTTGACTCGATCGTCGGCGTCGCTTGCCTCAATGTGCTCGAAAAAGCGATCGACAAGATCTTGCTCGCTGGTATTCCTTGCATGGCCGTACCGCTTCTTTCGAGCGATTGCCGGAACACGAGTGTCGATGAGGATTGGGTCCAAGAGATGATCCTCACTCAAGGCCCCGCGATGGAGTCACAAACCAAGTCTTACGTTCACTTGATGCGGGCTGCAAGCGAGCTATTCGAACAGCCACAACTCAATGAACTGGTCGGCCGGCAACGGAGCCAAGTTCAAATCGATCCGAACTCCGATGCTCCCCTCACGGGCGTCGACCCGATCGCGGCAACCGAAGCCCTCGCAACCGATTTCCTTGCTCGCGGCGGAAAGTACTCTCGACCGTTCATCACGCTCGCCGCATACGATGCCATGACCGGCGGCCATGCGACCACTGCTGCAGGGCCCCAAGTGGTGAGCCAGTTCACCAAAGGTGTTCGATGCGCGGCGATGAGTATCGAATGCTTCCACAAAGCCTCGCTGGTCCACGACGATATCGAAGACAACGATTCGTATCGCTATGGCATGCCGGCCATGCACCAGCAGTTCGGGCTCTCGACCGCGATCAACGTCGGCGATTACATGATCGGTCTGGGATATCGGTTGATTGGACGTGAAATTCAGTCCATCGGCGCCGAAGCAGCCGCGGATATATTGAATTGCCTTTCGTCCGCTCACATGCGCCTCGCCGAGGGGCAAGGTGCGGAGCTCCTCTGGCGAGATGGATCCGACAAACGGCTCTCACCGCTCGATGCCCTCAAAATATATGCCTTGAAAACGGCACCTGCATTCGAAGCGGCTCTCTACACCGGCATCCGGCTTGCGACCGATGCGTCTCCTTATTCTGAAGCAGTCAAACTCTTTGCACGACCGTCTTGCTTGCACTCGCGCTGCAATCTCTATCAGCCGAGGATCAGCAGAAACTGCTGGAAGCGATGAATGGAAACGACATAATGTCGGACTCGTATCGCATCGCAACAGCCCGTGAGTTGCTTGAAAAGGGCCGCGTCTTCGAACAAGCAGAGAAGCTTATTGAAAAGCACCGAGAACGCGCACTCGATGCAGCTCAAAACATCGAGCCTGAAGCCCTTCGCCGGCTGATGCTCTATCTCATCGATACGGTCCTGGATCAATCTGGTCTTCAATCTTCTCCCGCCGTACACTCACCGCAACCTCCTGCCGAAATTCAGACCTACCAAATCGGGATCGCACCCGCTCGATGAACGCGTCGGAAAATCCAAAAGATCAAAAGACCTGCGTCAACGCAGCGTCGATGATCGCCATTTACTACCGAGACTCATCTGAGCTTGGCGAATGCACACGTGTGCCAGAGGAACAAGTCCCTGCACCGTACCGCAAATTGCTTGCGCACACCAACCACATGACGGTCACCGTCGAAGAGCATCACGGTGACTCGGTCGATGTGCAAGTTCTGCAATCGCATACATCCGACAACCATTACTGCCGCGAGATTCTTCTGTTGGCACAGAAGAGCCGATTGGTGGTTCAATACGGGATCGTTCGATTAGACACGCGTTTTCTACCTGACGCACCTCGCAACGAGATCCTTGCCCAAGCCAAGCCGCTCGGTCGCGTTCTTATCGAACACGATGTTCTTCGCAAAATCGAACTCTTCGATTTGCTCAAGGTTGTGTGTGGCCCGCGCCTCGCAAACCTGTTCGGCGTTCCGATTGGTACAATTACCTACGGCAGGACCGCGATTCTGCACTGCAACCACGAGCCCGCCATCGAATTGCTCGAGATCGTCCGCCCCTGAACGCAACCGGCGCAAGCCGTGTGGTACGCCCTTCCTCACCACCCCTTCCACGGGGGCTCTCCACTCCTATCTTAGCCCCTTATCTGCTGACAAAACCATGACACTTCGTCCCTCTCAACTCGCGGCGTCTCCTCTCAAAAACCCCTTGCCTCATTACCTTCTTTCAATCCACGCGTGCGCGATCGGACTGTTGCTATTTGCTTTCTCCTCGTCGCTCGACGCGCAAGCTCAGTTTCCATCCGAAAGTGCAACCAAAGTTTCGATAAACGGAAACAAGTTTCTGATCAATGACCAGCCAACCTACTTCCAAAGAACTTGGAACGGGAGCTCTCTAGAAGGCTTGCTCCTCAACAGCCGCATGGTCCAAGCCACCTTTGATGATCGCAATCCGGAAACCAGAGATCGATGGATATACCCGGATACGAAGGTATGGAATGCGGATCGCAATACTCGCGAGTTCATCGCCCAGATGAAAACATGGCGAGATCATGGATTGCTCGCCGTTACCATCAATTTGCAAGGAGGCAGCCCGGAAGGCTATTCAAAGCAACAACCGTGGCACAATTCCGCGATCCTTGCCGATGGTTCACTCGATCCCAAATGGATGAACCGAACAGCCGCAGTCATCGAGGAAGCCGATCGCATCGGCATGGTGATCATTCTCGGTCTCTTCTACTTTGGGCAAGACGAACGCATTCAAGACGAAGCGGCGGTCATTCGGGCTGTTGATTCCACCTGCGATTGGTTGATCGACCGCAAGTACACCAACGTCATGATCGAAATCAACAACGAATGCAACGTTCGATATGATCATGAAATTTTACAACCAGATCGAGTTCATGAATTGATCGTTCGGATGCAGGAAAGTTCCAAATCGAAAGGACATTCTCTGCTGGTGAGCACAAGCTACGGTGGCGGGACGATTCCAAAGCCTAACGTGGCACGCGTTGCAGATTTCATTCTCTTACACGGGAACGGAGTATCCGATCCTCGTCGAATCAGGGAAATGGTAAAGCAGACGAAGGAGGTTACTGGTTACCGAGGCCAACCGATCGTATTCAATGAAGATGACCATTTCGACTTTGACAAGCCGACGAACAATTTCACAGAATCGATCCACAGTGGCGCTTCATGGGGTTATTTTGATTTTCGCATGAAAGGAGAGTCCTTTGATGATGGCTTTCAGTCGGTTCCTGTGAACTGGACCTTGAGCAGCCCTCGCAAGCGAAGCTTTTTTCAACTCCTTAGTGAAATGACCGGGCAATCACCAGCCCTGAACCGTTAAGATCTTCTGCGATACCCCATCATCACGTCTGCCAAAAGAACAGGGTGTGCATCCCATCGAGCAGTTCCCACGCAACTTATCGATGCACCGAAGCGAATAGATGCACACCCCATTTCGGGCGTACTCAAGTACCAGGGCACGCTTCCTCAAGACAGACAAGGTCGCAATAGCTTGTGGGTTATACGGCGACGGAACAGTAAGCCTGTTCCGGTCATTGCTCCCAGTAAAACCAAAGAGCTTGGTTCAGGCACTGCAGTCACCGATCCATTGAGAACGATTCCTCCTTGCTCGCTATGATTCACGAGCCTCCAAGTCCCCGAGGTCGCTTCCGAGGCAAAACCGTAGATTCGGATATCGACCGTACCTTGAAAGTTTGAGATCCCTTCCAAGTCGATGACGTGATTGCGTAGATTTGCATCGTCGGGCAACGAAACGTTTCTTTCGAAATTGAACGTCTGGAACGCATCCAGACTGGTGCGAACCGTGAATTCCCTGACACCACTTGCGGACCTTCGTTCACCAAATGCAAGTTGCGTCGCGTTCAAGGCGTACCCTTCCGCGGCCGACACGGTGAATTGAAAGTAATCGCTGAGATCGATTTCGGGCATAGTTGTAAAACCACTTGCATTGATGGAACCAACGCCGGATGCTGCGAAGATGCCCGGGCCTCGAACAAGTTAGGAAGCAAAGACATTGGACGCGACCGTGGGTGAAGTAGACGACTGGTTGCCAGGCTGAGAACTCAGATCAAACATGACGATTCCAGCTTGCACTGTTAATGAACTTGAGAGAAGCCAAACAGCCATCGCAATAGGACGGCCGATAACACAGATTTGTTTCATCGTAATACTCCCTTAAACAAACTTGATTGACCTATCTCACGAGACCTGGTCAAAGCGGATAGAAAACGACGATGAAAGAAGGACGCCGATCCAGCGCTGAGCGAAAACGCAGCGACGGACGAATGCCACAATCACGAAGAAGCTAAATCAAATGAATTAGCCGGCAGCAAATCGTGCGAAACGATCCTGCTCGTGCAAGCAAACGACTTGCAGCGATGAAGGCAGAAGCCATCAAAGAGACGGGCGTGGGCATAACAAGTTTCCTCATGGAGGTCGGGCGTACAACTCACATGTCAACTCCTTACACCATACAACATCCCCGGCGTGCGACGCCACAATCTGACATCGCTATTTTTGAAAATTGCAAAAAGTTTTTTGTGGTCATCTAGTGGATCACCGAGGTCGAGTCTTTGATCGAATCAACTGATCGCCCTAGGTAGATAGCTTCGAATACTATTCGATCACATATTGCTCGTAGTCCCGGTAGGGACGTTAGAGACTAGCCCAGCGTTTCAACGCTGGGTTCCAATCCCCCCAACACACGAAGTCCCGATAAAAGAAAAGTCGACTACCTTTGCAACCATGGAACGTACTCCCTTCGGCTAAATACTAAACGATTGGTCGCGTCCCCATTACTTCACCAACTCAGGGAGATACTTCACGGGCAATGTTCCGTGAGAGAGGACCTCCTCGTGGTACTTGCCTAAATCAAAAGCATCACCCCGCGCTCGTTGCACTTGCTGTCGCAATCGATAAAACGCGGTGCGACCGACGAAGTAGGTCGATAGCTGGCAAGAACTTTGCTTCGCTCTCTGCACTTTGCCAACCGCTTCGCCTGTCGTTTGAAACCCCCTATCAACGAGCAACGCGAGAGCCTCTTCGTCGGTGATATCAGTGCAATGCATCCGATAATCGAGGATCGCATTGAGCACTGCTCGTATATAGAACTTGAGTTGATGAAGCCGGAGCGAAAGGTCACCTTCCCCGTAGCCTTGATCCAACATCATTTGCTCTGTGTAAACAGCCCAACCTTCAGCAAATACACCTGAATACAACACCTTGCGAATCAGCGATCGCGATCGATTGCTGTAATCCAATTGAACGTAGTGCCCGGGGTACGCTTCGTGAATGGTCAAGATTTGAAGCATGGCGGAATTGTACTCTTGCAAAAACGCTTCTTTGCGTTCATCGGGCCAGTCCGATGGCGGAGGAGCGATTGCATACAAGCTCTTCGAAGTCGGATCCAACGGGGGGGCTGGATTCAAGTATGCCACCGAAAAACCACGTTGAAACTCG
>JALOQZ010000373.1 GCA_025459245.1 Pirellula sp.
TTGGCGGCTCAATGTCGTTCCGATCGAGATACCTCCTCTGCGTAAACGAAGGGAAGATATCCCAGCGCTCGTCGGGCACTTTCTGCAGGTCTATAGTGCTTTGAACGAACGATATGTTGTTCATATCGAACGGGAGGCCATGCAAGCCTTGCAGGATTACCACTGGCCCGGCAATGTTCGCGAACTGCAAAACTACATCGAGCGTTCGGTAGTGATGGCGGAGACGGACGAATTGACTTGTGATCTTTTGCCTGCAACGGTAACAGGACGGGGAGAACGGAGCGAGACTTCAACGACCCCTTCCGCGGAAGCCAAGAAATGGGATTTTCAGAGTTTGGCAACCGAGGTGGTGGTCGAAGGAATACGCCAATGCTCTGCCGATGCGACGAATTTGCACAGTGTGATTGTGGACCGCGTGGAGAAAGAATTGATTGCCCAAGTTCTCGCGTCTTGCAACTACGTGCAAACGAAAGCAGCGACTCGCCTCGGTATCAATCGCAATACGCTCCATAAAAAAATGAAAGACTACAGCTTGGATGAACTAGACCCCAATTCCCATCCATTCTCTTGATCCTCTCGGGGGTATTGAAATCAAACAAGTATGACAAACACGAAATTTAGCAGTATTGAAAAGGCGGTCGCCGCGATTGCACGAGGCGAAGTCGTGATCGTGCTGGATGACGAAGATCGAGAGAACGAAGGGGATTTCGTTTGTGCGGCAGAGTCTGTCACCACCGAGACCATCAACTTTATGCTGCAGGGGCACGGACAACTCTGTGCACCGGTGTTACCCACGGTGTGTCAGCGACTAGAGTTGCGACCGTTGGTGGACCACAACACATCCCCCCTCACGACAGCATTCATGACTCCGGTCGACCACGCAGGGTGCAAGACGGGAATCACCGCTGGCGAGCGAGCCGAAACCATTCGGAGGCTCGCCAATGAAAACTCCAAACCCTCCGATTTCGTCAAGCCTGGGCACGTGTATCCCCTGCTAGCCATGGAAGGTGGAGTCCTTCGCCGTGCAGGGCATACGGAGGCTGCTGTGGACTTGGCCAGGATGGCGGGACTCACCCCCGCCGGCGTCCTTTGCGAGATTCTCAACGAATCGGGGGATCGAGCGACTCGCGATGAGCTGCTTGATCTGGCCGCAAAACATTCACTTGAAATCATTACCGTTGAGCAAATCATTTCGCATCGACGAATCAGCGAAAAGTTGGTGACTCGCACAGCTAAAGCGAAGCTTCCAACCCGTTACGGAATGTTTGATATTATCGTCTACGGCGTTCAGTTCGAAGCACAGGAACCCGTCGCCCTAGTCATGGGGGACTTGAACTCGTCCGGGGAAAATGCACCGCTTGTCCGGATGCACAGCAGTTGCTTCACCGGAGATCTGGTTGCATCTTTACGGTGCGATTGCGGTGATCAGCTTCATCAGGCCCTGGAAGCGATCGCGAGAGAGGGACGCGGTGTTCTCGTTTACTTGCCGCAAGAGGGGCGAGGCATCGGGCTTGCTCAAAAGATCAAAGCCTACGCGTTGCAAGAGGAAGGCCTCGACACGGTCGAAGCCAATCATAAGCTTGGTTTCAAAGCGGATATGCGAGATTATGGGATCGGAATTCAAATCTTAAAGGATCTTGGATTGCACGAGATACGATTGCTGACCAATAATCCGAAGAAGAAGGAAGCCTTCAATCTACGCGGCTTCGATTTGACGGTGGTGGATCAAGTGCCGGTTATTCCCGAGGTCAATGAGCATAACGCTGCCTATCTGGCGACCAAACGAGACAAAATGGGGCACAAATTGCCTTGATAAATTGCCAGCATTCCTGAACACCCTAGCATGATCTTGACCTGAGACGCCGCGTCGCGTTATGAACCGGGGTGAATCTGCGCTGAATGGATGGATCTGTTCCGGCGCAAGCTATTCTTGCGAATAGGAATGATGAATCGATGGACCGAATCGTGCTGGACCCCATTTTGCTCCCATCCCAAAAAATCTTGCCCAAGACCGGCATTACTCGCGGCTCCCTCGTTGTGGTCGCTGTCCTGCTCCTCGCGGGGCTCGTAGGCTGTCAATCTTGGTTCGGTCGAAAAAAGAACGACGAGAACTCGCATTTCATCAAGGAAACAAAGCGGATCAAGGAACTGATGAAGGACCCCGACCGCCCTCGTTTGATTGGCGAAGTAGCGGGTGTCACTGGCTTGGTGATTCATCAGTACGATGCATATGGGCTCGTCACCGGACTGAACAACACCGGCGGTTCGGTCAAACCGGGTGCCGCACGCGACATGATATTGAAAGAAATGCGCATCCGAGAAGTTGCAACTCCGGAAGCCACTCTCGATGCCCTCTGGACAGCCCTCGTCAAGGTGCGGGGCTACGGGAATCCAGGCGATCGCGACAATCAAATCGTCGATTTGAGTATCGAGTGTTCGACCGAATGCAACGCAACCGATCTTACCGGTGGCTATCTTTTGGAAGCTCGATTGCGAGAGATGGTGAGCGCGGGCGGAAAGATTCGGGAAAGCGATGACAAAGCCGTTGGCGAAGGTGAATTGGTAATCTTGCCGGCCTCCTACACCAAACGCGACCGCGAGCCGTTGCGAGCAGTCATCGTCGGAGGTGGGCGGCTTTTGCAGCCTCGTAGATTGGGGTTGCAAGTGCGCCCTGACTTCAAGCACGTCATGATTACGAAAGCGATCGAGGAAGCGCTGAACAAGCGTTTTTACTTCCACGAAGCGTCGCGACAACGATTGATGGCGGAAGGTAAAAGCGACTCTCAGGTATCGTTAGCGACCGTACCCAAGTATCGATACGATCCGTCCCATTTAGCGTCGGTTGTCTTGGCGACTGGTTTCAACGAGAACGACGATGAACGTCGAGAACGGGTCGAGGGGTGCAAGAAGTTGGTTCGGGATCGAACGACCGTTCGTCGAGCCGCGGCGGAACTCGAGGCGTTGGGGACTCCTGAAGCGATCGATGTACTCGTTGATGCCCTCTCCTCCGTCGACACAGAAATTCGATTCTATTCCGCTTACTCACTCGCTTATTTAGATCGCAAAGAATCGGTACCCGTTCTATCGGAGATCGCGAGAAAGGAAGCCGCATTTCGCCCTCTCTGTCTCGTCGGTTTGGCCATGAATGAACAGGAAAGTGCTCGCGAGGCGTTGGATAAATTACTTCAAGAATCCGAGCCCGAGCTTCGTTACGGCGCATTTTGGGCGATCCGCCAACGAGACGAGAACGATTCCGTGGTGATGGGAGAACGATTGAATGATCGTGTCTCTTTCTCCTTGATCGCATCGCAAACACCTCTCATTGCCGTTTCGCTGCAGACCAAACAGGAAATCGTTTGCTTTGGAAACTCGTCACCGATCACGGTGACAGGCACGTTGACTCCCACACCGTTTGTTACGATTACACCCGTCGGCGGAAACCAGCTGCTCATCGTCCACAAGTCGCCGTCGGATGTGATTCGCTCCGTTGTGGAGGCCGATACCGTTTCACTGCTTCGAGCGCTCGGATCCGCAAACGCCTCTTACAACGATTTCGTCCAAACACTTAATACGCTCGCCGAAAAGAAGTGCATAAGCACACCGGTGGTGTTCAATCCACGTCCGATGGCGGGGCGCATTTACAAGCGAGATGGTGACTCCGAAGCGAGTGAAGAACGACCTGTCGAAGTCGAT
>JALOQZ010000085.1 GCA_025459245.1 Pirellula sp.
CCAGGAGATTCCATTCAATAATTTGTTCCATCATGGCATCTTAGTTTCGATAGAAATCAATCCATTCCACTTGAATGTTGGTTGGGCTGCCCTCAAGCAGTTTCTTCGGCAACTCGATGTGAATAACGCCATCGCTTAAAGGTATCCTTTTTGTTGCAGCACCGTTTCGATCCAAAATATGTATCTTGAGCCAGTAGGCACTCTTGGAATCGAGCGGCGTGCTCTCATGACCATCCTTCCAAACGCGAATGGTCCCGTCGCGGCTCGAAATGGACCCCTTCAGCTTGATCTTGTCCGCGACGATCTTGAATTGTTCAAGTCCTTTGAAGGGGAATCGAAGAATGAGCTTTTCTGGCCAAGAATCGGTCAACCGTTCAATGGTCGCTTGACCAATTCCTGACGGCGAATGGAAAGCAAGAGTCGTCGATTGCTTGCTTTCTATGGTCTCAATGCGATCCTCGGCGCGTTTTGTCGAAATCTTGAATCGATCCGTCTCAGGGCCTGTTGCCCACATTCCGCAAATGTTGAGGAGCGCAGAGAGAAAAGTGAGCGTTATCATTTGAGATTCCTTTGCCGGTAGCACTGCAACAGTGCAAAGCTGTCGAAGGTTTATTTTTCGAGAATTCAAATATCCATGTCGACGTCCGGTGCCTCTGAGCGACAAGCTATAGTTTTTTCTCGATCGCACTTAAGGAATCACGAATGTCTAGTCTTCTCAATACAATCCGGCTTCATCGTGTGCTGCGGGCACCAACGGATCGCGTCTACAAAGCATTTCTCGATGTCGATGCTTTGTGTCGATGGCTACCGCCTTACGGATTCCTCGGTCGCATCGAACATATGGACCCGAAAGTTGGGGGTGGCTATCGGATGTCGTTCACCAATTTTAGCACGAGGCAAAGCCATTGGTTTGAGAGCAAGTTTTTAGAGCTGGTGCCGCACGAACGCATTCGCATTGCCGATACATTCGACGACCCATGGCTAGCGGGTGAGATCTACAAGGTCATCACGCTGCGGGCGGTTAGCTGCGGCACCGAGCTGGAGATCCTTCATGAAGGTCTTCCGTCAAACCTACCGATGGATATGTGCTATCTGGGCTGGCAAGAATCCCTGCTACAGCTAGCCAGCTTAGTGGAGCACGAAATTCCCGAAGTCAAGTAGTCCGCGACCGCGTCCAATGCGGGCCCTGAAGATTCAGAGCCCGTCATCGCCGATAACCATTGATCTGTACTCAGTCGATGAGTCCGCGTTTAAACGCATCAGCGATCGATTCTTCGATACCGATCGTCCATTTGCGACCATCCGTTTCCAGTTCGATGAAATTGGCACCGACCTCCAACACCTTGCCTTTGATCTCACCCAACTTCAGCTCGTCTCCCTTGCGAAGCTTGTGAGTCTTTCCTTCGATTAAGGAGTGCACCCAAGCCTCGGCTCCTTGTCGACCAGACACCAGACCGGTGAGTTTCGCTTGCGAGGCAATGTCGAACTTCTCTGGTTCAATCCGCGGTGGTGGTGGCGGATTGACCTTGATGGTCACAAGCTGCGAGGCTGATTTAGAAGGCAAACCAGAATCCATTGCGACGACTTTGACTTTGTATTCGCCAAGCTCTCTTCCTGTCCAATTGATCTTCCCCGTTGCTGGGTCAATGGTCAGCCCCTCAGGAGCATCCCCTTCAATCGCAAAACTCAACGACTGGTTCGGGTCTGGATCTTTCGCGTCGACCGTGTAGTCCACCCTCAACCCTTGGACCGCATCGACAGTTCGAGTCGCTGCCACAGCTGGAGATTGATTGGGAGGGGAGAAGATGTTTCGATACAGGATCGTCTTGTTGAACTCATCCAGTGATTTCGCGACCAAGCTCGGATCGCTCTTGAGGGGCGGCTGGTGATCCTTGGCCGTCGGAATGGAGAGAACCTCGCAATCGACCGTGATGGCGAGCATATCGGGGTTCTTGTCCCGCTGTGCTCCTAGTGGCCGAAGATCCAAGCGGTTGATTCGATGTAAAAACGGCTTGCTGTAGAATTCATGAAGCAAGTGGGTGACATTCGCGAGGGTGCCATTTCCACGCAACTGGAATTTATGAGATTGGAACCCATCCTTGTCTCGTGAATCCGCCGAGGAAGTCGCTGTGTGCGTGGGGTCAATCAGCTTCACTTTAGTGGCCAACTCGATGAGCCATCGGTCGTACTCCGCCCTCGCTAGCTCTCGGCTTTTCGATGCGGATTGGGGGGTCAGTTTTGTGATTCGCTGTGTCGCGACAACACCCTTGAGAATCTCAAGATCTTGGTCGGCCTTTTTCTTTTTCAGCGTATCGATCTGAGCTTTCTTCGCGTCAAAACCGGATTGGATACTAGACCAAACCATCTGACCGACGAATAGAACTCCGACGACGCCCACTCCCGCTGCTAGTAGCTTTTCTCGTTGATTCATTAGGAATTGCCCTCCACCGTGTTCGAGGCCTGGGGATTCGTAGGCTGGGTGGGATTGTTGGTGCTATTATTGATCGGTGCTGTCTCGGGTGCAGGAGCTGGTTCAGGTTTTTTTTCCTCGATGGGTGGAGGTGGCGCGTTCGCTGGCGCCTGCTTGGGTACCTCATCCGTTGCGGTCGATTCCGCTGGTGTATCCGAAGGGGGATCCACCTCTGGGACCGGTACAAACTTCGACTTGCGAGGATCTTCCACCTTGCGAGCTGCGAGTCGAATCGTCAGATCAGACGACCAAGGATATTTGCCAGAACGGTCTGGGTTTTTGGCAATTCCAGTCGCGTTAATTTCGTGACCTGAGTCTCGCAATGCTGTTTGCATCTCAGGCGCATCGTCATTTTCTTGGAAAATGAACTTGGAGGATATGGATGCGTTCGTGCCTTTGGCATCCGTTGCGAAGGTGGCGGATCCGAACATGGCTTTATCAGCCGGTAGCGACTTTTCAGATAGATACTCAAGTTCATCAAGCCACGAGTAATTGCCTGCTAGGAAGGTTTCGATCTTCTTCCACTCGGCTTCCTTTTGCGTTGCCAGCTTCACCGACGTTTCGTCTTGTTTGATCGCGTTATTGAGATCTGCAATTTGCCGATCAAGATCCGCATGCGAAGCGAAATAGGAGTAGGCGCAAAAACCAACCACGAGGGTGGCTGCCGTTCCGGCCAAGCTATAAGTGAGGATCGGTACCTTTTTTTCTTCACGTTTGCGAGGATGCCTAAAGTCGATGAGATGCTCGTGGTAGCCTGGAGCGAACAAGGCTCCAATTGCGGCGGCATACTTACCCGACTCCATGGCTGACTCGCTCTTTGCCTTGGCGGATACGTCGGCCAATTCAAAGGGGTCGAGGCTGCTCACCGGCAAGGAGAGATTTTCCGAGAGTGTGCGGCACAATTCTTCTCTGGCTGCCAGCGATCCCCAAACGACCACCTGCGTTACGGACAAGTTCGAGAACTGAGAGGCCGCTGACAGAAGTGTTCGCTTGATTTCCGAGCTGATTGTTTTGTTTCGAGACGCCTCGTCTTGCTCGGAGTCAAATCGGATGGTTCGCATGAAGACAACATGCTTGCCATCGACGATTGCCATGTCCGCTTCTTGTTGAAGCAGATCGACGAACAGTGTTACTTGGTTTGCTAACTCGGCCCGCTTTAGTAACGCGACCGTGCTGGCGACCATCGGACGAAGCACGAGTTGAGAAAACTTAAGGCCATTGTCCTCTAGGATCTTCTCGAGCCGGTCGATCCTCGCCGGGTTGACCGAAGCAGCGAGTACTTCCGTCATTCCATCGGGAGTGGGGCCAAGGGTAACGAAGTCGATGGGCCAGCTATCGCCGACGTTTGCGAACTGTCGTTGAGCGGCGAAGCGGACCATGTCGGGCATTTCGTTCTTGTCCACGGTAGGAACGTGGACAGAACGGAGTTCGACATTGCTTCGGGCCACGCAAACAATCGCATTGCCGGATCTGATATTTCCCTTTTTTAGGAGCAACTGCAAAGCAGCGAGCGTCTTAGGACTTTCCAAGTAGTCCTCGTTCGGCGCCATATCGAGCGGTGCTGAAAGTACTTGCTCGACCGAAACTCCCGTGAGGCCGCTGGTTCCGACGGCGATCCTCATTTCTTTCGGATCGCAGTCAATGGTGATCGTCTTGGACATTCGTGCTTATTTCGTTGAGTAAGTTAGGTGTCGATTGTTATTGAGTAGCGACCGTTCCCATCGCCCTTTGCCCCAAGGTGGCTTGGCTGAAGCCTCTCCCTAGGTGATCCAATTTGCGGTAGAGCAGGACCGTTGGAACTTGTGCGCTCGCGTCGATGATTGCTTCCACGCGAGCATATCTTGCAGCTTGTTCGAAATACCCCACACTCTGAACTCGCATACAGTCACCACCGGCGGTGATGAGCGGCGCGATGAGCTTCATTTGTTGAAGGGTGATAATCCCCTCGACGAGCGGCCAAGTCTCATATTTGCGGTTGTCGGTATCCGAAGACATGCCTCGAGCCTCCAACAACGCATCTAAAATCTCTGTCGTCATGCCAGGCAACCCGCGAAGTATTTCGCGTGGAGCCTCATTTATATTAATTCGACCTGGCAACGTCGTCGCAGTTACAGCGGTCAGTTTCTCCATAATCATGGGCATGTATAGCGCCATGGCCACGGGTTGATTCACCAAAGGAGAGGTGAATGTCACTTGCTCACCATTCATCTGGGCGGTGAACTCGGCGCCGACCAAATCCAATACCTGTCGAACTCTACCGGAGGGAGGGTTTGCGGTATCAATACCGAGAGATTCGAAGTATTCCGCTTTCCATTCCATACGTTTTCCAGCGTTGTTACCACCGGCATTGCCTACGATCATGCCGCCACCACCGCCCATGCCTCCGCCGGGGCGCCCGTTGTTTCCTCCAGGCCCACGGTCACCGCCATCGCGGCCACCATCCCTACCTCCATCACGGCCGCCATCCCCCCCTGGCCCAGGGCCCGCTTGCCCGGGACCACCTCGGCCACCACCCTGAAATCCACCTGGTCCTCCCGGGCCACCTTGTCCGCCGGGACCACCTTGACCTGCTTGCCCCGGTCGTCCACCTTGGAATCCTCCTCTTCCTCCTTGTTGAAGAAAAGAAGTCAACAAAAGAGGCTGCTGGAAGACCAGTGGAAGCGTCTCCATCACAATTTGCGATCGACCTCCACGCCCCCCGGGAGCACCGCCGCCCCCACGTTGAAATCCACCTGGGTTGCCTCCCGGGCCTCCCTGGCCGCCGGGTCCAAATCCGCCGCCGGGACCACCTGGACCTCGATTCCCGCCACCTTGACCGCCAGGGCCTCCTGGTCCCCCAGGACCGCCTTGCCCTCGCCCTCCACCGTCGCCACCGCGGCCTCCGCCATCGCCGCCACGGCCTCCATTGTCACCACCTCGACCTCCGCCGGGTCCGTTTGGTCCTCCGCCTGGCTGGGCGATCATACCGCCACCACCCATCGCTCCGCCTGCACCACCTTGACCAGCACCTCCTTGGTTCTGCATATAGCGATACGCGAGGATAAAACTGGATAGCTCAGGTCCGACAGCTGCTTCCAATTCGGTTTGCAAAGTTGCTATGTCAGTGTTGTTAATGTTGATCTTGGGACTGCCGTCGGACATGGTATTCCGTTCCTTCGAATGCAGCGTTAGATAAACAGCCCATCCCAAGTCCGGCGTTTCGGTACCTGTTTCTTCATCGCTCCCGCTTACATAGTCGGGGGATTCTCCCAATTGCGACAAAGCAGACTCTTCTGCGGGATCCAAAACTCCATTGCGATTCTGATCCAGCCCGAACAACAAATCGGGAGTCACGCCGCGCACCAAGAGCAGCTGTTCGATCGATTGCAATGGGCCATTGATGGGTGCATAGGGAGTGGAAAGGGACATGTAGTAGTCCCGTTCGGCACCATACTCCCGAGGTTCATCGTCTTCATCGACGAAGTCCAAGATGGCATCGGCGACGTCTTCGGTCATTCCAGGAAGGGCCATCAGCAACTCTCTCGCAACACCCCCTGCCGCTTGCCCGCCCGAACCCGCTCCGCCCGCGGAACCTCCCGATGCACCGGAGATGGATCCGCCTCCCATAGCCATACCAGATCCGCCAGCGCCGGATCCCATTGATCCAGCACCAGACATCCCACCGCCACCTGGTACTCCTGCTCCTTGCCCGCCAGCACCCTGTCCACCTCCACCGAGTCCGCCTCCAGAACCACCGGAAGCACCTCCTGACCCACCACCGGAAGCACCTCCTGGTGCACCTCCAAGCCCCAGACTGGAGAGGTCTTGCCCCATCGCTTGCTGGGCTATTTGAGCCACACTGAACTGTTTGTCGATGATGGGAAGTACGTTCACATTGAGCCGAGCGGATTCGTTATGCAATCCGAAGCGAACGCCTGCGTAATAGCCGTCTTCATCCATGTCGGGAGCGACGAGCGAGTAATTGCAAACATTCAGATCCCCTTTACCCTGGAAAACCGAGATGGCTTGGAAGTAACTGGGGTTGTTGTAAGTGCCACCCGCCTCGAGTCTCTGATCCCGAGTGTAAGAAAGGAATAAGCGAGCGGCATCGATCCCCGAGTCGGCTGCGTAGCGAGCTTGGATGGCTTCGCCGGCAAGAATCGACTCTTCATGCCCAGTGAGCATGGAGCGAGAATAAGCTAACGCCCCCAGGGAGATTGCGGAGACAACCAGCAAAACCAAAAGCAAAATGAAACCACGCCTTTTGGTAGTCGGTGCAGTGGTGCGCTTTCGGCTGATCCTGTGCGCTTTTCTGGAACGTTTCATCGTGCTTTCTTCCTTAAAAACCCATCGAGCTCGTGCCGCTACCCGACGCCTGCGGGGCGGTGAGTAAATGAGCACCGGGGATAATCGCGTTGACTGAGTAGATATCAATCCCGAACTCTCGCATCGTTTCCGGTGTGATGGACGACATCAGCGTTCCCGGTTCCATCGGATTGGTCCGAGCTTTGCTCTCTCGCTGCAACGCGATTGTGATCTTGATAACCTTCGGTAATCCTTGAACACTACTGTCCCACTGAAGTTGCCACATTGTCCCATCGAAATATTGAAATTCGATCGAAATGACTTCAGTAGCCACCAGTTCTCCAGTCCGCAGAAGGGAGTCGGTCGACGCTTGCTCGTACGCATACTGGGTGATGGCTCGATCTAAGGAACGGCGAACCAACCCACCAGGGCCCAGTGACGTCGTCTCAACACCTGCACCGAGCACGGTCAATCCTCCGAGCGGATCTTGCACTCCGTCTGGGCGTGGAGCTTGAACGTAATAATTCACGGTCTTGATGTCACTGGGCATGTCTCCAAGCGTCCCTGTCGAGATATCTCCCTCGGTCGCGTAGTACTCATCGGGTCGAGGAAGTTTGCTAATGTCGATTTCGATGGAGGACTCGCTGCCATAAATTCCGGGAGGAAGCATGGCCACGGATGCCATTCCGGAGTTCCCCGTCGCCATACCGCTCGTTGGGGAAGCCGTACCACTCATCGCATCCGCCCCAAAAGGGCTTGGTGCCCCTCCTGCTGCCTGGCCGCCAGTTGCACCACCCGCCGCGCCGGCAGCTTGACCGCCGCCACCTTGTCCACCGCTGAGAATTTCGCTCAAACCGCTTGAATCGAAAGGCTGATAGCGGACCGTTGTGCGGATATCTTCCGCGATCATGTTCAAAATCGCTCGGGCCAACTGCGCCTGCTTCACTTGCTCCCGACCTGTGTTCTGATTGATCAGATAGAGCTGAACCAAGGAACCGACCAAACCAGCGACAACGGCGGTCAGCATCAAAGACAAAATCAACTCCAGCAACGTGAATCCAGACCTGCGAACTGTTTGCATCACTGAATCCCCCCCGCCGAACCAGGTGCTGCACCGCTCGCGGATGAACCACCGGTTGCACCGGTGCTCGAGGTTCCAGTACCCGTAGCCGATGGGTCGCTTGACGGAGCGGTGTCCAGCCCCAGGCTTGGGTCGATCACCCATCGCATTATAAAGAACAACTCGGGGCTGCCGGTCATCGGATTTGGGTTGTCGGTAACCGCCAACCGCAAACCCACCATGTTCTCGCGTTCTGTCGTGGTGGTTTCAAGCCGATAGTACCATTGCCCGGGAAGAGACCCATCTTCGTTGAGAGTCCAATCCAATGGCTCCATAGGGATGGCCCCGACCAAAACCTCGGCCATCTTGGACTCGCAAAGCATCTGTGCGTGTGCGAGCTTCTGCGCTGACATCGCATTGTCCGTCGCTTGACGGGTGATCTGCGCCAAAAGTGCAGCTGACACAGCTAGAATTGCCAACGCCAACACAACCTCAAGCAGAGAAAGGCCTCGCCTAGAAACGCGCGCCCGTCGAGATCGATCGGATCGAAGGCTCTCAACCAGATTGACAAGTTTCCCGGCGATCCTGGACCGGAAAATTGCTTCATTTCGCGTCATCGATCAAGGTCCTCCTGATGGAGACGAAGCTTCGATCGTAGGCAACGTGGATGGATCGACCGAGGTCGTTTGGTAAACGCTTATTTGCCCTGTGACTCCCCGAAGCTGAACGACCATTTGGCGGCCTTTCTCGTCTGCGAGAATGATTTGAGCCGTTGTGGAGGAACCGTCGGGATACAACAAAATGGGGTTCGACTCACTCCCCGCGACGGGAGCCGCTGCTCCTGCGACGGGAACATTCCCTGTCTCCGTTTGAATTGCCGCCGCGCTTCGCGTGTCGATAAGCGTGTCCACGGACGCAAACTGAATCCCCGTCTCCAATTCCTTTACTGTGCTTTCGGTTGATTCGGCTGAGGTTGCAACTCCTCCACCTGCCGCCGCCTCTGTCTCGACGATAGCGCCGGTCGCATCTTGCACTGTCGCGCCCGCGGACGCATCAATGTCGTCATAGGTCCCCAACCAAGCATCAATCGAATATTCGCGACCGTTGATGGTGGCTTTGAACACCTGCGCTTGGCCGTTTTTCATGGCCTCCACGCGAGCCTCCATCAAGTCATTCGCTAATCTCTCGGCCGAGTTTCGAAGCCGACGGCTTGATATCATCGATTCAAACGTCGGCGCTGCGATCCCTGCCAACGCGACGAGAATCGCGAGAACAAGGAGGATCTCAATCAACGTCACCCCGTGCCGCAACCGAGTATGCGACATCGAAAGGAAACGAAGCCGCTTCGAAAAGCGAGCGCTTCTCGGTAGTGGCTTTCCTTTTGTGAACATGGATCGGGTGACCTGAGGATTTCTTGGTTACTGGTATTTGCAGCGGACTTATAAAAATAGGTCCTACATGAAGTATAGGACCTAGGAGATGCACAAGTGCCGCGGCGCCCGCGAGCCAACACTAGGGAGTAATGTCGTCTTGCGTACCGGACTGACCATCTGGTCCAACACTTCGCAGATCGAAAGTCGTGCCATTGAGCTTGTACTCATAAGGCCGATTCCAAGGATCCGCAGGAACAGGTTTGTCCAGCTTTTGAACCCATTGGGATGGGTCGGCCAAGTCGCTCGGCTGTTGATGAAGTGCGTCGAGTGCGGAAGGGAGCGCGCCGACTTGGAATTGATACTCCTTAAGAGAAGTCGAAAGGATCCCCAGCATCGCCTTGGCCTGGTTCTTCTTCGCGGACTCGAAGGTTCCGGACAAAGCTCGAATTCCAAAGCCCGCAATAACGACGATGATGATCAGTACCAAGAGGACTTCCATCAGCGTGAAAGCGCTGCGTGATCGGGATCGGCGAATGGTTCTTTTTTTCATGGTGGGTATTCCTTTCTTACGTGGTATTCCAGTGGACGTTGAGGGAGGGAGCGAGCTCAAGCAAAATTAAATGGAGCTCGCGGAATTGATGATCGGTAGCATCAACGCTAGGACGACAAACATCACCATGCCGGCCAGCACGAGCAACATGATGGGTTCCAGCAATCGAACAACCGTCTCCAATCGTCGGAAGGTCGTCCGTTCCAGATTGTCTGAAATGGTTACCAACACATTGTCGAGGTTATTCGACTCTTCTGCAATGCTTATCATTTCGACCACCGTGGTGGGGAAATGTCCTGATTTTTCAAGCTGTTTAGCGAGCCGTTCCCCTGCCGTGATCTCTTCGCTCGCTTTTTGAACCGACTCTGCCAGGATAACATTCCCAGCTGCATGCCGGCTGATCTCTAACGAGCGAAGCAAAGGAACACCATTTTTGAGGAGGGTTCCAAGCACACGACAGAAGCGTGAAACAGCCAGATTTAGAAACACCGATCCGAGCAAAGGTGTCTTGATTTTCACCAAATCGGCGTTTCTTTTTCCCTTTTCGGTCTTCAGGTACTGATTGAGCACCAATCCGAGCACGGCGATGCCACCGACAACGACCCACCAAAACTTTTGCACAAACTGGCTGAGGGCCAACAAAAGCTCGGTCGCCTGGGGCAGGCCACCCTTCTTACGCATCTGTTCAAAGATCGAGTCGAATTGCGGCACGAAGAAGATGAGCAGGACCGTGACGACAATGACCCCCACGCTCATGACGAAAACCGGGTAAGCCAATGCTCCCGCGGTTTTTCCCTTCATCTCTTCCTGTTGTTCGATGAACGAACCCACCCTTTCCAACGCATCCTCCAGAAACCCACCTTCGGTCCCTGCTCGGACCATATTGACGCCCATGTCGTTGAAAATCCGAGGATAACGAGACATCGCATCCCCTAGAGACTCCCCTTCCTCGACGCGGCTTTTGATTTCCGAAACGGCATTGCGGAGAGTTCGGCTGGAACCTGACTGCGTGGAGAGAACGCTGAGGGCACGCAACATAGGAACCCCGCTTCGCAAAAGGGAAGCAAGCTGCTCGTAAAAGCCAGCCATCTGCGAGCCGGCAACCCGTCGCGTCTTCTTGACTTGAGAGCCTTTATTCAGAGTGATCGAGACCGGAAAAAGCGACTTCGCACCCAACTGCGACGCTGCATCGCGTTGGCTGTTTGCTGAAATCGTTCCGGTAATCGACTTGCCCTTCATGTCTCGGGCAACATAAGCAAAATCTGGCATAGTCGCTTATCCGAGATGATCTCCCTTGGTCGCTCGCAGCACTTCATCGATGCTCGTCGAGCCATCCATCGCCTTGCGGAACGCGTCGTCTCGAAGCGTCAACATGCCGGCCTCAATCGCAGCTTGTTTGATCTCAAACGAACTCTTTCGATCGTGCGCCAACTGTCTTACCTTTTCCGTTGTCGCCAACAGTTCGTATATACCGAACCGACCCGCGTAGCCAAGATTTCTGCAAGCCCGGCAACCAACAGGTCTGTAGAGAGGTCGCCCCTCTAGCTTGTGCCAAGGGAAGTCTCGAGGCATGTCCTCTGGCTTCGGTGTGTAAGGCTCTTTACAGGAGGCGCACAGTCGCCGAACAAGTCGCTGCGCCATGATTCCTTCGACTGTACTGGCGACCAAAAACGGCTCAATACCCATGTCGACGATCCGGGTGAAAGCACCCGCAGCGTCGTTGGTGTGCAACGTGCTGAATACCGTGTGACCGGTCAAAGAGGCTTGAATGGCGTTTTCCGCGGTCTCCGCATCCCGAATTTCCCCGACGAGTACAACATCGGGGTCATGACGCAGAATACTTCGGAGCGAAGCCGCAAACGTCAATCCGATCTTGGGGTGAACCTGGATCTGATTGATCCCTTCGAGTTGATATTCGACGGGGTCTTCGGTCGTAATAATCTTCACTTCAGGCGACTGGATCTCCAGCAGCGAGCTGTACAGCGTTGTGGTTTTCCCCGATCCTGTCGGACCCGTGACCAAAATGATTCCGTGTGGTAAGCGAATGAGCTCGCTAAACAGCTTGTATGTCGCTTCGCCCATCCCCAAGTTTCGAAGGTCGAATTTCATCGACCCTTTGTCGAGGATCCGCATGACCAAACTTTCGCCGTGGATCATCGGGATGACCGATAGACGAATGTCGACTTCGCGACCATGCACTCGCAATTTGATCCGGCCGTCTTGAGGTAATCGCTTTTCCGCGATGTTCAATCGAGCCATGATCTTCAAACGCGAAATGATCGCCGCTTGAAAACGATTGATCTCCGGTGGGACCGGCTGAGTATGAAGGATGCCGTCGATTCGATAGCGAACAACCAAACCGCTGGCCTGGGATTCGATGTGAACGTCGCTAGACCGAGAGTCGACCGCTTCGACCAGGAGCTCGTTCACCAAACGAACAACCGACGCCTCTTGGGCTTGCTCGCCGAGCTCACTACCATCGGCCTCAATCTTCTCAAGCAGCTCGATTTCATCGTCATCGGCTTTGGCTGCCATCAGCCCTTCAATGGTCTCGCTACCCACACCAAGGTGCTTCTTAACAAGCTTGGCGATTTCCCCTTTTTCTGCGACAAGAGGAACAACCTGAAGCCCTGTTGCTGCGGCAGCTTCGTCAATCGGATAGAGATCGAGGGGATTGTGTGTCGCAACGAAGAGTTGCCCACCCTCGCGCTTTACTGGGAAGAGGCCATGCCGATAGATGAGCTTTTGCGGAAACGTCTGAAGAAGCGACAGGTCAGGCGTGGCTTCGCGTAGATCGATAAAATCAAGGCCGAACTCGTCGGCGATCGCTCGCAGCGCATCTTCCTCCTTGGCGAAGCCGGAGCTGATAATGCTCTCCAGGATTCCGCCGCCATTCATGCTGTTGCGCGATTGAGTGAGTTGCTCCTGCGTGATCAAGCCGCGCCGAAGCAGCAATTCGCCTGCCTCTGTAATCATTCCTAGTTTCTCGTTCCTCGGTTGTTGCCGCCGCGGTTGGTGTTGTTATTACCACCCCGGTTTCCTCGATTGTTTCCGCCACCGAAGTTTCCGCCGCCACCGCCGAACTGGCCGGGAGTGAAGCCGCCACCGCCAAACTGGCCAGGAGTGAAGCCACCACCGCCAAACGGAAATCCGCCTGTTCGCTGGCCACGTTGGAATTGACTCGGATCAAAGGCGCGAGTGCCGCCGTTGGAGGATGGGTTGGTGGGAGTCGTACCACTAGCGTTGGTCGAGGTCGTCCGGGCGCTGGATCCAAACACCGAACTGAGGGTGTTCTGAATCAAAACCGGATTGACATCGCCATCGAGAGGTACGGTCAAGATGGTTTGCTCGTCTTCCGCAGCAGCTTCATCCATCTTGCTAACCAGTGATTTTACCTGATTGAACAGATATGGGGGACCTACAACGATCAAAGCATTGTTCTTTTTATCTGCGGTTACCGTCATGGTCTGCTCTTTCACTTCGGACTGAGCACTTCCCCCGCCTCCCCCGCCACGTCGGTTTCCACCTCCGCGAAGCAAGTTGATCAAATCTTCAGGGGATGGCTGTCGTTGGCCGCCCGCTGCACCTCCCTGCTGTTGTTGAGCGATCTGGGACGCGAAAACTTGCTTGACAATCGGCTCAACTTCTTCAACTGGAGTGTTTTCAAGGTATACGATCTGAACGCTGCCCCGAGTCTGAATATCTACCTCACTTTGCTCAACGTCGATCATGGTGAGGATGTCCTCGACGAACATCGCGTCCATCGGATTCGCCTGAATCCAGAGAGCGTTCAATCGAGCATCTGGCGTAATAACGACTTCGCCCACTGTAGCTGCCCCCGAAACCGTCGTCGCAGCGGTAGAGGAGCCACCTCCACCACCAAACAGACTTCCGAACAAACCGCCTCCCCCGAGTACACTCGAAGCGACGTCGCCCAAGAGCCCGCCACCTCCTCCGCCACCGGTCGCTTGTTCGCCCGCGATAACACTTTTTACTAGTTCAGCGGCGGCGTTTGCAGAAATGTGTCGTAAGTATCGAATGGTTGGTTCGGCCGGCGCATTTCGCATTTGATCCTCGGCAACGCGAAGGAGCTGATCGAACTCGCTCATCGCCTCGGGATCATCGCTAGCGATGATCAATCCCGAAGGACCTTGCAAAATGGTGACTTCACCTTTTCCCGACTGCGCACCCTCGTTAGGTTGTTGCACAGAAGCAGGAACGGTAGCTGGTTTGCTAGATGTCGAATCTTGTTGCGTCTCTTTCCCTTGCTCCAAACTCTTTTCATCGTAGCTCGCAACGAAAACTCCTTCGGGAATGTTGCTCAATGAGGCTCGCGGCGAACTATCTTCCTTTGATTTGTCTCCAATTTCACTCTCTGCCTTGGGAGTTGGCTTTGCAGGCTCGTCCTTGGGCAAAGAAATCTTGATTCGAGATCGACTTGCTTTGCGGAGAAGCTCCAATTGCTCCAGAAGTCGGTCGGCCGCTTTACCACGCAACGGTATCACGCGAACACCATCACCAAGCCCCTCGATCTTCGGGCCCGACTCTTCCACCTTGCTGATCAGCATGCGGATTTGCTCGACCTCTTGCTTGGTTCCCTTAACGAGCAAGCGTCTGCCAGCGGGGTCGCCGTAGAAAATGGGACCTTTGATAGCAGCCGGGTCTTTGCCTGTGGAAGTCGATTTACCGTAAAACTTTTCAAGCGTCAGCACCGCGGCGTTGGTGTCGATGTTCCCAAGCGGAATGATCTCAAATTCGCTGGACTGACCCGCTAATTCATTGATGAGTTTTTCGATGAAGTCATGATCGGTTTTCGTTGCACGAACGATGATGTTGTTGGTCTTCGGGTCCAACGCCATGTTGATGTTCGGCTGCCCAGCAAATGTGGATTGCAACACATCCATCGTTGTGGTCGGGTCGGAACCAAGGAGCAAATGGCTCTTAACAAAGGGTTGCTCCGAAGCGGCCATCTTGGTATTCGATTCATCCGGCTTAATGTCCAGCTCCTTAACAATGTCCCGAAGCTTTTGCATTTTGTCTGCCGAGCCGGTTGCAAACATCGTGTTGCCAAAGGTATCTGTCGAGATGCTGATATCCTCCGCGCGGTATTCGTTTTCTTTGATCCCTAGCAATGCGCGGGCGATAGATAGGACTTCCTCGGCGCTGACATACTTCAATGGCAATCGGACAATCTTCGCGGAGCGAACGCCGTCTGGATTTTCAGAGCGTTCAACTGTCTCCCTAATGATTCGCAGTTTGCCACCTGTTTCGGTTACCAAAATCTGTCCGGCCGATTGAATGGGGACAATCGAACCGTGAGGTCCGATCAATAATTTGATCTCCTTCTCGATGTCTTCGATGCTGGAGCGTTCTAGCGAAAACACGGTCTTGATGATTTCGTATTCACCGCGTGCATCCAATTCCTCAGGTGGCACCAATTCCGCCATCTCGCGAAGGAGCGATCGCATCACATCGGCGGATTCGGCGCTCGCCAAATCGATGCTCATCAGAATCCGTTGCTTCTTTACCAACGTGTACCCTTTGCTGAGCAACACGCTGTTCATAATGTCCATCGCTTGGGCGACCGTGTACCGGCGGTAAGGGTCGCGGTAGGTAAATGTACCTGTTGGGTAAGCGTCGACTTGCAAACTAAGCTCTGCTTCGCGAGCAATCCACTTGAGAACTTCCGACCAAGGAGCAGCGTTGAAGTTGATCAAAAGGCCGTCTTCTGGCCCCGTCAAAGGCTGGTTTGATGCAACGGGAGCACCGCTGGGGGCGCCTGCTGAACTGCTGGCGACCGCTACATCCGATGGGCTAGTCGCCGATGCGGCATCCGCCGGCGTGGACGAGACTCCCGCCATCTCCGTCCATTTGGTCTTTTGATCATCCGTCAGAAGAGCGATCAATCTATTCTTAATCTCAACATCCGCCTTCTCCGATCCCATCGTCCGGAGCAACGCTGCTCTCCCCTCGAGAACGTTTCGGAACTTTTCGGACTGCTCCGGCGTCACCCCCATTTTGGTTGAAAGTTCAGGATCCAGCAAAGCGATAGGCCCCAAGGCCCGAAGACGCCATTGCTCCGCGGTGGCGCGCTGGGCATCGCTGAGGAACTCGAAACCTTGCTTCTCAATGCCCCGAATCGCTTCCATTTGTCGGGTGCGGCGCTCGGCTGGCGGAACATTTCGAAGCGAATTGGCCAGATCCAACGCTTTCGATTCGTATTGCTTGATGAGCAAACTCAGCTTTCCAAGCTGGTCGTCGGAAAGCCCCAACTCCGCCGCTTTTTGAGGATCCGTAATCGTCGCGAGCACCCCGACCAAATCCGGATTCCCGTCCCCAAAAGCCGGCGAAAACACGGTAGTCGCAAGGAGGAGTGCCAAAACTCGGTGGCGAAAGCTTCGATTGGTATTCATGGAAAAGAACGACTGCAAATGAAGAAAATTGCGTAGCACTTCGACTCTAGTTGCTTGGCAACCTTTCGCTAGCGGCTAGCGGCGGGTTGACGGCGTATTGTTCGAAATCGCGTGCCAAATATCGGAATCAGCACCAGAAAAAGGGCTTCTAGACGCTAAAACCGGCACACTCTTAACCCCATTACCCGCCAAAGGTTCCGATGAAACCCACCAGAGTCCCTAAGATCCCTCGGGAACCCGAAACGGGGGAGTGGGGAGTGAATTTCGGCAAAAACTCGTTATGGAGCCACCGATTTGCTACGATCGATCCTGCAAGACCGCTTGCTCCCCATGCTTTCGCTGCGGTCTCATTTGCAGAGACGCCAGCAAAAAGTGAACGCCTGCTTGTGAGAAATTCCATGGTAAGTTTCGAAACCGTCTACGACACAACATCGGCGCCGTCGTTTAATGGTGCGCGAATACAATCGCGTCGCACTGGTCTGACCCTTATCGAATTGCTTGTCTGCGTCGTGATCGTGGTCGTCCTGATCGCCCTTTTCTTTCCCGGCGTTCGGACTGCGAGGGGGGCCGCCCGCCGCATGCAATGCAGCAATAACTTGAAACAACTCGCTCTCGCCGCCCTGAATTACGAATCGAAGTACAAATCGCTCCCCGCGGGTTGGGGGGGACCAGCGAGACTGTCGGATAGCGATTACCAACCACTCTATCTGGCACATGAGGACCCATCCCAGCAGCTTCCTCCCGTGGGAAGATGGTCCGCGTTTGTTCCACTTCTTCCCTTCCTGGAACAGCAGCAACTCTACGAACAAATTCACAGCGAGTATCGGACACCTGATTCAGACACCCTATTTGCCGCTCCTATCTCACCTTGGAATTCCATCCAAGGCCAGTACAAGCCATGGAGCACCTCGATTTCCAATCTGAAGTGCCCAGCGGATCCTGCCTCCATGCGCTATCCAGCGTCCAATACGTCCAGCAGCAATCGCGTGGACGACGAACACTTTTTTGCGAGAACGAACTACGCCCTCAGTTACGGCGACTGCTTTCTGTCCAGCGTTGATAGCGTGTTGCCGATTGCGAGCCGCGGGATTTTTCACGGACGCGTCGGAACCAGACTATCGGATGTCAGCGACGGTCTCTCGAACACTCTCCTGTTTGCGGAAATCGCAACTCCGTCTTCAGAAGAGATTCCTGAGCACAATCCCAGGAGCATTCACGGACGCGTCGTTGCGATGAATACGCTCGATTTAAGTACCCCTTCCGCATGCCGCGAGATTCCAATCAAAGGGGAGCTGCCCAAGGGCTACAACTCGTTTGCGAAAAGCTGGCGGGGAGTTCGATGGTGTGACGGTGCACCGGCCATTACAGGCTTCACGACTTGCCTCTCTCCCAATTCTGTAAGCTGCTCCACAACCCACGAATTCAGTCAAGGATTCTACTCAGTATCATCCCACCATGACGGAGGAGTCACCGCCGCGAGTGTAGATGGTGCCGTTCGCTTTGTCAGCAATCTGATTGACTGCGGAAACGCGAACGCTCCGGTTGCTGAATTGCGTATGGATTCTCCTTCGCCATTCGGTGTGTGGGGGGCGCTCGGGACCATGGCAGGCAACGAGATCGTCGCTGGCGATTCGCAGTGATCTCAACAGCTAGTCCGTTAACGTTCGGTAGCTCTTTGTCTAGCCGTGGATTCCACTGCTTTTAGATCCCTCTCTAAAAAACAATAGCCATTGGTAGGCCAGAAGCGGCAACAGCCAACTGCTCCAAGCGGCGAATTGATACATTGGAATCTGTGGCAGGTCGAGCCGTTCGGTGATTCCACCGATGACTCGCAAGACCACCGCAGAGAGCATAAACAAATAGGCCCGCACGTTCCAAATGCGATGCCGCCGAAAATTGCGACTGAGGGCATTTTGCCAAGCAGC
>JALOQZ010000374.1 GCA_025459245.1 Pirellula sp.
ATCGGTCTGTTGCCATCGCGTCGCATAAAAATGAGATTGCTCTTGGTAGGCATCGAATTCGTCCTGAGAGCATTCGGTCAAGGGGACATCGGCGATTGGCAAGAAACTGCCGCGCCCACCTCGAATGGAATCATGCCAACGGCCGCTAAAGGACAATGTTTGCGATCCATCGACTCGCGACTGAAATGTATTTGGCAAATACCCTCGACGCATCAGAGAGTCGATCGATCCGTCTTTCTCCGTTCCCATCGCGTCCGCTTCTGCATTGGCGACGCGCGATGCCATTTCGGCGATCTCGATCGATGCAATCGCTTTGAGGCGGCGTCGCAGTTCAATCTGATATTGGGGGGAAACGAGATTCCGGAAAAACTCCGAAGACAAATATGCGAAAATGCTGTACTCATTGCTGAGCGGCATTGTGAATCGCGAAAAACGAAACGCGTCCGAGTGCGCGAGCGAAGGGCTGCCGTCTGCCACTTCTAGAAATCGCTTTGCAATCGTCTTGCTGGTGGTAAGCAACAAATAGTTATCGCGTTCCGCCATGAATGATCGGATTTGATTGTCCGGGGTGCTGAGCAGCGAAATCTTCTTGCCACCGACATCAACCTCCTCGAGCTTGATCCCGATGGATGCGTATTGCTGGAGTGCGGTCTTTCGATCCCCTTCCATCGAGGACCTCAGCAAGGCCATATTTTTGGCTTCGAAAAGGATGCCCATCGTGGGGCCTTCTTGCAAATACAAATCTTGGCCAATGATCGCCATGTCGGAGATGATCGAGTCGCCGAAGAGCTTCCCCACCATTGTCGTCTTCGCATTTAACATCCTCTCCATTCGGTCATTGGTTTGGTAGTTGAGACCGCGCAGGACGGCGAGTTGCGCGAGATCTCCCCCTCTCGATTCACCAAACTGCTTGAACCAGAGGAAGTTGGCGAAGCTCCCAAAACGAATGTAGAAGCATTCGGGAGGAATTCGATATGCAATTGGCTCGATAGCGAGATCTGCAGGGACTTCAGGAGAAGCGATATCGGTCCATCGGGGAGGGGGAGGGATCGGTCGCATGGGCTGCTCCAATCCAGCTTCTTGATTGAGGGTTTCTCGATGTAGTTCCGCTCGCAGAGATTCAACGCCGGCGACTAACGCAATGGTGGGCATCGGGTCCTGTTGCGGCTCATCCGGCTTGACTGGCTTTTTCGATAGGTCGGGGATCGGGTAACCAAATCTTCTGCCAAGCATATGGATGAGATAATTCTCGACGATGGAAGGATAGTCGCTGCGCTCGATCTGCATCTTGGCTTGGGCAACATAACCATCCCACCACGCGCGACGAAGCCCCTCCAGTTTGGAAGCCGAAGCATCTTCGCCAGCTTCACCTTCCTTTCCAGTCGACAAAGGCCGAACCTCAACGCTGGTGCTGAGGTCACCCGCAATTTGAACGGTAAAGGGGGTATCGCCTGTGAACAAGAACTGAACGCGAATCACTTCAGGTGGGTCAATCTGCTCTTTCGCCAGATTGACTGCGTTTCGAATTCGTTGGACCAACGCCCCAATCCTCGGCCTCTCCGATTGAAGACGAGTTGGTGGCGAAGGTGCTGGCGGGGGTTCGGGCGTAACAATGTCAATCGCAGGAAAGAATACTCGCGACTGCGCATTCGTAACAAGCAACCGCACCGAAGCTGTCTCGGACACTTGGCCAGCCGGAATCACGACTTGCGCGACGCCATAGGGCACCCCAGCGATAGCTTGTACGCTCAAGGGCTGACTCTGAGCGTAGGCATCGGACATTTGCAAGACGCTAAGAGCGAGGGCCCAAGCCACGATCACCGGTAGATACAATCCCTTCATTCCGTTCTTCCTACGCTAGCGAATTTTCTGGTCTGGAAGCTCCTGCTTCACCCCTTCATCGATCGGCATGGGGTCGGATCCCGCCCCCAGGCCCACACTCCGCATTACTTGTGCCAATTCCGATTTCATTTCTTGAAGAATAGAAGCGTATTCGGGCACGTCGACAAGGTTTCTCGTTTCCTCGGGATCTGCTTTCAAATCATACAGCTCCGCTTGGTGCTTATCTGGAGATCCATCGCCATGCGGATAGCGAGCATACTTGTAGCGGTCCGTCCGCACGGAGCGGACATTGGGTGTATAAGGAAACTGCTTCTCGTAGTTGTAATAATAGAGCCACGACTTCCTCCATGGAGCATCTTTTTTCGTTAGAAGAGGGGCCCATGAACGACCATCGATAGTCTCCAACGGTTCAGCACCACAAAGTTCAAGAAGGCTCGGAGCCATGTCGATGGTCAGGACTTGCTGATCAATGGCTAAAGGACCGTTGGGGAGAAATCGTTTTGGTAGTTTTGCGAGTTGCACGATTCGAATGCTTGGCTCATGCGGTGTTCTTTTGTCGACCATGCCATGCTCACCGTTTAGAATTCCGTTGTCGCTCATGTAGACGATGATCGTATTCTCAAAGTCACCGCGCTGCTTCAAAACGTTAACAAGCTTTCCTACGCTGTCATCCACCGATAACAGCGTGCCCCAGTAGGCTCTCGTCATGGCTTCGAAGTCCTTTACACCTGCCGGGCTGTCATCAGGAAATTTCTTTCTCCAATCGAAGAGAGGACCGTAGATACCATGCCAAGTATAGAGGCGTTCTTTGATCCACTTCGGCTTGTCCGTTAACTGAAAGGCCGTTTCGGGGTAGGGTACGGAAACATCTGCAAACGATGCTTCGTATTTCTTCTCGGGAAAGTAGAAGCTGTGAGGCGCTTTGTGACCGATCATCAAGCACCATGGTTTCGAGTCATTCTGCTTTTCAAGCCATTGCTCGGCTAAGTCGGTGACTACATGCGTGTAATAGCCCGGGATGACTTTGCGTTCAGCACCGTGCAGATTGAATTCGGTATCAAAGTACTTTCCTTGGCCTTTATGCGTTACAAACCAATCGAATCCCGGCCGAGGAGAATCATCGTCTTCTCCCATATGCCACTTGCCGATGTAGGCCGTTGCGTATCCAGACTGCTGCAGTCGTTTCGGAAAACTTTGCAAGCCACGCGGGTAATCGGTGAAGTTATCTTTTACGCCATGCTTGTGTGCATACTGGCCACTTAGGATGCTGGCCCGACTCGGTGAGCAAAGGGAAGTAGTGCAAAACGCGTTTCGGAAATAGACCCCCTCCCTTCCCAATCGATCGATATTGGGTGTCTTCAAGTGAGGATGTCCGGCCAATCCCAATGCGTCCCAACGCTGATCATCGGTCAATATGAACAAAACATTGGGCCTACGCTGTTGCTCATTACCAAACGATGCACCTGACATCAAAAATACAATCGCCCCTGCAAGTCCGATGACCAAACTGCGACGGATCGATTGCAATAAGTATTTTGTGTTCGTCATAGATCGAATCCTTTACTTCTTTATCGCGGGTTCGAAATCGCTCGGCTCGACCCATCCTGCGGATACCTTCTCGCCTCGCTTCCACTGATCGTAGAAACCCGCGCCGCTCGTGACAGGATATCGATCGAAAACATCGCCTTCTCCTCGCATACGAGGATCGCCCTGCTCGATGAGCTTGCGTTCCATTTGCTCTCTGAGAGATGTTAGAACGGAACGCGCATCGGGAATCAAAGCCAAGTTGCGGACACAGTCGGGATCACTTTG
>JALOQZ010000086.1 GCA_025459245.1 Pirellula sp.
TGAGACATTGGTGCATCCGTTTGTTTACATGAGCAAAAAGTCAAACTTTACTGGAGTACGCCTGTCGGCTAACTGATAAACGAATTGGGCTCCAGTAGGTATCCAAAGAGCCTATCCGAAAACCATTAGCCGCTATGGCGCTAGCCGCGGTTTCCGATGGTTTTCGAATAGGCTCTAAGTACGACTTTCGGCTGATTGTTAAACGAGGAGAGGGTTTTTGTCATTCCTATTCTGCTTGTGGTAAGATGATCCGGACCGCCCAAGATCTCTCCATCCCTCGCCGGCCAATCATGCATAATCCCACCTTAGGTCCAACAGTAGATCGCCGTCATTTTCTTGTAACCGCTGCCGCCTGCACAGCCGCTTGTGCATCGACCAACTTGGTTCGAGGAGCTGCTGCCAATGACAAACTTCGCTTGGCATTCGTCGGAGTCGGTGGTCGCGGAGGAGGGAATCTTTCAGAGATGGTCAAAGATCCTGGCGTCGAAGTCGCTGCTATTTGCGATATCAACCGTACAACTTTGGATCGAGTCGCTGAGCGATATCCGAGCGCGAGAACGTATATCGATCTTCGACGACTCGTCGACGATCTAAAAGATATCGACGCTGTTGTCGTAAGTTCCACCGAACATACCCACGCCTTCGCCACCCTCCCAGCACTACAGCAAAGGAAGCCAGTCTATTGTGAAAAGCCCCTCACCTACAACATCCAAGAAGCCAAGAGAATCATGGCAGAAGCTGCGGTGGCGAAAGTAGCCACGCAGATGGGGACCCAAATTCACGCGACTGCAAACTACCGACGTGTTGTCGAACTGATTCAGTCAGGGGCGATCGGACCCGTAACCGAAGCGCACGTCTGGGTATCTCGCGCCTGGGGATTGCAAAGCGAGGAGGATGCGAAGAAGAATGGTGATATTGTTCATGTCACCGAACGACCATCGCAAGAAATGCTTCCTCCTAAGGAGATTGATTGGGATCTCTGGATCGGCCCGGCCCCATCACGTCCTTACCACGAAGTCTATCTTCCAGGTCCGAAATGGTATCGATGGTGGGATTTCGCCAATGGAACCATGTCTGATCTCGGTAGCCACTTTAATGACTTGCCTTTTTGGGCTCTCAAGCTCGATCATCCTCAAACGATCGAAGCCTTTGGCCCCGCGCCTCATCTAGAAATAGCTCCCGCGTCGATGACGGCAACTTACGAGTACGGGCCACGCGGCGACCTCCCTGCTTGTCGCGTCTCATGGTATCAGGGTGCAGATAAGCCGCAGATCTGGAAAGAGCAAGGAATCCCAACATGGGCGAACGGCATTCTCTTTATCGGACGAGATGGCATGCTGTTGTCCGATTACAGTCGTCACGTTCTATTGCCAGAGTCCAAGTTTGAATCGTACGAGGGTCCAGAGCCATTCCTGCGGGCATCCCCGGGGCATCAACAAGAGTGGCTTGATGCTATTCGAAATGGGACGCCCACAGGAAGTCCTTTCGATTACGCTGGTTTGCTAACCATCGCAAATCATTTAGGAAACGTCGCTTTTCGATCTGGCCAGAAGCTTCATTGGGATCCGATTGCATTGAGAGCGAAGAATTGCCCGGCCGCAACTCAGTTCATCGAACGCACACCGCGACCGGGTTGGAGCCTTACCTGATCACTCGCAGATGGAAGATTGGATAGAACGCTCCTTCGCAAGGGTGAAGATACTTGTCGATACCGGTGCAACCCCCTTGCCACCAGGATCGATGCAGATCACCCCGTTGCAACGCGCACAGAAGCGAAAGAAATCAGAGGGACGGAAGGTTTACAAACTATTGTTAAACAATGCTCGCATCAGGTATGACTGCGTCGGTAAAGGCTAGATGCGAACGAGACCAACATACTTCTCAGAGCGAAGTCCAAAAGCGATGAGCAATCCCTATCAATTCACGACTTCGAATCGCATTGCACACTCAAAACTTCGGATATCGGCCTTTTGGATAGGAGTACGCAACGGTTTCCTGTGGTCTTTGCTATTCGCGATACCCGCTGCTTTCGCGTTCTATAGCGAATCACTGTTAGCGATGGCGAATTCCTTCGACCCGGTGACCTTCGTTCGAACGAGGGTTCCGCTTACAAACTCGCATCGCGTAGCCGCCGCTACGAACGCGTTGATCACCGTATCACTCTACATCACCCTACCGTGGTCCGTCATTGCAGGATTTGTCCGTGTAGCAAGCACGGCGAGATCCGACGACAGTTCGTCCAATGCGAACATGAATCATGGAGAGATCGATGAATCGGAGATCTAGTTTTAAGACAATAAAAGCGTTTCAGTAACTTGCCGCGAAGTTCACGCAGACTGTTACACTATTTTCGCAATCTATTGATTTCTCCATTCCCAAAAGATGCCCCAATGAAACGCTTTCGAATCATCTCGTCGTTATTGCTTTCCCTTGCCATTCAGCAAATAACGATTTCGTACTGTCGTGCACAGGAATCCACGACGCAGAATGCAAAACCACAGGATGCCACCGCGGAGTCTGCAACGAAAGCGGGGCCAAATCCGAGATATGGCGATGCTACGGTCGAGTCGACGATACGATCGTTTTACGTAGCGTTAGCGATGGCTGATCGGGATACCGTGGAGTATTTGCTCGACACTCCGAATGAGTTGCAAGATTGGATTGATGCCCAATTCGATATTACTTACGCCTTTCATCGTTTCGGCGAGGCCGCGAAGTCGCACTTTGGCGAGAATGGAAAATCGCTTGTACTGCCCTCACCTGCGTTGGTTGCTTTGACAAAGCTTAAGGAGATCAAGCCCAAGGAGGATGGCGATAAGGCGGAGTGGGCGACGAACCCACGAATCCCGAGCAAACTGATTCGCAGGGATGGGCATTGGAAAATGGATATCTTTCGATCCTTCGAAAAGCCAGAACATATGCAACTACTAAATCGGGAGATGTCGAAGACCGCAGCCTACATCGATGCTATTGCGGAAGAAATGGAGAACGGTCGTTTCAATACGATTGAAGCTGTGCGAGCAGAGTTGAAGCGACGCAAAGAGTTAGCGGATGAACCAAGGAAGTAGCGATCCTTTGATCCGAAAGTTGTGAGATTGCCTACGTCGCAAAGTTTGTCTCGAACCAGTACTCAATACTACGGATCGAGAGGGCGAGCGGTTCCATCACACCGAATCCTTGGGGGACTTAGGCGATGCTGACTGTTTTACCGAGGGATCTTCCCTTCCCAGCACCTGACGGTGACAATGGAAGTTCGGCCCGAGTTTAGGCGAAGTCGTTGAAAAGAAATCAAAAGGTGTCAACGTGAAGTGGAGAGCATTGGGTTTGTTGTTGGTTTTATCCGGTTCCTCCGGACTCGTTATCGGGCAGGAAAAAAGTGTCAAACCGGGAATTAACGATAGCTTCCGCGATCCAAAGGTAGATGAATTCGTCGAGCGATTTGAGGTAGAAAGTCGCGAAGTTTACGCGAAGCGGAACGAAATCGTAGAGGCGCTGCAAATTGCTCCTGGCTCAACCATCGCAGATGTCGGCGCCGGAACCGGCTTGTTCACGCAGCTCTTCGCTAAAGCGGTCGGTGAGAAAGGGAGTGTAATCGCTGTCGATATCGCTCAAAACTTTTTGGATCACATCGCTGCGAGTTGCAAAGAGAAAAAGCTCAACAACGTGGTGGGGATCCTGTGCACTTCGGAGGATTCAAAAATCCCTGAGAATTCCGTGGATGCCGTCTATATCTGTGACACGTACCATCACTTCGAGTTTCCCCTCAAAACGATGCGGTCGATACATAAAGCGATGAAGCCAGGGGCCAAGCTTTTTGTGATTGACTTCATTCGGATCGAGGGCAAAAGCAGCGATTGGACACTTAACCACGTACGGGCTGGGCAGGATGTGTTTGAAAAAGAAATCCTCTCGTGCGGATTCCAAAAAATCCGTGAGCACTCCGATATCCTCAAAGAAAATTACTTCCTCGTTTTTGAAAAGTCGAAGTAAAGGCTCGCTCCGCGATGGGCGAGGGCTGGACGATAATTGGCAAATCCCCGAACCTTGGCCGAGCCCTCAGAGTCCTCTGTGGAGTATACTTAGGGGACTTGCGACCTCTGTTCAGTAGTCGCGTTCCGCACGTTAATTGTTTCAGGAGAAACCTAGTCCTTGCAAACGCATGATCGATCCGAGAGTTTGGCCAGCGAGAGGAGTGTGCTGGCACGCCTGATACTTCCTAATGACTTTGAGTCAGACGATCCTTTTGACGAGCTTCGAGGTTTAGCGACCACGGCTGGAACAACGGTTGTTGGAACCGTGATTCAGCGGCGAGAGCATCCAGACCAAACGACCTACCTTGGGAAGGGGAAGGTGCAGGAGCTCAAGGCAACCTTGGAGATGCACGACGCCGATGTCGTGTTGTTCGACAACGATCTCAACCCAGCTCAGACGCGAAATCTTGAAAAAGCGTTGAATGTCAAAGTGCTGGATCGATCCGAATTGATCTTGGACATCTTCGCGAGCAACGCCAGGACGCACGAAGCCCGATTGGCCGTGGAGCTTGCTCAGCTCGAATACTCTCTACCTCGACTCAAGCGAATGTGGACTCACTTGTCGCGTCAAACGATGGGTGTGGGGATGCGTGGTCCGGGTGAAAAGCAATTGGAAGTCGACCGTCGGTTGGCTGAAAAACGGGTGCACGACTTGAAGCTCGAACTCGCGAAAGTGGAGCGACGTAAAGAACGCGAAGTGGCGTCCAGGCGAGGAATGTATAGTGTCTCCTTGGCAGGTTACACCAACGCGGGAAAGAGCACACTGATGAATGCTTTGACCGGAGCCGGCGTCGAAGCGGTCGACAAGCTGTTTGCCACGCTCGACACGCGAACCCGGAAATGGATGCTACCGGGTTGGGGGCCCGTCTTATTGAGCGATACGGTTGGATTCATTCGCGATTTGCCCCACCGACTGATCGCCAGCTTTCGCGCGACGTTGGAAGAAACCCGCCAAGCCGATTTGCTGTTGCATGTCGCTGATGCCAGTAACCCAAATGTGTTGCACCAGATCTCTTCCGTATACAAGGTGCTGCAAGAAATCGGGATTGACGAAAAAGACACTTTGCTTGTTCTCAACAAGATTGATTGCGACGGGGCAGGCGAGCGAGCCGAGTTGGTTAAGTCGCGTTACCCGAATGCAATCATGATTTCTGCGAAAAGCGGAATCGGCTTATCGCAGTTTTCGATCGCCGTAAGCGATGCGTTGACCAAGCACTTTGCAGAACTAGAGGTTCGCCTACCTCTCGACGACGGCAAAACCATGGCTTGGCTCTCTCAACATGCGGAGATAATCTCGAAGCAATACAACGATGACTTCGCAATTATCCACTGTCGTCTCCCTGTCAGCGCGGGTGGTAAACTAGCATCGCAGGGAATTGACTTGCGCGTCATCGCAGGGCAGCTTCCTGTCCCGAGCGAAGCCAAGTCTCCCGATCGAGCTACCTACGTTCCTGTTCCAACGGAAGAGTCCCCCGTCAGCGGGAACCAGAATGTCGGTGAAGTAGCTTAACGAGAGCGGAGCGAGAGTGCGTCGATCGCTAAAGGATGCCAAGATTTTGGTCACGGGGGGATCGAGCGGAATCGGTCGAGCTCTCTGCTTGAAATTGGTCGAGCGAGGCGCACACGTACTGGCAACAGCGAGGCGCGAGGATCGATTGGAGGCGTTGAGACAGGAGTGCCAAAACGGACCTGGCACATTGCACGTCTTAGCCGGCGATCTATCCCAATCGTCTCACCGATTAGCGATTTCCAAGTGGATTGGTGAGCATTGGCAGTCTCTCGACATCCTCATCAACAATGCAGGCGCGGGGGCGATCGGTCGGTTTGATCAAGCGGATGAGCAGAGATTGCGGCAGGTGATGGAAGTTAACTTTTTTGCGCCTGCTGAGTTGACCCGCGAATGCTTGAGCTGGCTGCGGGCCGCGCGAGGCTCAGGACGCAAACCGGCGATTCTGAACATTGGATCCGTCCTTGCGCACAGAGCTGTCCCACTTAAAACCGAATATTGTGCTGCGAAGTTTGCGATGCGAGGTTGGAGCGAATCACTTCGCGTCGAGCTTGCTACAGAATCAATCGATGTTTTGATGCTAAGCCCGAGCACGACGAAAAGCGAATTCTTCGACTCTTTGGTCCAATCACCGGAGGGAATCAAATCGCCATCCGTTGGAAGCATGACTTCTGAGCAAGTCGCCGACGCTGCGATTTCGGTTCTGGTCCGATCCAAGCGAGAGAGAATCTTGAGCTGGGGAGGACGCCTGCTCGTGTGGGCAGGCAGGTTCTTTCCTAACGTTACCGATCGACTTTTGCGGCGTTTTGCTATTCCAAAAGCACAGCGATAAAGCGATCGCAAATTCAAATTTTCCGATGCGATGAGGAGCCATCGTGTATGCAAAAGCAGGTGCTTGCAAGCCACTGCACCGAAGTATCTTTTGCATTGAACTCCCCATCGCGGTGGAGTAATTAGCCAAGTTCAACTTTTCTTGCCCAGCGATTCGGATCGGGGGCAAAATCTGGTTTGACAGCCCAAGCGGAATTCATCAGAACTACCTGAGCTTGACAAACCTTGATTCTCTCCTTTAACGGTGAGCACGCCTTCGTTCTGCACGTCGATCAATTGCGAGCGAGATTCGATCGCAGATCCGATCGACAAGTGCGTGGATGTGAGCATCTTTGTCCTCGACCACCAATGTTTCATTGCGGGCCATGCGAACGACGACTCGACATGCTTTATCTTCTCCGCCTCGATTCGGCCCGTTTTCGTCGAATAGAAGAACACGAACGCTTTGACCTCGATGCCCCAAGCGAGAAACCGCGTTTTCAAGCCTCGACTCGACCCAACCCTTAAGTGATTCCGTCAACCGAATTCCGCGAGCATGTACAGAGATTGCCATGGCAAAACCTTTCGACACATTGATGAGGTCGGCGACCGCTCCGAGTACCCATTCCGAATGGGGAGCGGGAAACCAACAAAGATCACACAGTCAATAATACGGCATTCCAGATCGTGAGTTATACTAAAAAAGCAATATCGATCGTTTAAAAAAAGTTAACACCATGGAATGGCTCAATTACCACCACCTATTCTACTTTTGGACGGCAGCCCGCGAGGGATCGATGACCAAGGCGGCTCAGAAGATGCACGTCACCCCTGCGACATTGAGCATCCAAATTCGGGAGCTGGAAAAGGCGGCTGGATGCCAATTGCTCAAGAAATCGGGGCGAGGAATCGCACTGACCGACATGGGGGAAACGGTTTATCGATACGCCTCCGATATCTTTGCCTTGGGAGAAGAGCTAAAGGGGGCCGTGCGAGGCCACCCCGCTGGGACCCCGCTCCTTTTGAGAGTTGGTGTAAAAGATGCGATGCCAAAGCTGCTCGCGTACAAATTCCTTCAAAAGGGACTTGGGAGCGATCAACCGATCCGTGTGGTTTGTCGAGAGGGGGAGGTCGACCATCTCGTCAGCGAGCTCGCTGTTCACCGATTGGACGTTGTCCTGTCGGATACTCCGCTCGATCCCAGCATGAAGTTTCGGGTTTACTCGCATCTGCTAGAAGAATCGACGGTAACGATTGTAGGAACACCCAAGCTAGCGAATCGTTATCGCAAGAATTTTCCTCATTGCTTGGACCAAGCACCTTTTATCCTGCCAACTGTCGACACCGTTCTTCGGCGCAGTTTGGATCAATGGTTTTCAGAATCGTCGATCAAGCCAATCATTCGAGGCGAATTCGAGGATGCTGCAATGTTGAAGATTGCGGGAGAATCGGGCATGGGTATTTTCGGGATCCCGACCATGATTCTATCCGAAGTTTGCAACAGATATGGAGTGCGCGCGATCGGCGAGACACCGATCATCGAACGTTACTATGCCCTCTCTGTCGAAAGAAAAATCGAGCATCCCGCCGTGCTGATGATCACGCACTGATTCCAGGGTTTCTGTTAGACTGATGACGAGGTGCGCCCGAAATCGCACTCGCACCTAACGAACCAATCGATTGCAGCCGGACCAACGCACGACTCCTTTACAAGAACAACGATTGACCATGCGTCGAATCCTTTCCACATTGGTTTTGCTATCCGCCAGTATTGGACTTTCCAACCATTCCCTGCTTCCCCTGTCAACCGTTCGCGCTGGAGAGACCTTCGTCGAGCCACAAAAGGCTGGGCTCCTCTTCGAGTTGCAAGGGGAATACCTTGGTGTCGTCGAAGAGTGGGAGGGTAATTGGGGGGCCCAGGTCATTGCAAACGGCCCTCGCAAACTGACGGTGCATCTTCTCAAAGGGGGCCTTCCTGGAGCAGGAGCGAAGTCCTCGAATCCAGATAAACGGATCCTCGTAGAGATCGATCAAGAAGACAAGCGAGCGTCGGGTGCGACCGAGGGGGTGAGTTGCAGTCTTCAAAACGGCAAGCTGTTGTTAGAGAAGTCCGAGGGTGGATCGCAAAAGAAGCTTGGCACATTAACTCGGATCATTCGTGAAAGCAAAACGCTGGGCGCTCAACCACCCGAGGGAGCAGTCATCCTTTGGAAGGATGCGAACACGAGCGATTTCAAAGATGCAAAGCCTTCTGACTTTGGGCTTGGAGTTGGCGGAAGCTCCGAAAAGGCATTTGGAGACCATCGTCTCCATATCGAATTTCGTACCCCCTTCCAACCGAGCGATACCGGGCAAGCTCGCGGCAACAGCGGTGTCTATATCCAGGGACGCTACGAGGTTCAAGTTCTCGATTCGTTCGGGCTTATGGGCGCGGACAATGAATGCGGCGGGATCTATCGAATGGCCAAACCGGCGGTCAATATGTGTTTTCCGCCCTTGAGCTGGCAGACTTATGACATCCAATTCACGGCGGCACGCTACGACGAAAATGGCAAGAAAACAAAGAACGCGCGCGTCCGAATCGAACATAATGGAATTGTGATCCACGAGGGCCTGGAGCTTGCGAGTGGAACACCGGGAAACATGCCCGAGGGACCGACAAAAGGCCCCCTTTTCCTTCAAGACCACGGAAACCCCGTCGTGTATCGCAACATTTGGGTTGTTCCCATGAACGACTAAGGGCTAGACTCAACTTATGAACAGCAATGAAACCTCATCGCCGGCCTCACCCGCTTCGGTCGGTAGCAAAACTCTAGCTCGTTTCTCCGATACAGACTCGCTGTTTGTCAAAGTGGAAGCTCCTGTGCCGGAAAGCAAAACTCCGGTGATTCCGCTTGTTCGTTTTCAGCAGCTTGAGCAAGAAATTCGGCATGCACCTGCGGTCGCGGAGCCTTACGAAGAACTGGCTAAAATCTATTTGCAATCCGAGCGATGGACCGACGCGAGGAGAGTTCTCGACGCTGGCATCAAGAATTGTCCGGAGCATGAACCAATTGTTCGAATGCATGAAGATCTGCAGCTGACGTTGGCAACACAGCTTTTGGATTCGGCCAAAAAGGAATGCGCACAAGCGCCGAGCGAAAAAACTCGCTACGATCTTGAACAAGCGGAAGTCAATTTGCTCAATGAACGAATCCGAGTTTGCAAAGACCGATTCGCACGCCATCCAGATCAAACCGAGATCTTGATCACCCTAGGTATCGCCTTGCGGCAAAGCAAACGTTTTGATGAAGCAGTCGATGTCCTAAGGACTGCATCCAAGGACTTGATGCATCGATCGCGTGCGTCCCTACAAATGGGAATGTGCTATCAAGCAATGGGAAAGCCATTGGATGCGCTGTCGCAGTTTCGACGCGCCTCTTTATTTCGCTCGCCACCACCCGATGTCAAGGTCGCGGTTACCGCGCTCGAGCTTGCATCGAAGCTGGCTGAAGAAGCCGGCTTGATTGATTCCGCTATCTACTACTTAACAGAGCTGGCGAAACGCGATCCTCGAGAGGCCGTTAAGATCGAGAGGGAAATAGAAAGACTGAAACCTCTTCTACCTGTCCCCCCCGCAAGCGCATGACATTCGCCGATCGCTAGAAAGATTATTGAATGGACACCCATTCTCGAAGTGAGTCGAGACAACCGACTATCGGGCTTGTTTCGTTGGTCTGTTTGGTCATCGGAAACATGATCGGAACCGGAGTGTACGTATCCAGTGGATATTCGCTCGCCGACTTGAAGGACGCCAAGTATGTGCTGTTGGTTTGGGTGATTGCAGGGATCCATGCGATGTGCGGCGCCGTAGCTTACGCAGCAGTCTCTCGCCGTCTTTCGGTTTCCGGCGGCGAGTATGCGATACTATCTCGTTGGGTCCATCCCGCAGTCGGCTTTCTAGCGGCTTGGATATCGATTATCGCCGGGTTTGCTGCCCCGATTGCATTGAGCGGGAAATTGCTCGGCTTTTATACCCTTCGGACGTTCGACATTTCTCTTTTATCCTTCCTCAGTACCGATCGCGCAACCTTAGAATTGCTGGTCGCCAGTTTGGCGATTTTGCTTGCGAGCTCCCTGCATGCGATTCAGATCAGTTGGAATGCGAGGGCGACGAACCTCGTCGTAGCAATCAAGTTGTTCGGATTGCTAATTTTCATCGCTTGGGGGGCGTTTCATCTTCTTTCGAATCGCCTATCTGGTAATCCAGAAACAGGTATCGTGGACTCCGGCGCATCCATTAGTTCAACGGCTGGGTTGATGTGGGGGATGCTTGCTTCTCTGTACTTCACAACACTTTGCTACACAGGCTTCAACGCCAGCATCTACCTTGCTGGTAAATTTGCCACCGGAGGAGGAACACCTACAGATCGGCCGGAGGCAGTTCTCAATAGCACCGCAACTTTGGATGGCGTACCGAGCGACGAAGGCGGCAGAAAGTCCGCCACCGACCCAATAGTTGGTCGGTCAATGGTCTGGGCTTGTTTGATCGTGACTTTGATCTACCTCGCACTGAACACCCTCTTCCTATATTCGATACCGGCGGCGGAGGTCGTCGGGGCTGGGGAAGCGTTTGTGGCAACCGTTTCGCGTCAAATCGGCGGCATCGTATTGGAGCAGATCATGAATTGGGTGGTGCTCCTTTCCACAGCGACCAGCGTCTTGGCTATGACCATGACGGGCCCACAGGTCTTGCTTCAAGTCGCTAGCGACTACCGCCTGAAAGGATATGAGATCGACAGCAAGGGTACCGGCACGCATTACGCTTTGGCCATCCAAACTGCGATTACCCTTCTTTTTGTCTGGTCTGCTACGATTCGCGGTATCGCTACATTTCTTGGCCTGACATTGACCGTTTGCGGTGCGATTGCAATCGCGAGTTTGTTGATTGCCGTCCGAAGAAGTCGACCGAGACTTCTACCTTTGACCGCGTTAGAGAGTCTGTGTAGCGCGATCTATGTTCTCGGCGCGGTTGTGTTGATCGCTGCAGGTTTCTGGTTAGTACCCAGCGAATTTTTTGCGAGCATGATTACGTTCGCAATCGGAATTCTTTTGTACTTTACGGCGATTTTTTTTCGCAAAAGCCCTCGGGAAAGTTCAGTGAACCGACCCTGAAGGCATACGTTGTACCGTTCGCTACTTTGGGAGCAATCCCAAGGCGGCTTGAGAAGGCCGAGCAATGACGTGGCATGCGATGAGTTTTCCGAGTCCTTCGACTTTAGGCTTCGCAGCTTCGATCGCGGCATGAACTGCGGCAACATCGCCTCGAATCACGACCGTCACGTAGCCGCCCCCGAGCTTTTCCTTTCCGACGACTTCGACGGAGGCAGACTTGCAAGCCGTATCGATGGCTTCGAAGACTGCCGTAAAACCTTGAGTTTCAATAAAACCGAGAGCAAGTGAATTCGAGGACATAGGGGTTGGCAACGGGGAAGAAGGTAATTTGACAACGGACTGTTCGATCAGCGCGTTGTATTCATCGGGACTCACGATCGCTCGCAGAGCATCGCGATCTGGGCTGCTTATCAATCGAACGATCGTGTTCCCATCCGGTCTGGCCGGAAAGAAGGAAGAAGCGATCTGTCGTCCGACTTGCAGCGCGGACTCGACATCGTCGATCGAACCGGCGATCTTGATGACCGACCCGAGCATGTCGTTCCATTCCGCTTGGATGACGCGGATGTTACTCGCTTTGGACATCCCATCGAGAGCGACGATGGATGCGGTCCATCCCAGGCACTCAAGGATGCCGATGTTTGGATTCGCGCCGAGGCATTCGGCGAGTGCGTCTGATGAAGAAAGGGTAGAGGTCGGTTTGTTCACAAGATTATTTCGCGGAGTTCGATTCAGCTTCCGCTAGTTTAGCTTGAAATTTTGCCAATGCTCGCTGGAAATCGGGGTGGTGGGGTTTTAGCGAAAGGGCGCGTTGTTGCTGCTCGACGGCGTCCTTCCATTTTCCGGCGGCGAAATAACAATGCGCCAGGGTGTCCAGATATTCCGCATGATCCGGATTTAACGAACAGGCTCGCCGACTCATCAGGATGGCTTCGCCGAAATCCCCTTCGGTATTGGCGATGAGCCAAGCCAGTGAATTCAGTTCGTTGGCGAGTTGCAGGGAGAAGGTTTGAAAATAATCATTCCCAGCACCTTCCCGAAGAAACTGATCGTACTTTCGGATCCCGTCCTTCATGCGCGTTACCGTAGCTCGCAATCGATCGCGACGTTTTGCTTGCAGTTCGGGCCCCGTTTCCAGTTTGTAAAGTCCGATCAACGCATCGACGTTCTCTTCGGAGGAATCGAGTGAGAGGATGTATTGCCGAGCCGCCTCGCCGACATTGTTTTGAATCCTCGCAGCGTCTCCCGCATACTGATGGTAACTGGTGACAATGTAGGTGAGCAATTGTGATTGATCTATCATTTGGCGACGGAACATCGGTTCCTTCTCCAGACGCAGCACAAAAGGCTCGAGCGTGAGCTTGGCCTCTTCGTGCTTGCCGAGGGATTGTTGGATCTCTGCCAATTTAAAGAGAGCCATGAGAGAAGAATCGAGTGTTAAGTCATCGCCAGCCGACTGCTTGAGCTCCCGTTCCGCCCACTCGAATCTCCCGCGCTCTGCCAGTGTCTTTCCAAGGACATAGCTATTCTCTTTGGTGGATCGATTTCTATAGGCAAGAGAAAAAGCATCGAGGCCAGGATTTGGATTTTGCTGGTCATCCGGATTGGTGGCGTTCAGTGGCTCTCCTTTCCAGTTTAACGGAGTCTTTTCCAACTCTTTTCCATTGAATGCAGCAAGTGCAATTCGTTCGGCTTTCTCCTTGTCTCCGAGCTGCAGATAGCTTTCCGCCAGGTAGTAAGTGAAGAT
>JALOQZ010000087.1 GCA_025459245.1 Pirellula sp.
CATATCTTGCTCGGCAAAGGCTACGCCGCTGGCTCCAAGATGATACGAATCATTCGCGGAGACAAGGATGGGAAACCGAGCTGGTCTGCCGAAGATGTTTGGTCGAACCATCGTGTATTAAAGACGAAGCTGACCAACGCAATTTTTTTTGACAATCTCCTTTACGCCCTCAGCGATGGTATTCTCGAGTGTGTCGATCCTGAGACAGGAAAGAGGATTTGGCGAGGGGGACGGTATGGCCAGGGACAATTGTTGGTGGTGAACAACAGGCTTCTCGTATCATCCGAGGACGGGAGGCTCGTAGTAGTGGAAGCGGAACAAGGAAAAGAGCTTCATTCGATGGAATTGCTCGACGGAGTGACTTGGAATTATCCTGCCGTCGCGGGACCTTTCCTTTTGATGCGCAATGGCTCGGAAATGGTTTGCCTGTTCTCACCTGGGCCAACTCAGAATGGGGAGGAAAGAACCGGACCATGAGCGTTCCCCACGCACCGTCAGCAGATGCGTCACATTCGAAGACACCTTACTTTCTAGGTATCGACCCGGGGTTGGCGATAACCGGTTACGGAGTCATTCTCGGCACCCCGGGGCGTCCCAAACTGGTAGAGGCTGGGGTGATTCGGGTCTCGAGAAATCAATCGATGTCGAAACGGCTTCTCGAACTGCACAGCGGCATCACGGAGGTCATCGAAAGCTACACCATTGCGGCTGTTGCCATCGAACAACTTTACTCTCACTACGCGCGCCCTCGGACAGCGATCTTGATGGGCCATGCTCGCGGCGTCCTCACCTTGGCAGCAGCGCAGAAAGGGATCTCTGTTCATTCTTATGAACCGACCAAAGTAAAGAAGCTGCTAACGGGCAATGGCAGAGCTCCCAAGGATCAAATGCAGCGAGCGATTCAAATGCAATTTCAACTCAAAGCTCCACCCGATCCTCCCGACGTCGCAGATGCTCTCGCCATCGCCCTTTGCCATTACTATGCTCAAGGCCCCATGGCTGCGATTATCACCAAGAGTAGGAAAACAAAGTGATCACTAAAATTACAGGCCAACTGCTGAGCCTTGCAAATGAAACCGCGACTCTCAATATTCCCCCCTTCGAATACGAGGTCTCGATTCCAGAGTACACCCGAAGGCACTTGCAAGCGGACTTGGGGAAAACGATCTCGTTGCACACGCTTCACTACATCGACGGGAATTCCGCTCAGGGATCGCGCCTCACACCAAAACTAGTAGGCTTTCTCACCACGATCGAACGAGACTTTTTCGAGCTCTTTTGTTCTGTTGACGGTGTCGGCGCCAAGAAAGCCCTTCGCGCTATGGTCCGGCCCGTGCAGGACACTGCCATCATGATCGAGCAGCAAGATGCTAAGGGGCTTTCGACATTGCCCGGTATAGGGGCTGCAACGGCAGAAAAGATCATCGCTACCCTTCGCCGCAAAATGCCTCGTTTTGCTCTGCTGGTTCGCAGAGAAATGCCAAATGCAGAGGTGCAAAAGCCAGGCGTTGTAGACGAAACCTTTGCAGCTCTTTTGGTGTTAGGGCACGTCGAGGCAGAAGCGCGTCGATTGATCGAGCAGGCTCTCGCGACAGGGCAAAAGTTCAAAGATACCGAAACGATGATTCAAGCCATCTACCAACGACAAGCAGCACCTCAGAAGTAGTCGTTACCTCAACAGAGTCGTGAAAACGATTCCATTCAAGGATCTCGAAAGGCTCGGACTGTTTCGTTCCGAGCCGTTTCGCTAACGGGATAGCGAGGCTCTTGATAAAAGCGGGTGTATTGCTCTCGCCAGGCGAGTCGCGTTGATTCGGTTAGTCGGCGGCTCAAGAACCCAGCTGCGGTTCCTTTTTGCAAATCAGCTAGATAGGCTTGCATAGCGGAACGACCATCCGGACCTTGGTTCAACAAAAATGCGACGACACTCCAGGCGTCACGATATCCCTTCGCATCGAGCGTTTCGATGCGCATGGCTTCCAATTCTTCCAATTGAACGACTTGCCCAAATCGCAGCTGTGCTCGTATCGCAGGCGAATGAATGGGATGTTGCCATGAGATCGAATGGTCGGTCTCAAAATACTCGGCGAGTCCTTCGTCGAGCCAAAGCGGAAGCTGGATACCGGATTGATGAAGCAACGCGTGGGTGCATTCATGACGAGCGTCCTCAATCCAGTCTCGATGAAAGTAGGTTATCACGAGGCTTTGACCGCGACTTTGGATATACAGCGCTCGTCGTTTCGGTACGTTTGGAAAGTGCTTCTTCAGATACCACTCGTATTCGTCTACATTGCGCAAAACGACAACTCGTACAATGTCCTGACGAAGAGAAACCCCGAGTTCCTCCGAGATCTGTCTTGGTAACGTTTCCAGCTTGGAAGCAATAGGCTCCAGTGTCGCTGCAGCGACGGTGCTGTAGATTGAAAAAAGCTCCGATTTCCAGATTGTAGGCCACCTGGGGTCGGACTGGGAGATTTCCGAATCCGAGAGCGTCGAAAACCCGTGGGCTAACGGAGTCGCCTGCTGCCCCAAAAGGATCATGGCAGGGGAAATGGCATAAACGGCGATGCTTAGTAGAGATAACTTGCAAGCTCGTTTCATTGCCGGAGCCTCTCAATCTTGATTTGGGCTCGGCTATTTCATACCAAAGAACTCAGTTGCGCGAACAAAAGTAAATTGATTCTTCCAACCTTGGATCATTTGAAGCTCTTTGCGATCCTCTTCACTCAAAGAATCCTTCTTCAGCATTCTGGCAGTCAGTTCATGCGTTCCCGAATTGGTTCGCGTTGCCAGTCGCAATTCCATAGGCAAAAGCCTTTCATCGAGGAGCAATTGGTTGAGCTTGAGACGGAGCTGTGGAGGCTTATAGGGAGGAAAGACAGCGGCAATCTTTGTAGCCGCGTCCGCAAAATCGGCATATCGAACAGCCATGATCTCCAACGTGGGTTTGCTCGTCTTGACGCGATACTGCGCTGCGATATCCGCGACGACAATGCTGTTGGAGTCTGGTCTACTCTCTTGAATCTCCGCTTGTTTGGTTCGAGCTAATAGCTCGGTAAGCATCGAATCGAGTGACGAAAGCTCGATTTCGGTCATCTTTCGTTCGTTCGTGTTCAACAGAGTGAGCATTTGACTCTGTGAATCCAGAATGGTTACCTTCCCTTGCTCGCTATTCCATTCAATGGAGAGCTGTTCGGTGAACAAGGTTTTGAACTGGGCGACAGGCGGTTTGGTTTCATCGCTATAGATATCAACATCCAACCGGAATCCTATCGGAATCGCTTGGGGGGCACTATTAGCAGCGATCGATTCTTTGTTCGAGGCGGTGCGGACCACATTCGCTCGAGACTCTTGGGCACACAGCATTCCAGAACCTCCGACCAAGCATAGGATCCAAGCGGCTAAACAGCGAAGGGCAGTGGGAAGGGGAGATGCGGCTGACATTCTTTCCTCACTCGAGCATTCAAGACAAAAGTAGTAGAGCAATCCTAGAAGCCGGCGGACGAAATGGCCGCATCGCGCGCCACATCGGTTGCAGGGTCGTACGGATAGAAACTGCGAGAAACGCGTTCGGCCAAAGTCATCAAGTAGACGCGGCGAAACGTTGCCTCATCCATATCGGTGACAGGGGCTCCTGTTTTCGGATAAACGAACTCGGGATGGACTTTGCGAAATGCGATTTCTTTACCGTCTTTACATTTGTAGGTAGTGACCGATGCCGAACACTGTCCTTTGTAAAGCGTCTTTCCGTCGTAGAGTTTGAGATCGGACACGTCGATATCGACCACATAATCAGCGCCGAGTCGTTCGCCGACTTGCATCGGATCAACCTTACCCAACTGTTGGTCTTGGACCATCCGATCGACTTCGTCCTGGCTGATCATCCGAATCTTTTTCACCTTGGACTGAAGCAACAGGTTCACGTTTCGAGCGAGGACTAAGCTCGAAGCATCCGAAGTATGAACTCCGTTATTGCTTACCAAGACCGCAACCTTCTTCTCTTCCAGACCCGCGAACTCCGCTGGATTATCGCGACCTTTGATGGCGTAAAGCAAATTTGAAGCCAACCGGACACACCCCGTTGTGGTGATCATAACGAAGGCCAAAAGACAGGCGATGAGCCAATGGGAAGATAGAAATCTATCCCGCATAGTATCCGGAGTATGAAGCATGCAAGAAGCCCGTCCTAATGACTGATCGGTAGGTAGATCAAACACGTATGGGGGCTTATAGAAAATGTTGTGAATGGTCGCTATCCCAACTTGAACCATGTTCGATGGTTTCCGACCAATCGCTAGCCTGCGACCTTTGCAATCCAATCCACGATGGCCACCAAGAATGCGGTCGCCAAAAGAGCCAGTGATCCGAAAGCAAATGCCTTGGATTGGAAGCGAAACCCGCGAATTCCCACCCAAAGCCAGTAGGGGGCGGTACAAAGGGCTTGAACGAACAACAACAATCCCGCTGGATTCGCTCGAGCAGCCGCACCCCAATCACCGCGCGCGGTGAGCGACCAGGAGGTCGTCATTCCACAGGAGGGACACCGCATTCCCCAAAGCTCCATCCAAGTACAACCAGGGAGACCGAGCTGGCGATGCGTACCGAATCCATCTGCGGCGGGTTCGAGCCAAGCGGCCGTTCCGAGGAGCGCGATCAAACCAATTCCCAGGCATCCATAGGCTAATCGAGCACTCAGAGAGAGCGAGCTGATAACACCCGTTCGTTTATCGATTGCAGGTAAGCCTGGGGGAAGGGGGGGAATAGGTAGGACTCCGCAAAGTGGAAGTTGGTTTTTGCAAGGAAACAGCGTTCAGAATGATGTTTCGTTGATTGGAAAGAATCGCTAAAGTCCGGGGACCGCATCTGTCGCCGAGGAGGTCATTATGCCATACGGAATTTACTTGTCAGCTGCCGGCGCGCATGTTCAAAACCACCGGCTTGAAGTCCTCAGCAACAATCTTGCCAACATCAACACCCCCGGCTTCAAACAATCGTTCGCCGTGCTGCAAAGCCGTCACAACAAGGCGATCGAAGAGGGGATGATTTCACCGAACTCTGGTACGCTCGCCGATATTGGCGGCGGTGTTCGCATTCAACCTACCGAGACGTCTTTTGAACAAGGACCGATGGAGCGAACTGGGAATCGGACCGATTTCGCACTCAACGACACCAGCAGTTTCTTCGTCGTTCAACGAGGAGAAGAACAGTTTCTGACCCGGGCTGGCGGATTCGTATTCAATTCATCAGGACAGCTTACTACCACCAACGGCGATTTGGTTCTAAGCACCGACGGGAACCCAATTCAAATCGATCCAAGCAATCGCTTTGATGTTCACGATGATGGGACGATTCGGCAAAACGGAGCTGCTACAGCCCTGATGGTTGTGCGACCACAGAACGTAGGTGACCTTTCGCGCGCCGGCGATAATCTCTTCAAACCATTGGCGGAAACTCAGCCCGTCCCACCGACCGAACGAACCGTCGTAAGCGGTTTCATCGAGCGTTCCGCAGTCAATCCGACTATGGCAATGATGGAGCTGATCGAGGCTTCACGAGCTTACGAATCCAACCTTCGACTCATTCAACATCAAGACCAAGCCTACGGGAATCTCATCGGGCGCATCCTGAAAGAGTAGCGCTAGCTGCTTGTTTGTTTCGATCGAGAACTTCCCCCTATCCTTTACGGAGTCCGTATTCATGAGCGTGCAATCACTCTACACCGCAGCGACCGGCATGGACGCCATGCAGACCAAGCTGGATGTGATCGCGAATAATCTAGCCAACATGAACACCACGGCCTTCAAAAGAGATCGAGCCAATTTTGAAGATCTTCTCTACCGACACGAAGTCTATCCCGGCATTCAAGACTCACAGCAGAACCCAACTCCGGTGGGTATTGAAGTCGGATTGGGAACGCGAGTCCAAAGCACGCAAAAGGATTTCACGCAAGGAACCATCGAGCAAACAGGCCGAGAGCTGGACATCGCCATCGAAGGGAGAGGATTTCTTCAGGTCTTTGATCCGGTGACGCAAACGCAGCAATACACGCGAAGCGGCAATCTCGATATCAATGCAAACGGTCAGCTTGTTATCGGTTCGGCGCAAACTGGCCGACTGCTGGATCCTCCCATCGCGATTCCTCAAGACGCGACGGCCGTGGTGATCAACGCCAACGGTCAAGTGATGGTGAGACAGGTTGGACAAACGCAGCTTACGCAAGCGGGCGAAATCCAGATGAGCGCTTTCATCAACCCGGACGGGTTGTTGAAAGTGGGTGAAAACCTCTATCAAGTCACCGATGCCAGCGGCGCTCCTCTTCCTGGACAACCGGGATTGAACGGTCTGGGAATCATTCGCCAAGGTTCACTCGAAAAGTCCAACGTCGAGCCCGTTCGCGAACTCATCGACTTGATCACTACCCAACGTGGATTCGAATTGAACTCGCAAGCGATTCAAGCGGGCGACCAGATTCTCCAGCAGATCGCTAACCTGCGACGTTAATCGATGAAAGCATCTTCGACTGTATCAACTATCCTTGTCCTCCTAGCAGCCATCGGCTCCGCCGGAGTGCTGCACGGTCCGCTTCTGGCCCAATCGCCCCTTGGCCCACCCGTTCGTGGTAATAACGGATCCAAAATAGTTGTTCGCCTCCACGCGTCAGCCAAATGCCCGAACAATATCCTGCGGCTGAAAGACCTCGCAGAGGTGAAAGGCAATCCATCAACAGCCAATCGATTGGCCGACCTTCCAATCGCTCCCACACCGCCGATCGGTAACCTGAAAGACTGGTCTCGCGCGGAAGTAGAAAAGGCGCTCCAGCTTCGGGGTGTCGATATAACAAACCTCCAGTGGGAAGGACTCGGAGTTTGCCGAGTAGAGCGGGTCGCGGCTACGCAGATAGTTGACCGACCGGCAGTCGCCGACCCCGCAGTCTCGCAACCCGAAATCAACTCGTCCGTGGTCGCTGCCAGCGCAATCAAGAGACCGGATTCTGCTGCCGAAAAACACTCCGATGCACCAGAAAAGCAAGCGGGAGATGCTGGCTTGGCCGGAACGAGGTTCATGACGGCTTTCACGACGCCCGGAGTGGTCGCACAAGCCGAACGTATCGCGCAGACGGCGATCGAAAACTATCTTCAAACACAAACTCAATCCACTGCAGAGTTCACGGTTAAACCGATCATCCCGCCGAATTTAGCGCAAACGATTTTGCAACGTCGCCAAATCATTGGAATTGCAGGTGGTCAAGCACCGTATGAAGGATTGCAGACGTTCGAATTGCTCGTTCGCTCTCCCACAGGTCAGGAAAAAGTCACCCTTCAAGCGGAAATCCAGCTCCCAGAACTGATTCTCGTATCCACCAAAGCTCTTCCAAAGGGACATTGGATCCGCCCTGAAGATTTGACCTATCAACCTTTACCCAAGGGCTGGAAGGACGGCGTTCAGAATTGCTATACCGACGAAGAGGAACTTGTTGGCAAGGAGCTTAAACGAGGTGTGAGTGCAAATCAGATCCTCAAGCGAGGGGATGCTGGTGCGCCAACGCTCGTCGAAGCGGGTGACGCCGTCAAAATCGAATTGGTTCTCGGTGCAGTTGTCATTGAGACAAATGGTCGAGCAATCGAAAGCGGTGGTCAGGACGATCTCATTCAAGTTGAGACGGCGGAGCATAAAAAGCGATTGCTTGCTCGAGTTCGGTCTGAACGAATCGTCGAGGTCTACTCCAATGGAAGCATGCCAGCCTCCTCGCCAGCAACTTTCAATTCCACGTCTAAATCGCGAAAAACGCGCTAGGTGCTGCTTTATGAAATCGTTTTACGTATGCCTAATAGGCCTCCTGGTCGCATCGCTTATCCAGCCAAGGTTTTGTTTGGCTCAATCGGGGAGTCTTTATCACTCACCGGTCCGGCAAGCCAGTTATCAACAAACTCCTGCACCTGGGAATGGAAATGCCAACGGGGTGAACAATGTAATGCCGCCGAGCGCCGTTCTACCTCCTGGCGCTTCCTCGTATATGGCCCCCAGTCAACCGGCACAACCCTCAGGACTCGCCAACTCCTGGACTTATATCCCCCCTGCGCAAGCCAGAACGATTCGGTTGCACGATATCGTTTCGATCCGCGTGGACGAGTCCGCAACGGCCTTGTTACTCGGTAATGCGACGTCGAGAAAAACGACCTCCTACGACGCCGTGGTGAGAGATTGGATTCGCATGGTCGGGTTGGATACGATCAAGCCCGCACCTCAGTCGGATGGCGACCCACGAGTCCAAATCAACGAGAACGAAGTTTATCGAGGGGATTCGACACTCCGCACGAGTGAGACGATCACGTTCAACATCGCAGCCCAAGTTGTCGATATCCTCCCGAATGGGTTAATCGTCTTGGAGGGTAACACGACGATATCGCTTAATGACAACAGCATGGAAGTATCCCTCATCGGCACTTGCCGAAGCGAAGATATCCAACCTGACAACACCGTCCTTAGCCGCAATCTAGTGAACAAACATATCAAGAAGCGAGAGGATGGACACGTTCGCGATGGCTATGCCCGCGGCTGGCTCACGCGACTCTTCGCCAAAGTCCGCCCCTTCTAATTGTGCTGGACAACAATCCGGTGATGCGATATCGCCACCACCGGCTAATCAGCTCAGACTCCATTCGGGGAATTCAGACAGTGAGGTCGGAACAACGTGATCGGCGACTCCGCGTCCAATGCATCATTTTGCCTAGTCTGGCACTTCGTACCTGGACTCAAGTAGGGAAGTTTCGATTTGCATCTTCATCTGGTCCGTTCCGTTAGTCGGGTAGATCGCGGTGATTTGGGCGCAGCCATCGGAAGTCCCGAAGGCAACAGTACAAAATTGTTCTGGAAATGGAGCGTTGAGCCGGTTTCCATGGACCAGAAGTGTTGGGCGCCCATTTATCTCACGAGTTTCTTTTTTGGTTAGTTCCATTCCGAATGCAAGCATGCGATCCGCTTCAAAGTCGTCGACAGTCGATTCAAATGTTGCCCCTGGTTCATGCGCCAGTTTGACGCTTGTTTGCGTCGCTTTGTTGTGCCATATCCGATACTCGTCGTTCCAGAGGAAACCATCAGGTGCAACGAATACGAATCGAGGTTTTCGCGAGCCGATGTCACCGACGACGGTCTGTGGTAGCGATGCATCGGAGTTCGGACGCTTTGAACACCCAAATGGCAGAAGTACTAAAGCAACGAGTGCGGCGGTTCGCATGATGTTTTCCGTGGCAAAACTTGTCATTACGCAGGCAAGTAGTCGATCCAGTCGTGATCACTGACATGTGCTTCGATTGTACCTCGATTCTACTACGAGCACGAGCAGCATTTCACTTAGCACGAGCACGATGCTGATTCTCCGTGCCCGAACGCAAGGGATGATCGAGCCCGATGAGTTAACCCACCGCAATTCAAAAATGGCAACCGAGATTTGGCTGCAATTTTTGTTCGGCTTTATTCTGGCGCCTCCAAGTCCTTGTCGGAATCCGCAGCTACGCTTAAATCCATTCTAGCCTCGGTGAGGCAGTTTAAAGGAACTTCGGACCGAAAATCGAAGCAACCGAAGATGATTGAGACCTGGTGAGAGTAAAGCCAATACTGTCCGAACGCGCCAATGTAAGTTTCGGTATGGTCATCAAGGCTCTTAGCATCTGAGTACTGAATGGAGATTACGAATGGAGTCCATGTGTCAATTGACTCGATTGGTCCGGTATGTAGTGTCCGAGCAATGCCGGGTTTTGAGCATGCGTGTGCGACCAATACGGACAAGAGCAAGAGAGTCCTTATGCTGTATTGGCGTGACCATGTCATGATTCTGCTTGGGCGAACGAAGAGGCCTAGCAAGCCCGAGGAGCTGACTCTGCGCAAGTCAAAAACAACCGGCCGACGCGTTCATCTACATCGACTTGTTCTGGCTCGTGCTCGAAATCTTTTTCGTTATAAGTGATGGACGATTCCGAAACAAGATCGAGCTTCAGCGCCATCCGAGCCAACATCGCGAGGATTTGTGTGTCATCGATACGTTAACGTGAATCTCCCTTTGTCTTCAACATCTCGTCCGCGAAGTAGAACGCCCCATACCCGGTCGCCTCTCGCCGCGCCAATGCACCTCCCCAATGCGGGCTCTTTCCGGTGAGTACTCCCGATTCGTAGCGATTGGTCATCCGTTTGTCTTGGCCGAATAGCTATCCGATTTCGCGTGTTCCAACTCCAATATCCCCAGCTGGAACATCGGCTCCCCCAGGTGACGATGCAACTCAGTTATGAAGCTTTGGGAAAACCGAATAACCTCCGCATCCGATCGTCCCTTTGCAGCACGGGTCCTAACGTATCGATAACTTCCTTCACCGCTCGATGGAACGCCAGTTCTCCATTCGTGCTATTCGCGGCAGCAACTCCAACCAACAAAGCGCAAACGCCGGTACTCACCTGAAAACTTCGGTTTTCAAAACTTGGGCGCATCGAAGTGTTCATTCCTGTTGGGATCGATCAATGCGACGTCCGGACGTGAGCATAGATTCCATGTCGCCAGGACAAAAGCGTACTATCCTCTGCCCTAAAAGTGGATATTGACATCCTGTTTAGGTTTTCGTACCTTGTTTTTGAGTTTTCAATGCTCCATTCCCCCCCTCTCCAATCGCAGGGCTCTCCATGCTTAGCCAAAAAACGATCGATACGATTCAAGCTATCACACCCGCCGTGGCGTCCAACGCAGACAAGATCACTTGCAAGTTCTATCAGCGGATGTTCTCGGGAAACCCCGAGGTGAAGGCGTTTTTCAATCAAGCACACCAGCAAAGTGGACAGCAACCTGCGGCTTTGGCTGGAGCGGTGTGCGCCTATTTCCAACACATCGACAATCTCGCCGTTCTCAAGCCTGCGATTGAGTTGATCGCGCACAAACACTGCTCCTTGGGGGTTCAAGCCGAGCACTACCCGATTGTCGGTAAACACCTTGTCGAAGCGATCAAAGAGGTGATGGGAGATGCAGTTACCGACGATGTGGTTTCTGCTGTCGTCGAAGCCTATGGCCTGCTCGCACAAGTCTGCATCGACCGTGAGAAGGAGATCTATCGCGATCAGGCCTCCGCTGCGGGAGGCTGGACGGGGCGAAGGGATTTCGTTGTCGATCGCAAGGTACCAGAGAGCGAAATCATCACCTCCTTTTACCTAAAACCTGCTGACGGCGGATTGATCCCTGACTTTCTCCCAGGGCAATATATTACCGTTCATATCGATCACCCAACGACTCCCACCTCGCCGCGCAATTACAGTCTCTCGGATGCACCGAATGGCAAACACTTTCGCATCAGCGTGAAACGCGAACCAGCTCCAAACGCCAATGCTCCGGACGGTTTGATTTCAAACCATTTACATGACCGAGTGAATCCAGGTGATTCCATCGCAATCGGGCCACCCTGCGGTGAGTTTACAATCGATCCAAAGAACTGGGGAAACCGACCTGTCGTGTTTCTTGCAGGCGGCATCGGGGTTACTCCTCTGCTATCCATGGCCAAAGCGATCGCGTCGACTCCCAATGCTTCCCCTATGGTCTTTGTACAAGCGGCACGCAATAGCGCTGTTCATGCGTTCCGAAACGAAGTCGAATCGCTAAGGCGGGAAGCACACGGTGATGTGCAGATCCATTTCCTTTACGATCAACCTCTCGCTGACGATCTATCTTCCGGACGCTGTCACGCTTCCGGCGTCATAGACGCGGCCACCATTGCAAAACTGTCCCCTTCTCCCAATGCAGAATTCTTCTTCTGCGGCCCCAAGCCCTTCATGTTCCATATCCAGTCTCTGCTCGATGGCATGTCGATAGATCGCAGCCGGACCCATTGCGAATTCTTTGGCCCCAAGCAATCGATTTAAGATCGGTAGCTCTATAGTTACTTTCTAGCGGACACTACTTCAGTTGGGAGGTAACACCCCCCCGCTGAGTGCGGTGCAGCCATATCTCCAAGATCACTCACAAGCAACCTTGGGAAACCTATTCGCTAGGCAGCTATGTTCCTCCCCAGAGACCGCTTGGAATTAGAGATGGAGTCCAGCGGTATGTCCGGTGCTCCAGGCGGCTTGGAAATTGAAGCCGCCGATGGGACCGTCCAAGTCGAGAATTTCACCAGCGAAGTAGAGCCCAGGTTGCTTGCGACTCTGCATGTCCTGAAAGTTTACCTCTCCCAAGGCTACGCCACCTGCAGTTACTTCGGCCTTTGGATACCCCCGCGTTCCGTGGATCGGCAACGTTAACGCCTTGATCCGCTCCAGCAATTGATTGCGATGCTTTTTCGAAAACTCCGCTGCATGCACTTCCTCGGGCGCACCTATTTGTTTCATCAAACAAGCTGCAAGGCGCTTCGGGATGCGAGTGCTCAGCAGATTGGTGATGGAACGGTTGGAGTTCTGGATGGAGTCCAAAAGCCATCGCTCGCAATCTTCGCGTGAAAGATCGGGTAGCAAATCGATGTGAAGGGAGAGTTTCCAATCCGCTTCCGCATCCGAAAAGCAACGAGAGACATTCATCGCGGTCGGTCCGCTGCAACCAAAATGGGTCCAAAGGAATCCGCCGCGCGAGACGCTCCGTTCCATGGGGATGGGTTTGCCCGTGGATTGGAAAACTTTCGCGGTGATGGAGATATCGTCCAATGTAAGACCACTCAAGTCCTGAGCCCACGGAGTGTTCGAGAGAAGCGGCGTCAATGCAGGCCGCAGCGGCGTAATCGTATGTCCAAAACGCTGGGCCCACGGATATCCGTCCCCCGTTGTGCCGCAACCGCTGAAACTGAGACCGCCCGTCGTAATGAGGAGCGAATCGCACGTTAGGTTGAGACTTTCACCGTCGCGCGATGCCAAAACAGAAAAACCGCCGCCAGGGTTCGCTTGTACGTTCGTGACTGGAACACCGGTCCACAACGCGGCTCCTGCGAGCGTGAGTCTCTTCACAATCGCATCCCGAACGTCGATCGCTCGATCGCTGGCAGGAAAGACTTTGCCTGTGTCTTCCACTTTGGTCGGGACCCCAAGGCCCTCGATCTCGCGGACCACGTCTTGAGGTGATAGTCGCTGCAGGACAGAGAGCAATATTTTCCCTTGCTTGCCGAACGAGTCGGCAATCTTGCGCTGATCGCAGTGGTGGGTGATGTTGCAACGTGTCCCACCCGACATAAGAATCTTGACCCCAGCCTTGGTGTTCTTCTCCAACACCAAAACCTTCTT
>JALOQZ010000004.1 GCA_025459245.1 Pirellula sp.
GAATCGCATGTATACAAGCCATATCGATACTCCTAAATAATCGTCTTTTCAAACCAGTTTGGGTGATTACCGCAGCAGCTCGAAGCCCAACTTACCTTATGGGCCTGTCTTGCAGCTTCGCGATCAATCGAATCCGCGGATGCGTGAGAGCGGAACACTAATCGTCGCTAATCACCACTAATGAGGAACCGAATAGGTTCGTGGTTGCTTGAGATTAGTCGCAATTAGTGTTGATCAGTGTTCCCTTTTGCTTTGTCTGCTGAACGTCACATTCTAGCAATGTCCTTTTTCGTCTTCAGTACTTTTGACTCGTTTCTATGGCTTCCTCCTGGCGGATGTTACCTTCGGTATTTCGGATGGACTATAGATTTTGAAAAGAGATACAGTAACTCACATTTTTGGATTGTCATTCACTCGAAGATCGTTTTGGACGCGGCTCTGGGCGAGCAGCCTCTTGCGAGCTCGGCGGACCAAGGTCCTCTTCTGCTCGTCCGTCATAGGCCGGAGCTTTCGATGCTTCTTGCGCCGCTCTGCTTGGCGATTTTCGGCAGCGCATCGTTCTTTCTCTTGTAGACGAGCATCAAACATGGCTGAACGTATGCGGGAGAAGGTTAGGAAAACTCCAAATAGTCCGCATGCGACATTTATCGCGAGTAGCGTATAGAAAGCAACTGGATCTTCTTCTGCAGTGAAAGTTCTTCCACTTTTGAAGCGATAGCCGTAGTTGATGTAGCCTACACAAAAGTGTCTGCAAGAGAGTACAAGCCAGAAAATAGTCCAGCTCGCGAGGAAGATCGTCGTCAGTGTGTTTCTAAATCTCATTCGAAATAGCTTTGTCAATCTTGAACATCATTGAACAGGAACTCTCGCAAAGGCGCTAAGTCGCAAAGAAGAGACATTGAGATGCATCTTCAAGTAAACGTCTTGTGTGGCGGACGCGATCTCTACCTACAGTAAGACCATATGGACCAAAACTGCGAACGCGATTGTAACCGAATGAGATGCCGGAAGGTGCCATCCATAGAACAGCTTTGTTGAGGAGTATGCACGTTGGCTGATTCTTAACGAAAGCAGGCAAATGGTGGCGATTAAATTTGGTTGCAATGATTCGGAAGACATATTCAGTTGGAAATACGACGGTTGGGAAATCCGCACGCGTTGATTGGCTGCAGGCTTATCAAGTCGAACAATGGGAAGGCCTTGTCGATGGTGTACCAGTCCGAGTTGAACGAGACGGTTGGTCTGATATTTCGGTACGCTTAGCTATCAATCTTATTGGTGCGCCGCCCATGAGTCAGACAGAATTCGCCGAATATCGAAAGTCCCAAGAGAGTGAGACGGTCGTAGGACTCGGACCGCTGTTTACAATGTTGAGCATGTCCGGGTAGCGAATCATCCAGCTCACAAGGTAGTACGCCTGTCGGCTGACGGTTAAACGAAGTCTACGCCTGATCATTCGCGTGTGATGGTGCAACCAGGGAGGCGGATCTTGAGGCTCGCAACGCCTTGTTCCGTTGTCATGGTGTCGTAGAGGGTAAGCTGATTTAGTTCAGGAAATGAGGGCAGAGTTTGCAGTGATTGGTCCGTGAAGTTGCTCCCCTCCAACGTGAGATCTTGCAATCGGTTTAAGTGCGATAGTTTGTTCAATGCAGTTGAATCGACCTGAGGGGTTCGTAGAGTTAGCGTTACGATGGACGGGGGGAGGCTTGCGAGTCCTTCACCGTGGATTGAATGGGCATTGAGGAACAGGTACTCCAATTGAGGAAGTTCGGTTACCGCAGCCAAATCCTCGTCCATCAAATGCTTGCTGGCAATATAAAGCTGCTTGAGCTCTGTGAACGTTCTGATCCTAGCAAAGCCGCTGTTGGTAATGGAGCAGTTGCCCAAACTTAAGGTTTGTAGATGTTTTGCCGGGGCAATGCAGTCAAAAAGTGCATCATCGATACATGGGCCAGCGAAGTCCAAGCGGGATTGCGTTCCCATTGAATCCGAAGAAGGGAAGCGATTTGGGGGCGTCGAATCTCGACGTTCCGCATCGATGCTTTGTAGCTCGACAGTCCAACCCTTGTTCACTGCTCGAAGCGAGACAAGTCCCGTGGTAGTCACTTGCGTTCCGTTCAGCGCTAGTTGAGTCGTTGTGCTCGAGCCTTGGAGAAGCTGAAGCCTTTCGTTGTCAATGTTACAACCAAAAAATCGAAGCGTCCGCAGATTTTTGCACTTCGTTAGAGCGACCAGGAACTCGTCGGAAACCGACTGATCTTCTAAACGGAGTGAGAGATTGATTGGCAGTACTTCCAACGCACTGAGCGTTTCTGGAGTTAAGGTGCAGTTTGACAAGAAAAGTTGTTTCAGCGTTGGGTGATTCTCGAGCCCGTCAACAACGCTTTCATCCACGTTGGCAGATTCCAATGCAAGCGATTCGAGTATCGGTAGCCTCTTCAGTTGGCTCACCAGATTGGCGTCCAGCTCACCGACCAAGGTAAGATCTGACATCTCGTCTAAGGCGAGAACGCGACGCAAATCCTCGTCATTCCGGAGTTGGTATTGAACCAAACGAACCGCCGAGACAGGGTGATCCTCGACGAACGGCTGAATCCAAGTGCGAAATTGCCAAGGAGATCGCTCGGCTATGGGCTCACCTAAGATGACAGCACCTCCCTCCTTCCGAATGCTGGCCATTGCTTCGTCACGATTCTTGTAGGTGCGAACTTCTCCCAACACCAGGATCGCGATGACTCCCAACGTAACTCCGAGGAGTACGAAAAGTCGTATTGGTCCGTATGGTTTTTCCTGTGGTCGAGGCATTGTCAATGACTGCACAAGTAGATGATTCGTGATGACTCGTTCATGGGGTCGCTTTGTTTGTCGCACGCCTTCGACCAGAGGATTTGTTTTGATTGCTCCCTGTGGCTGGAATCTCGTCGTTTTCTCGCGGTAGTGCCATCGATAGCTTCTGCTTGATAGGTTGCTTGGAAGCATCATTGGCTACGTTGGTCCATTCGTTTGGATCTACGGCATGATCATAGAGCTCTTCGCTTCCATCTTCGTAGCGTATGTAACGATAACGATCGTCACGCACCGCATGGTTTCCACGACCGTGAGAGCAAACTGCAACCGAATCCCACTCCGAATTCGGATTCCGAAGAAGCGCGACCAAGCTTTTGCCTCGGACATGTTCTGGGGTTGGAATTCCCGCAAGCTCGCAAAGTGTTGGATACAAATTCGTATAGTCGACCGGAGCATCGCAAACGGACGATCGTTGCGTTATTCCAGGGGATGCAATCGCAAACGATGTGCGAGTTGATTCTTCCCATAGAGAGAATTTTCGCCAATGTTCTTTCTCGCCCAAATGCCAACCGTGGTCGGTCCACCAAACGACAATGGTTTTGTTTGCTCTCGGGCTTTTCTCCAACCCCTCGAGCAATCGGCCTACTTGGTCGTCGAGAAAAGAGATCGTCGCCAAATAGGCTTGGACCCCTTTCTTCCATTGATTGGCCTTGAGAACATCCGCGTGATCTCCTTGCGGACCGGCCATTTTGACTCCTGCGGGAGGTATGTCGCTCAAGTCACTATCTATGACCTTTGGCAATTGAATCTCCTCCAGTGGAAAGCGTTCGAAGTACTCGCGGGGGACGTACCATGGCAAATGAGGCTTTACGAATCCAACGGCAAGAAACAACGGCTGGTCCATCGGAGATTGGTGCAATTGTTCGACTGCCCAATTCGTTAGTTTGTAGTCACCCATTTCTTCAGGTTTCGCATCCAGCGGTCCCCAGTCAAAATGACCTTTCCCCATACCAGTGAAGTCTGCGTCCTTGTCATTTGGTGAGCCGAACAATCCTTTCCATTCGGTCCAACCATCTTTCCGCCCCTCCGCCGCGTGATTGTGATAAATTTTTCCTGCTCCGAGCGTGCGGTAGCCATTCGCCAAAAAGTGCCGATTGATGGTCTGAATATTTTTCAACACGTCGGCAGCGGGATCGCCGTTGGTGTAAATCCCGGTTTCCCATGGGCGCAAACCGCTCATGAGGGCAGCGCGTGATGGATTGCATGCGGGAGCGGCGCAATGAGCATTGGTAAATGCCATTCCGCGGGCAACAAGCCGGTCGATATTGGGCGTTTTTGCCTGTGGGTGCCCTCCCAAATGACCGACCCAGTCATTCAGATCATCGACGGCGATGAAGAGAACATCGGGTTTCTCACTTGCAATTACCTGACGCCCGAAGCTTGCTAAACCGATTGCAAAACTGGTCCAAAGCGTTATCCATGCGATAAGGCATTTCTTCGATACCGATTCAAGCATGATGTCCGTGTCACGTGAGAGGAATGGGGAGGGACTCTGCATATTTTAACGGACCCGTTTATCAAATGTTGCCGGTTCGAGAGGTCGACTGTTAGGTATTTGCTCGCGCAGCAGCAAGGATTCTGAGCAGTTCACGTAAATCCTCGCGCGAAACTTTGGAAAGCAAATTGGCATGTGTTTCTAGCAGGGGGGCGTCTATTGACTCAAGAAGGATCGAGCCTTGGTTCGTCAGTGAAACTTCAAAGACGCGTCGATCGGTTTGCGATTGCAATTTGGTGACAAGCCCCATGGTTAGCAATTGTTCGATCACTCGCGTGATCGCGGGGGCGACTTGCACCATGCGGCTGGCAATCTCCAGGCAAGGTAGGGGAGCACCTTCTCCACGCAGGATCCTGAGGACGTTGTACTGTGTCAGCGTTAGGCCGTAGTCCCGAAGTAAGCGTGCAAGTCGATTCTCGAGTAGGTCGCTTGTGCGCATGATGGCAAGAGTCGCTTCTTGTTCAAGCGACTGAAAGGGACCTCTCTTTTTAAGTTCATCTTGTAGTGAACGAGACATGGCTTTACTCCTTTGTTATCAAGAATCTCGGTCTTGCTCGGGTTCGGCCCAAACGCTTGCGTGCTCCTGATCGTCGAATCGAACATGGATAACATTAGGATTGCAACAGACGGGACAGTCTTCAACGTAAGACTGGACATCTCCCTCGGAGCGATCGAGGGGAATGACGATTTCCTCCCCGCAACTATCGCAAATGTAGGAGCCATCGCTGTCTGCAGAAGCTCCCTCTCCCTCGGATGGAGCTTGCAGATGCGTTCCATCGTCCAAGCCAGTTGGAATCGACTCGCCGTTGCAAAACAGATCGCAAGCCCAGCGTAGAACGGCCAAAGATTGATCATCCGCCAAACGGTGGTCTTGTCCGATTTCGATCAGGATGTCGGCTGGCAAGTGGCTTTGGGCAACGAGTTGCACCGAATCTTCAAACGGGATCACATCATCCAATCGACTATGCAAAATCAGCGAATTCGATTTGATTTTTGAAACAGAGCCCCAGTTCTTCCATGCGGGGCATAGCAACACCATCGGAGTCGTACCGCTGTTCAAATTCATCGCGATGGCTCCTCCGCGAGAACTGCCGACAATCACATCCGGCGACTCGTGATCGTAAAGAGCTTGAGCGGTTCTTAACGCTTCGTCAAAGTCATGGTCATCGAGAGCCGGATTAAGAACATGGAAACCTGCATCGCGGAGAAAAGTGGGTTTGACGCCGCCGACGACACTATGCCAACCGTGCAGAAAGAGGATCTTTTTTTTCATCCATCGATGTTCCTGAGAGTAAACCGCCAGCGGTGATTAGATCCTATCCGAAGACCACCCGAAAACGCGGATAACGCCAAAGCGGCCAATGGCTTTCCTATAGACGTTACGCACCGAGGGTGTCGCGAAGTATACGTTGCCCCTCCAGGGACCACTACTTCCCAAGCAAAGCGGAGCAGACAATTTTTTGGGGAACGCATTTTTGACGTTCGTTGGGGCGAGGTAGCTACTTTAGGGACTGCAAATCGGTGCAATCTTGCACGGGCAAGGGGGTTGGTTATCTCGGCAACGTATCGTTTAGAGGCCCTTTGCGGAAAGTGATTTTCTATGCGAATTAGCAGGTTATTTCAGCTTCTTCCTTTGCGGAAAGCCGAAAACATTGAGAAGGCGACTGAGATTTTGGATCAGTACGCGAAAAGCCGACCTCTCCCTGAACCAATGGGTCGTGGGTGTGGAAACTGGCGTGTTCTCCTCGTCGAGGATTGTCCTGACCAGCAACGGCTTACCTGTCGATTTCTTAAGGGTCATGTTGCCGAAGTCGACTTGGAGTGCAATGGCGATGCCTCGGTTGAGCTAGTTTACCGGGCTATTCGGGAAAAGAATCGATTTGATCTCATCATCCTGGACCTCTATCTGTTGGATTCGAATGGGATCGAGGCGACTATTCGTATCCGCGACCTGGATCCGGCTGTGCCTATCATTGGGATTACTGCACATGCAACAGAAGACATTCGAAAGATTTGGTTGGCTTCGGGGTGCGATCACTTTTTAGCCAAGCCATTCACCAAAGAGTCCCTTTTAGCACTCGTCGAAAAAGCTAGTCGTAAGTCGACTACTGTGCTCAAGAGTTCCGGGGAATCATCGATTTGCAGATGATTGCATGCGTACATTTTGGCCAGAAGTCGATTTAACGCCAGGTAACGCCTCGAAGATCCCGCTCTCCCCAGGTTTGACTTCATGGCTTTTTACCCAGTTGCGGACATTCCCGATGAGGCAAGGGCTGAATGCGACAACATAGCGTATGAATTAACGGGGGCGGTGCAGAATCACTCGGCCTTGATCGTGTTGGATCGCGTTTCGCTTCGAGTCCTGCAAGTTTCGAACAGCATCAGCGAGATTCTTGGAGTTCGACCAAGCGAGTTGCTTTCGATGGAGTTCTCGTTCACCCTCTTGGGAAGTGCATCGCCCGATGTGCTTCCTTGGCCAATGCTACAAGAGGAAAACAGTCAGGAAGCGATCGTGCGCTTTTTAAACCGGACTGGGAAGCGATTTCTCGTGCGAGCGCACTCGTTAGGGAATCGAATTCTCGTATCCATCGAGCCTGAGTCGCTCGCTTTTGATATTCATCTCAATGACGCAGACAACTCGCTGGCCGATCTCCTGATTCGTTTAGGGGAGACCGAGTCGGTGGAGGTGGCTGCAGGGGTATTGGCGGAGTCTTTACGCTCGACGCTTGGATTCGATCGATCGATTGTCTATCGCTTTGATTCTCAGTGGAATGGGCAAGTTATTGCAGAGTCATTGGTGAATCCCGAGTTGGAGCCTTTTTTGGGGTTGAAGTTCCCTGCCAGCGACATTCCAAAGTCTGCCCGAAGACTCTACACGGAGGCGAGGCTGCGGCATGTGGTCGATGTTCAGTCTGTGCCATCCAAAATCGAACCCGAATTGGATCCGCTGACAGGAAAGTATACGAACCTTTCTCGCTTGGTCACTAGGTCGAGTGCAGCTAGTTGCCGTGAGTACTACGGGAACATGAAGATTCGCTCCACGTGCGTGATTCCAATTCTGGTTTCGGGTCGAACTTGGGGGCATGTTTCCTGCTTTCATTCCGAGCCTGCGAGAATCCCCATAGTGTTCGAGACGAAGCTCTATGCGGCGGCACAAGCTTTTGCGCAACGGGCGGCAGCCATCGAATTCAAACATCGAATGGATGCGGAATCCAAGGCGATGTTGATTCAGCAGGAACTCGCCCTGCGAGATTCGGAAAAGTACGAGACGCCTGAAAGTTTGCATAGGCCGATCGAGTCCCTGATGACGTTGCTAAGGTCTGAGCACGCGAGTCTCTTGTTGGAACAAGAGCGAATTGAAACTGGGCTTTCTATCGCGTCCTCTTCTATTCGGGAGCTTCTGTCTGAAATACGTGATAAAGCCAGCAGCGGATTTTTCTGTACTGATAGACTGAAGCAGGCCCTACCAACTTTGGAGGGCAAGCTCGAGGGCTTTGCTGGAGTTCTTGCGATCGCATTTGATGCGGATTGGAACGAAGCTTTTGTTCTGCTACGAAGGGAGCGATCCGAGTCAGGTTTGTGGGCCGGTGATCCGCGCGAAGGGCTTCGTTGGAATCAAGAGGGGAAGCCGAGTATGCGTCCGCGTGCAAGCTTTGCTGCCTACTTGGCACATTCCAAGGACAGTTCGCCCGAGTGGACGGAAGATGAACTGCATATCGCTCAGACATGCACTCAGGTCATTGGGCTTCAGTTGATGAGGATGAAAGCGCAAGCGGCGCGGAAGTCACAGGAGGCGTTCCTCGCAAACATGAGTCATGAAATTCGAACACCGATGACGGCGGTTCTCGGATACATCGATATTCTCAATGAGTATGAACTTGATCGACAAGATGCAAAGGATGCAGTCGAGACAATTCGCCGAAACGGCGAACATCTTTTAGCCGTCATCAATGACATTCTGGACTTTTCAAAGTTACATTCCAATTTGTTATCAGTAGAAATGAGGTCGTTTTCATTAAGCGATCTGCTGGCTGATATTATTGAAAGCTTTATGGCTCTGGCTGTTCGACAGGGTACTAGTCTAAGTTGTACTCTGTCGGAGAATGTTCCAGTCCAAGTGGTTTCAGACCCGGTGAGGTTCCGTCAAATCGTCGTCAACCTCGTGGGGAATGCGATCAAGTTTTCAAAGGGTGGCGAAGTTTGCGTGTGGATCGACTACCGTTCGGATGACGCAGTGATTGTGGCAGAAGTTCGAGATTCTGGCATTGGGATGACGCCCACGCAGCTAAACGCGATTCGTGAATTTCAACCGTTTCGGCAAGCCGACGTGTCAGTGACACGAAAATTCGGTGGATCGGGTCTAGGGCTTGCCATTTCAAAATCGCTTGTGGAGCTCTTGGGAGGTTCCATTTCCGTAGAGTCGGAATTGGGCAAGGGAACAACATTTCGATTCTGTCTGGTCGATCAAAATGATTTCGAAACGAAGCCTATTGACCAATCGCCTAACTTGAACGTTATCGATTCCGCTTCAAAATCAGTGCGGACCGAAAACTCAAGGATGCTCTCCGGTGCACGTATACTTCTCGCGGAGGATGGTCCGGACAATCAACGGCTGCTGAAATTCATCCTGAGCCGAGAAGGTGCAGAGGTTACCGTCTGCGAAAATGGGCAGCAAGTTCTAGAATTGCTTGATGACGATTCTAGTTTCCATTTGATCCTGATGGATATGCAGATGCCTGTCCTGGACGGTTACTCGGCAACGCGGCGCTTGAGAGAGTTGAATATAGAGACGCCAATCATTGGATTATCTGCACATGCGCATAGCGGTGCGGAGGAGATAGCAATGGAATCCGGGTGCGATGCCTACTGTACAAAGCCAGTGGATAGGCAACAGATAATCCGCGTCTGTGCAAAGTGGCTGGAGAAAGCGAGATTGGCCAAAAGATGAGGGGCAAAAAGATAGAGGATATTTTTGAATATCCTCTTCTTTGATTCTCCGTCTCATCTTTGCGACTAAGTGCCTATCCGAATACCATCGGAAACCGCGGCTAGCGCCAGAGCGGCTAATGAAATACCGTCATAGACCGCGGCTAGCGCGAGGGCGTCTGATGGTTTCCGGATAGGCTCTAAGCCTAAATGCCAATCAAACATTCTTTGCGAAATCGTTTGATACGTTCGGCAAAGAAGCGAATCGAGTACAAGAGGGATTCTTGTTGGATAGGTTTATGCAGGTACTCGTCCGCCCCGAGAGCAAAGGCAGAATGAATTGCATTTGCCGATGGATGTGCGGTTAGAAAAATGACTTGAGAGAGGGGCGATCGCTCTTTGATCGTACGTAACAAGCCGAAGCCATTGATGTCAGGCATGTCCATATCGGTCAATACGATATCCCAATCGACATGCGAGATCAGCTCTTTCGCCTTAGCGGAATCCGATTCAGTGGTGATGGAAACCTCGTCACCAAGCCCGAGTCGTATCTGCTTTTCGATCAGCCTAATGAGACTTTTGTCGTCGTCGACAATAAATATTTTTATTGGATCAGTCATAGGGCCATTCCTTAGTGAACGATCGAGTACTCGTTGGAGGTTTCATCAGCAAAGACCGGTTCCAATGGAACGCGTAGCTGAATTCGATTTTCATCGAGGGTGATGCTGACAGGCCAAGATCGCATTCTACGGCCTAAAGAACCACGCAATGATTGCAAGCAACCTGCAACCGATTCGTTTGCAAAGTGCTGGCCAAACGAAAGTTCGAAGATAGTTTCGTTGTCTTGATGCGAAACGGTGATTGTCGAAGAACTATTCACAGGACGTGTGATCGATGTTTGCAACATGTATTCGTAAAAGACCATCGAAACCAAACGGGGTATGTAAAGAAAAGGACCTCGGTCGGGAAGACTGAGTCTGGGCAGTTCCGAATTTCCAATGACGGCGAATAGTTTTGACATCATCATCGCGAATTCTTGCGAAGAAAAGCGGACTGCATGATGCGGTACCGAGTTCTCTAGGAACCAAGTAGCGTTAGCGAGCGATGATTCGCATTCGATGGAGTCCAGCGCCAGAGTTCCAACGAGTCCGAAGAGCGAAAACAAAGGGGTGAATCGTTCTGCGGCATCATCAAACAATCCAGAATCTGCCGAATTGAAGAATAGGAAACCTTTGGTCAGGCTACCCCGTCCGAGCGCCATGCAAATTCCGCTGTTGAGCCCGCTGTCAGCGAGGAGCGCAATCGACCTTTGCACGGGCATCTGTTGGGATCGAAATGATTCAATCACTCGATTGGATTCTCCAAAGACTCGCACCATGCCTGGTTTGAGAGAAAATAAGGAGCCTTTGGGATTCACAAAGCAAGAGTATCCTCGTCGCAGCCCATTCATACGGACTCGAGGTGATACGCAAGAATCGACAACGACCAGCTGATTCGTGGTTGCGACGCGAAGCGCCAAGCAGGTTCGATCAACTCGGTGAAAGTGCTTGTGGCTTCGAAACAACTGCATGAGCCGATGAGCGCATCGATCGGCTGATAGGCCTGTTGCGATGTCTTCCGCCAACGTTGCTAATTGGGAGACTGTCCAGGACTCCTCTTCGTAGCATGCGTTAAGCGGATCCAGTTTTTGCCGGTCATAGACATTGCTATCGGTGTGCTGGGGAGACAACGTGCGATTTCCGAATGTCTCTCCTGTTACATGGTTGGGTGCTTTCTCTCCCATCGGAATCGACGAGATACTCTTGAGGGTAAAAGAGGTTCGAAGTCGCTCGATCGATTCTTCGATGGCTCCTCGGTCGAGTGCGTCTGGGCTGTTCAAAGCACCAAGAAGCGTTTGGAGAGCGAATGCAATGCTGTCCCGTTTTTCCGCTTCGCCGACCCCGGTTGCATAGCGTTTGAACGAGTTGTCGGATGATTGCGACGCATCGTTTGTCGCCACCGAGACCTCGAGAATCGCTCGGCAAAGCTTGACCAAGATGGGAATACCGAGATAGGACGCCTCTGTTGCGATTTCGCCGATAGTTCGCTGCAATTCTGCGAGACATACCAAGTCAGAAGAGTCGCGGTAGCCGCTATGAGAAAATTTGCTTACGAAGTCAGTTTTTACGGAGTCGAACATAATGGGATTCGCGGATTGGAAGGAGATATTGATGATGCAAAAGTGTCGCCAAGGAATATCCGTAGCGTCTACTAGAACCCGGATCGATTAGTTGGTGATGTCATCATCATCGTCGTCATCGCTATCCTTGTTGTGTGAGCCATCGCAAAACGGCTTGCTCTTGCTCAATCCGCATCCGCAAAGAACGTGCATCTTCTTGCGTTTGTCTTGACAGAGGGGGCGTCCGTATTTGTCGACAATATTGCATTCCCCGTCGACGATGATGGGGCCTTTGGGATTGCAGCAGATCTTGGTACAGGTGTCAGTGGTTGCCACGGCTCGTGCTCCAGTGATGAGTTGATAAAGTTAGTTGCGATGAAACGATTCCCAGTTATTGGGATGTACAGGAATTAAAACAGAGGGCGGAGAATATGAGCGGACCATCCGAGGCCTTCGTATTCTCTATATCCCTTGCTACGCGATGATCCGATGATGTAGTTCTGTCCATTAAAGTGGAGGACTCCCGATACCGATTCACCCACAGCTAACTCCCTGTGCTCGTTTGGAAGATCGGGAACGGCATGGAGAGCTACGACGGATGGGTCACTACTTTCAATGACTTCAAAGTTCTTATTCGTGTAGAAGGCAATACAGCCTGGTATTTTTTTGCCGTTCTTGTCCTTCGGAAGGCATGTTTTAAGGACTTTGCCCGATTCCGTTACCCAGTCGAACAAGCTTCCGATGACGCCGATAATCTCACCGTTTCGCGATCCGTTCTGGCGGATCGGTGCGGAGAAGATCAACGAAGGGCGATCATTTCGCTCCAGTTCGGTTTTTCCAACGTCTTGGACCGCGTATTCGCCACCGAGCTTGCTCTTCATAGCCCGAGTGAACCAAGGATGATCTGCAACACGTACATCCCGTAGGTCGGGAACGAGTTCCGGGGTTGAAGCTGCGATGAGGCGTCCCATTCGATTGGAAACCACAATGTTTCTGTACATGGAGTAACTGCTATTGATATCCCCCAATCGCCTCATGGAGAGCTGAACGTTTTCATCCGTCGGTTCAGCAAGCGTCTTCCAAAGATACTGGTCCGTCGCCCACCATCGGATCGCAGCAGAGCGCTCGAAGAGACTTCTATCGATGAGGTCGATCGCTTGTTTCGAAAATGTTTCCAAGGTTTGCAGGTTCAAGCGGAGCTCACCAAAGGCCATTTCCCTAAGCAGCTCTTCCATTTTGCTAGTCGCAAAATCCCCAGTCTCTGTGATCTGTTCGAAAACCGGTCCCAGAGCAACTCCGCGCCGTCCAAGTTTCGAAGCGAAGACGATTCCATTCAAGGAAATAAGTTTGATCGATTGCTTATCGTCTTGAACCTTCACATACGTGTGTTTGTTGATTTCCGGAATCAATCGCGAACGCATAAGTTCATCGGGACTGATGCCATTAGTGTGGCATTGCGATTCGCTCGCGAAGATGTCCGAGGTTGGCACGACGAGATGGCTGCTCCAGCCCAGTCCCGCAAAGTCTAGGTAACCATCGGACATTGCCGAGAAAATAGCTGATTCGCCGCCTTCAAAGCTCGCGTAGCTACTCATCGTTTCACCCGCCTGAAGTTTTCGGTGACTGCGAGGCAAGTGTGCTGGCTTACCGATTTCAATCAAATTCGAGTCGCTAGAGCCGACAACGATTCCATCTTTATCCGTAAAGAATGAGAACCAACCTTCCTTGATATCCCCGTTCTTCATTCTCGGCATGTAGTCTTCGAGGATGATTCGAGCTTCTTCTTCGAGATCGAAGAAGGCTCCGATGCTGCCGATGACAGGTGAGTCCGCAGTATTGAGATCGCGGAGCTTTGTACTGAAGACGAGGCTGTTGGATTCCTCGACGATGGAATGGTCGGTTTGGGCGATGGAATACTCTGTTGTATCATCATTCTGATGGCATCTGCGGAACCATTCCTCGCCATTGACGTTTGAACCGACCAGTTTGGCTCTGGTTTCCGCATTCGCATTGGCAACGATTGTGCCATCGGGAAGGACGATGACAAGATCCTTGTATATCGTGTAGGAATTACGGATATCTTCGAGACGTGAGCAAGCGATGGTGATCCGTTCGTTGGCTTCTTCCAAGTTCTTCTTGACCTTGGCCAGCATATTCAGTGTACCTTCTTGGCTCTTTCCCATGCCAAGCTGCTCTGCTAGCGCGTCGGCTTTGGAGCGGAACTCTTCGTTCACTTTCTTGGAGAACATTAAGTCCCGTTTTCTTGTAAGAAAGCTCCGTACATCATCCACATAGCGAGTGATGTCCTTCATCGTCCAATTGGTCTCCAACGTTGGCACTTCAAATGCCGCCTTCGACGCATCGAGATACTCGTTGAGCTCATACAACTGCTTATCTAAGCTCTTGCTAATCTTATTGAGCTTCATCAAGCTCTCGATAAATGCACTTTCGAGAGACCACCATTGAACGTCGCAGGTTCTTTCCAGGAGTGTTCGATCGATCAAATTGACTTTGATGTAGGCTGTCGTGCAGTAAATAGATCGACAGAAGTCCTCTTTAGCGAGATAGAACTGATCAAAAAGCTTCTTGGTGCCATCATGCAATTCGACCGCGAACGTTTCGACTCGTTCCATGAGGTCGGTGATTTGTTCTTGTTCCGTCGCGTTCTCGCTAATCGCTGCGGCTGTACATTTTCCCTGGTTGCAAATGGGAGAGATACCGATTAGCTCGTTGATGATCTTCTCATAGAATTCGCGGTGATCGTTGGTGATCAAGGAGTTGAAAATACTGAACTTGTTTTCAGCAGTGCGTTCGGCGATCATCCTATGGTCTCTCCAATTTGATACAGTATTTCGTCGATGAGTTTTTCAGTTGAAATCAGGGTAAAGTAGCGATCCTGCTTTTGAATCACCCCTTCAACAAAGGGTTGTTTCGTGTGAGCTGGGCTGGGGAATGTTTCATTCGATTCGATGGAAACAATTTGAGAGACCGAGTCAACGAGAAGGACAATAGGTTCCTCGAAGGCGGTCAATCCAATCTTCCTGGCCTCCTCCGCCAATCCGCTCTCTGTTTCCAGAAGCATCATTTCGCCGGGGCGATCGAGTGGTGGGAGTTCAAAGCAGGTCCGCATGTTTATCACCGCAGCGGTGCGTCCTCGAATATTGACCAATCCGTCGATTCGAGAATCGGCTCCCCAAACTTTGGTAATAGGGACCGCTTTAAAAAACTCCTCCACTTGCAAAGAGGGAACTGCAAAGGACTCTTCACCTAAAACGAATGTTGCAAGCTGCATGAACTAAGCCCTCCCACTTCGTTTGATTTTGAGGCATTCCGCGACTGTGTTGCGGACTTGCATCTTGTCGATCTTGATGACGTAGCGATCGAACCCAACGCTCATCCCGCGTTTGCGATAATGGTCTTCCGAGAGGGTGGTCAGGGCGACCATAGGCAGCGTATCAAATCGGCGGTCGTCCCGTACCTTCATCGCGAATTCAAAGCCATCCATCCGTGGCATGTTGATATCCGAGATGATCAAGTTGTATCGGTTGGGCTCGTGCTGCAGCTTTTCCCAGGCTTCGAGTCCATCGTTGACAATCTCCACGTCCCACAAATCGGTTTTGACATATTGCTCGATAAGCTTTCGGAAGAAGAGGCTATCTTCTGCGACCAAGATTCGAGCATTGGTGATTTCGATTGGGGCCTGCGCTAGCTTCTCAGGAGCGTGCTTCTCAAACAGGCTGTAGAGATCGAGGATCATCACCAGTTTGTTGTTATGGACAAAGGTTCCTAGGATCCCCTTGGAGTCATTGACTCGTGTTTCAAAGGTGTCGGCTACATCCACGACGGAGACGTCGGCACCTATGATTAATCCGATCGGGAACGGGATAGCAGCTGCGCGGACCAAGCATAGGTCTTTGCGATCGGCTTCCATGCGACCAATAGGAAGGTACTTGTCGAGTCGCAGAATAGAGATGGTTTCCTGCTTGAGTTGCAGGTACTCCTTTTCTCCTACGGTCTTAATCTCCGTGGAGCGTATTCGTTCGATGATTGCGATCAGTTCTAACGGTATCGCGAAGTATTCGTTCGACGCATAGGAAAAGACCAGCATTTTCTGCGTTGCCACGCTTCCCTTGGAGACCTCTTCCATCGCCAAGGAATCGGCAGCGAGTTTACCCGTCTTTTGGCTTGGGTCCTCAAACTTGAGTCCCAGCTTCTGGACGATACCATTGATATCGAGTATGAGAGCGACGTGTCCCGTGCCTAGCACTGTGTGTCCTGAATACATCGTGCAGTTCTGAAGGAGCTTGGGGGTGCTGCGAACGATGATTTCGTTGATGCCTACGACGTTATCTACAATGGCTCCAAACAAATTTTTTCGGAACTGGAAGATAACGATGCACTGATTTCCGTCAGGAGGGGCGTCTTGATATTTGCTCTTGGCGTTCCCTTTTGGCTTGTCGCTTAATGAATGACCAGGCTCCGTCAATTCGAGTGTTTCATGGAGATCGACGATTGCGACTAATTGATCGCGAAGGTGGAAAACTGCTTGAGCATCCACTGACTGCAAACTCGCTTTGGCTTTCTCATCGAAGCGAATGATTTCGCTCACTGCCGTTTCGGGAATTGCGAATTGTTCACCATCCAGTTCGACGATGAGAGCTTTGGTAAGCGAGGATGAGACCAACGCCTTTGCAAGTGGGAGAATGGCGGAGAACTTTGTCCCCTGCCCGACTGTCGTGCTTATGTCAATCGAGCCTCCGACCGCTTCGATATTACTTTTCACGACATCCATACCGACGCCTCGGCCTGAGACGGCGGTCGCGGCTTCCTTGGTCGAAAAGCCGGGCTTGAAGATCAACATGATCTTCTCCTTTTCGGACATCCTGGCTGCTTCGTCAGCCGTGATCACACCTTTGCTCACGGCCTTTTTGCAAACGATGTCGGCGGAGATTCCACGGCCGTCATCCTCCACTTCGAGTATGATTTCGCCGCTTTGAATATAGGAACGAAGGAAGACATTCCCTTGGCGATTCTTGTTTGCCGCTTCTCGTTCCGCTGGGGTTTCTAACGCGTGATCCATGCAGTTCCGGATCAGGTGGGTCAATGGATCGGCGAAGCTTTCAAGGATACTTCTGTCCAGTTCGAGGTGCCCACCTTCGATGTGGAGGGCAACTTCCTTTCCCAGTTGGCGTGATAGATCTCGAACAACCCGACGGTAACGTTCAAAAAGAGTTCCCGTCGTTTGCATTCGCGTAGCGATGATCTTCTCGTGAACCCCCGAGATCGCTTGAGACAGAGTGCGAAACGCGATGTTGCCGTGAAAGTCGTATTGATTGAGCAGTTGATTGCGTGCCATCACCATCGTTCCGGTCCACTCTAGCAGCTCATTCAATACTGCGACCGAAATACGCATCGATTGGTCAGCGGTGGCTTTCGCGCCCGCTGTGTTTTTCGCTCCATGCTCGGAGTCTGGCGTTTGATCGTCCTTATTCGGCTTTTTTGGTTCGAGGGAGGTCGTGGCGGCGGCAGCTGTTTCGTTGACAAGCTTCGGCGCAGAATCTGTGTTTGTATTGGAGGAAGCCTGCTCTCGTTGCGCTTTGGGATCGACCTTGATAACTTTGGAAGGTTCGATGTTCAAATAATTCGAAATCAAATCGCTGTCGAGCACTGTTTCGAAAACAAACTCGATAGGACCTTCCAAGGATGTGTCGATTTGCGCTGCATCGATACTGGATTCGATAATCCTCCCTACACTCGACAAGCCAGCAACAACCCCTTCTTTGATGTCGATTGCAGAATGAAGAGTTGCAAGATCCGTTTGGATTAAGAATAGGAAGAGCTTCGAATTCCAAGTTGCCTCGATCTTTTGCCAGTTGGGCGACCATGATGTCGCGTTTGTTCGAGTGGCTTTCTCGGCTGAAATGGATTCGCCGGTGCCGAGGACGGCTTCGAGTTTTCTAACGGCTTCCGATTGTGACAAATCCGCTTCAATCGTCGGACTGTTAAGCATCTGAGCGAGTTCGTCGACAGCTGCTAGAATCGCATCAACCACGGGCGGGGTCGCTTCGCGTTTTCCGCTCCTCACCTCGTCTAAAAGTGTTTCTGCAAGGTGGCTAAGCTTGACGAGATCGTCAAGAGACATATAGCCGCCGGTACCTTTCATCGTGTGAACCACACGAAATACGCGATTGACGATCTCTTTGTCCGTCGCTCCCTGCGACTCGAGTGTCAAAAGGTCCTGTTCGATACTTTGTAGCCCTTGCAGACTTTCCGTGAGGAATTCCGCAAAGAGCTCTTGATCGATTTCCATGGCTACGAGATGCGTTGAGGTCCGTTGGGCAATGCTCTGGTACGACGTAGTACCGATTCGCGGTTAACAGATCATCCGCGATTCTTTGTGTATGCATGCACTCCAGCGGTGTGGATTGCAGACCATTGCAGCCTCAAACTTTCGTCTATCCGACTTTTCATAACGTTGGACATCCGTCTTGTGTCCTAAAGCCTATCCGAAAACCATCGGAAACCGGCGCTAGCGTCAGAGCCGCGAATGGTTTTCGGATAGGTTCGCATTTCGCAGGCCATTCGAGGTAGACGATGAGCCAAGAGGTGGCCTTTTATTTTCTGCAATCGGTGCAAATTATGGTTTATAAAAATTTGCTTGTCTGAGCATTGAAAGTCTTGGTGTAAACATTTACACCCAACGTCATCACTCGACTTGAAGGAAGTAGTCTCATGGTGCCTTCATCTGATAACCGTGTACATCGTATGGTTCGGCGTCGCATACTGCATATCGACGATGATCCACATTTTCTGAAGCTCGTGCGGGCTTTTATGAAGAAGGACGGAGTAGAGTCGATTGGAATGCTGAATGCCGATCAAGCAATCAAAATGCTCGGCGAGTATGGTATCCGAGTCGTCCTTCTCGATGTCGATTTGCCCAACGCCGATGGGTTGGAGATTCTGCGAGATATCAAAGCGTGGGACGCTGGAATTCAAGTTGTTATGTGCACGGGTATCATCACGATGAGGATTCTCGTTGAATCGATCCAACGTGGTGCAGAAGGAGTGATCTTCAAGCCCCACGCGACTCCGAAAGTCCTTATGGAATCGGTCTCCGATGCGTTCGCTAAGATCGATCGTCAGATGGAGGCCTTTGCTTGGTTGGAGAAGTTTGCAGTGCACGAGTGAGATGTGTCGCAGCTGACTCCGTGTTCCTGTGCGAGGATGAGCCTGTATGTGCAATTCGGTGCAAAGAGACTGGTACAAATTGTACCACCCGAATCCCTGGAAGAATTGACTTGGGAGTCGGACGATAAGACGGTTCGTCGGCGAGGTCGCGGTTGGATGGGGCGATTCGCCCACGAAAACTTGTCGCCAAAGGAATGGAATATGTTTTTCGATCTTCAGCTGGATATCGGGTTTCAACAGGTGTTGGCGAATATGTATCAGAATCAGATCCATTCAACGCCGGTGGAGTACGCCGATACCGTCGAGCTGGGGACTCAGAGGGACCCAGCACAGTTGAGCAGCTTTACCAATGAGCGTCTACTTCGATTCGGGTTCCTCGAGCGACGCGTTGACGGTCGCTATGCTGACCGACAGTCGACCAACGGTAAGTTTCAGCTAAACGCTCGCGAGTGGGGATTGATATCGTCGGGAACTGACTCGCTATTGGCCGTCGCTCGTAGCGTTTCCATTCGGAGCAGTAAGAATGCGATTCTCAATACTTGGATCTTTCCCGTAAATTGCTTGTTGACGCCAGTCTTCGCGGCTGAACTTATCTGCATTGCAGGGGTGCATCGGGTTGCATTCATTGATATTCAAACACCTGGATTGAATCCGGAGCGTCGAGAGGAGGTTTCTGCTATCACCTCACCATTGTCGACCAAGTACACAGTTCTACCTAGCGACAATGAACCACCGTCCTGGGCTACCGCAGATTCAACAGGTAACTTCAGCTACGCACGCAATGCAGGTCCCGAGTGGTCGTCTATCGTGGCGAACTGTTATCAAGACTATTTGAGTGTCTATCTTTCGGGGGTACTTAGTCACGATCGATCACAGAGTCGGTCGATCGTATCGACCGCCGAATCAGATGCGGTTTTGTCTGCATATCAAATTCATCACATGCACAGCAGCCCTGGAAAGAAGTTTCTAGACAATCTCTTTACTAGCGATTGGACTGACGACTTCATGAATGGATTCTTGTTTACTCTACCAAAGGAATGAAAGCGAAGGCTATGTTAACTCAAACAATTCGTGCGACTCTTTCGGAACTCCATCGAGAAATCGAGACTACTCCCATCGCAGCCGCGATGGTCAGCGATTTTCTCCATCCAATGGACTACTGTGTACTTCAAGCACAGCTCTTTCATATTCATAAAACGCTGGAGGAGCAAATCGAAGGAAATCCTAGTGTTCAAGGATTCTTCTCGCCTGAAATGGTGAGAACAGCAACCATTGAAAAGGATTTATCCGTCTGGGCACAATCGGTTGGGGACTTCAAAGTTTTGTCGCCTACCTCTCGACTTTGTGTTCGTATGCGTTATTGGGGAATCAATCGCCCAGAGAGTTTGCTCGGATGTATTTACGTTCTAGAGGGATCGCGGATGGGGTCCTTAATCATCGGTAAGACGCTCGGCAGAGCGCTTGGGCTCCCTTCGAATACAGAGGCAGGTCTCGCTTACCACCTAGAAGGAGCTGAGTGGACTCCCCGTCGATTCAAAGGATTCAAAGAAGCGATTGACACCGCGAGCTGGACTGAGGATCAGAAAGAATCAATTATTGAAGGAGCGGCAGATTTCATGTCATTGCTTCTGGCCCTGTATAAGGTAATTCCCGTTCGTTCGAAATCGGAATCGCTAACGATACCATTTCCCAACACCGCGTTGGTTCGCCCAGAGAACTTAGCATCGTAAGTATTCCCCAACGTCGAGGAGCTGGACATGAGCGAAGTCGCGAGTCGAGAAGACAAGTCGAAACTGTTCGTTGAAATTGCGTCGGGTGAGCCGGATGGAAAGTCGCTTTTGGCGATTCGACAAGAGAAGGCAGACGACAAGATTCGGGACCACATACGGATGACGCCCGGGGTGCAGCCGTTCAAGCACAATTACTACACCGCCGAGCAATTCTATCGTCGCGACAATCGCACCGGCATTCTGAGAAATGCATATGGCCAGAGGGTGCTTCGAGTGACGGAAGACTTTATCACGGGCCTTTTAGCAGGTCTTGAAGATGAGGTTGGGGATCGCGCGGGTATGGTGATGTACGAGGCCGGCTATGCTTGGGGCCTTGAAGATATGCGCAACTTTGTGAAACGGTCGCAAGGGGAATTCGAGGTTGAATTCTCGAAGATGGGCATGGGCATGATGCTCGAAACTTGGTGGTGGCCATTGACCATTGAAGGTTGGGGGACTTGGCAATTCGATTTTCGCGAAGCCAAACGGGATATGCTCTTCATTGAGTTGTATGAGTCGGCGGTTGCAAAGACCCTTGGGGACATTGGTGCAGCGGTTTGCTATTTCTATGCTGGACTATTTGCGTCGGTTTTCAGTGTTCTTGCACGCAAAGATTATGGATGCGTAGAGATTCAGTGTTATGCCATGGGTGCAGACCACTGCAAATTTTTGATTTCGCATGCCGAGAGAGTCGATGCGGCGGCATTCTGGCGGAGCCAAGGTGCCACTGCGAAGGACATCCTCAAAAAGGTTAACGAAGTTTAGACAACGCCATTCCTGAGACTGAATCAAGAACATCCATGAATAATCTCGCAAACCTTGGCTTGATACCAAGCCGCATGACAAGACTGCTGTGCAACCAGCCCGTCCGCGGCTTGCGAGACCTCATTGATTGGTCGAATACGGGCAAGTCCTCCGCAGCGAATATTACTCCATGGGTAGAGCTTCAAGTCGAACTTCGCGAGGCGCCAGCTTCTCCTTTGCCAGCGGTGGCAGAACCAGAGGTTCCCGTTGATACAAAAGTCGTGGTGAATGATGTATTACCGCCGCAGGTCGTTGAGGAAATAGTTTCCATTCAAAAGACAGAGCCGGTTGCTGAGACGCTTGTGGCTTCCTCGAATACCACAGAGCCAGAAGGAGCATCCGTTCCGGTGGTTGAGGAGGAGCCAGATTCCGTCGAAGTTGGGCCCGAGTTCACAGAATCGGTTGACGCGTCCAAGATTGAAGCAGAGGAAAAAGTTGAAATTCCAGCAACGAATCCCGTAACCGAGACGGTTGCGTCAGTTGAGCCGGCCGCCCCCGCCAGAGCAGAGTCAAAAGTAATCGAGAAGAACCATATCGAGACTGTCGCAGCATCTACGGAGAAGCCGGACGAGGAGCCCGAAAAGCCTTTGGCGTCACAGGCAAAGAAGAGTGAGGTGGCAGAGAGCGTCGAAAAGGTTGTTCCTGACAAACAGGTTCCGATGGATACAAGAAAGGTAGTCCCTGAGACTCCTGTCGAAGAACCAAAGATTTCTAAGCCAGGTCGCCCGGTGTTATCGGCTGAAGCCAAAGCAGCGCCTCCCGTTCCGTCGGCGTCGCGCTTTCAATCAAGTTCACAGCCGTTGCCGCCTCTGCCATCAAGTCGCGCCGCAGCGCCCAGTGGATCCGAGAGTGATTATCTGATGCAGTTGGAGCGATTGGTCGTTCAGTTGAACTATGAACTTGGGATGAAGCAAATGCAAAATTCGAACGAGGGACCGGAGCAATGGATGGTTCAGCGGATGATTGAACTGAATTTGCGAAACCTTGAGCTACAGGATCAGTTGGCCAGTGCAATGCGAACGAGTCAGGCCTCTGGCACAAAGTAGAAACAACCGAATGAAGGGTCGGATCAATTAGGACTAGCCATGAACCAAAGAATCCAACAACTGTTATTGAGCAGCGACAGTCGGTACTTGTCTGACGAAGAGAAGGCCGAGTTCGGGGAGTATCTCGAGAAGACACGCCGATTAATTGATCTGGTGGGACAGATCGAGGAGAACGAAGACTCTGCGGTTCGCTTTTGCATCGATAATACGCGAAAGCGCTATCCAAATTTTGACAAGTATCACACCAACGCTTGGGCAAAAGCCTTTCGCGATGTGCAGTTGACAACGCGTTACATGGCACAGGCTATGTTGCTTAGCGATATGAAGATTCTCGAAGACAAACTCTTGTATTGGCTTCGGACGATTCTGTCGGGATTCAGTTTCACGCCAGAGTTCAACCGCGATACATACACGTACCTCAAACAGGGGTTTCGGCAGGCATTACCACCCGATGTGTTTGAGGAGTTTGAACCGTATTTAGATCGTTCGATCGAGATCTTGTCCGATTTCCCTAATCCAGCTGTTCCTGCTGTTTAACGCAGCTTGACGGTAATAGAGAGGTACTGGTTGTGAGCACGACAGCGGATTTGGAATTCAAGGACTACTACACCGAGCGACTGTATATCGACGCCAACGTCGAGACAGGAGTTATCTATAACAGGTCTGGAAGACGTATGATTGCGCTTACCAACGATTTTCTGATCGGTCTCCACAGGGCACTTGAAAAAGAGTGTGGTGATCGTGTTTCGGAGGTGCTTTACACTTGTGGAAAGCGTTGGGGGCGAAATTTCGGAACTGGTATGGACCAGGAATGGAGTCAGTTTTACGAAACGCCTGCAAAAGAGTTTCCATTAGGTTTTTTCCGTGCCCTTCTCGTGCAGGAGTTTCACTGCAATGGTTGGGGACGCGTTGAAATCGACTTCGACCAATTCGAAAAGGGCGTCATCGCTGTTTATTTGCGGGGCGCCATTATGGGAGAGCTTCTCGAAGGGAAAGCAAGCTATCCGGCGGATACACTGACGGCAGGAATTTTGGCCGGCTTCTTCAGCTACTTCTTTGATCGTGAAGTGGATTGTTATCAAAGTCACTCGTCGGTGTCACAGGAAGAGCCGAGCGTCTTCTTGTTATCGTCTCCTGAACGGATCGGATCGATTCGGGCAAAGCAGACAGGTGATGGTGGACACGATCAGGTTCTGCTGGCCCTACTTCAAACAACTAGTAACTAAACATTTCAGAGACGGAGCGAAAGATGGAACGAGCCTTTTCAAAAGTTCTGAGCGCGAGCGAAGGTCGATACCTAACCCCTATTGAGCGAGAGGATCTGCTTCGTGCATCGCTCGAGCTATCTCATCGAATGACGGTGTCAGCTTGGATTCACGAATCCGAGTATGCAATCATCGATTATGCGACACAGGCTTTTTGCGATACGGTTTCAAGCTTTGAAGCGCCAGTCGGCTCGATGCGACGAAAGAAGGGGCATCAAGACGGAAGGATCATCCTAAGATACATTGCTCAGTCGGTGAGAGAAGGATCGACGGAGATTCTCTTTGAGAAGGTGCTTTCGTGGTTGGTAGGGCATTTGGATTCAGGAAATGTTACTGGCCATCACATGGAAGTATTCTTTCACTTTATCCAACAAGGTTGCCGTCGCGAATTGCCACGGTCGGCCCATGCGTTCGTCGATGTTGCCTTTGAGCAGATTATCGATTGCGTCCGTCAAGCGAGCGCCAGTGCAACGATTCACAAAGCTCATCGACGTATCGCTGAATTTGCGGCGAATCGCGTGATGGAGATCTTGCCTGAGGTCAAGGCAAAGTACGGGGTGAGCAGCTTGCCAAAGTGCAAGCGGGATATTGAGTTGCTTGTTAAAGAGATCGCGCGCGTGATGCGGTCACCCGACCGGGCGTCCATGATGCAATCGTTATCAGGTTGGATGATTGAACGCTTGGTCAGTCAGGTTGCTTACGATTCGGAAGTGTGGTATTGGACGTTGCTCGCCGTGCGTGAAGGGATTGTCGATTGTTGCGGTCCTGATTCTGTTGAGATGATCGATGGTGCTTTCGAAGCGTTCTGTTCTCGAGCCCAGCACCTTCTGGAAGCAGTCGAATGGTCCAAGCATGCTGGGGAAATAGCGGATGATGTTGCTGCCAAATTAATCGAGCGCGGGGAGCCGTTAGGTTTGCTGAGGTCCGATGAATTCCAGACGGCGGTTTCCATGGTGAATCGACAATTGATTCAGGAGATTGCAAGCCTGCATGCCTATCAGGCACCTCAGGCATCCGCGACCGAAATTGCGGCTGTCTGGACACGCGTTGTATTGCCTTTGATGCCCAGTCAGGAAACGCCGCTTTTGGCGGGCAATCTCAAATTGCTTGCCGAGATCGTGCAAGAGCGAGTTGGTGGTGGCAGTGCGAGCGCTTTCCGAGGTTGGTTAGAGGCAATCGTGGAGTGCGCGAAGCGGACGGAAGTCGCTAATCGTGTCGCCTTGGTGGCGGATCGGATCGCCGTCGAGACGGCCGACTGGGCTATCGACAACCTCAGCTCATTCACCGCAGATCGACGTGGAGCCTATCGCGATCTAAGATTGGTTATGGCAAAGATTGTAACCCTCATCCCGAATGCGGTGACGGGGGACAAAGCCTACGAGCTAAGACGGTACGCTACCCGATTCCTATTGCCAAATCTGCCCTTTCCATGGCAAACGTTGCAGCAAGTATACGAGCGAGCGATTCGTATCACCGAAGAAAGCTTGCATGCTGATGATGCTCGTATCGTGAGAGGATATATCGAGGAGTTGTTGCCCTGCATGGAGCGATACAGCCGACTCGGTGGTATCGCCTCCAGCATGGACAAGCTCGTCAGTTACGCTGTGGATCGCGGGTACCATGCTGCACCCAATCATGAGTCTTTGCAACGACATGGACAAGTGGCAGGGCGGCGGGACGGGGCATTCTTGATTGAACGCATGGTTGATGCCGCGGTAATTGGAGGCGATGTGGCACTTTCGCAGTTGCATCGTTCCTTTTACTTGGAGCAAGTGCGTTTGAGCAAATTGCCTGGGCGAGTCATTGTGGAGTTTCTACGGGGCATGATGGAAAACCTTCGTGATTATCCAGAGGTCACCGAAATATTGTTGGGCCTCTCGGCCGCTGCTCCACTTTACTCAAGTTCCATCCGAATTCGAGGCAAGAGTTCCGAATGGGCGAGCCGCTTGACTGAAATGACGCTCAGTCAATCCGCTTCCTATCGCGAGCAAATTGGACCAGCGGGAGCTGAGGCTTGTGCTCGAGATAATGCAGTCACGTTGCGTGGGATCGCGGGCTTTATGGTTCAAAGCCCGATGGACAGCAGTGTATTTGGGGAATGGTGGGCCAGCAGAATTGCGAAGAATATTCGGTCACGACCGGAAGGCTTTGATTCGTCCACGCGAAACTTTGAAAACATGTTGCTGCTGTTCCGTGAACAATTGGACAAAGACGAGGCGGATGCTACGGTTGCTTACCTGCAACATGGGGTGAAGCAATTAACCAACGGACCGCATCGTCGAGCGAATGTCGATACGAAGAAAACTCGGGTTCCTATGCCCGTGCTTCCGATGAGCTTCGCCGATGTCGTCTCGCCGGTTGTCTAAAAAGCACAAAGGCCATCGATTATGAGAAACCTCTGGATCATCCCGATAGTTCATTCCGCAGCGGATCTTGGAAAGCTTGAACCTGATATCTCTCGTATCAAGGCGGAAGCGAGTGGCGACTCTGCGGTGAGGAATTCGAGAAAGGCGATCGAGCAGTTTTGGGCCGATGTCGATCAGCGGCTTGAGGGTGATTCCAGAGTGAACGAAGAGACGATGATCTTTCAAGATGCGCTGCCGGTTGTCCCGGAGGGGCAGGAAGCATTGCTACTGAAGATCGTGAATGAAATGGCTACCCACGGGAGTCAGAATCACCAGTTGCTAAAGAAGCTGCTGGGGCTCGGAGCACAGTTGGTTGGTACGGAATCCGCAGAGTATCTCGTGGAAGAATACAGGTTGATTCGAGAGATCATGGCAGCCTCGGTCAACGCGGATACGCAACTGACTGCTGACTTGGCGAGGGAGATGAATTCGGAAGCGATGGTTGCATTGCTTGAGAAGAGGGATCGATTCATCGGGGAACGTATTAGCTCCCAGCTTGGTGAAGACCGCTTTGGAATTCTCTTCATTGGCATTGCACACGCCGTCGAAAGATTCCTGGCCGAAGACATTCAAGTTGAATATCCCATCGGAAGGCCGAATCGCTTTGGAGAATCGATTTCGTCTAACGAGGCCGCAAATGTTTTGTGATTTTCAGTCAACTACACCGGATTCCTGCACTTGAGATAGGGCATAGTCACATGTCGGATAACAATTCGAGCAAAGAAACCCCAAGCGGTGCGGGCGAGCCTAGTCCCTTCGCCGGCATTCAAGGGATGATTGGCGGCGTCGTTCAAATCATGGAGCAGCTCAAGGGGCTTGCGGAGCAAGGAGAGCATCTCAAAAAGACGGTTGGGAGTGGTGAATTCGGCAGCGGCGACGTGAAGGGTAGTTTTGGCTACAACGTCCAAGTGGGCGGACAGTCATTTCGGGGACCTGGCGGGCGGGGAACCGGTCCTTCGACTCGGCCGTTCAAGAAGCCTGTGGCTGCCGACTCTGCGCTTGCAAAAGAGCGAGAGGTCACGCGAGAGCCACACACCGATGAGTTCGATGAAGCGGATCAATTTTATGTCGTGATGGAAATGCCTGGTGTGGGGCTTGGCGATGTGCAAGCGACGTTGGTCGACGAGCAGTTGCAGGTTCGAGCGCGACGCGGGGCGGTGGATTACTTGAAGGTGATTGCACTTCCCGGAGATGTTGATTGGGATTCAATGTCCAAGTCCTCAAACAATGGCATCATTGAAATTCGCTTTTCGAAGAAAGCGGAGAGTGAATCACATGGCGAATGAAGTCATGGAGCGAACGCTTCTGCTGGAGGTTGTTGAGGCAGAGAGTCGCGACGTCGGTCGAGGATTGGTGAGAATTGATCCGAGCGACATGGAGCGATTGGGGGTGCGGTCAGGCGAGATCGTTCGCATCGCTGGCCAGGGGGTTGCGCTGGGAAGGGTATTGCCTCAACGCAAAGAGCTTCGAGGTGGCAGTCAAATTCAGATCGATGGTTTGCTGAGGTCTAGCGCCAAGTGCCCCCTCAACGGCAGGGTGCAGGTTGAGAAGATGGACGCGGGGGACGTCCTTCGTGTCCGGCTGAAACCCGTTCAGGGAGTGGTCGATCCTCGCGATGCCGAGTTCCTTTTAGCGATGCTTCAAGGAATCCCGATCGATGAGCATTCGCTTGTTCGTGCCACGCTAATCGGCAATAGGCATATCGATTTTCAAGTGATGGAAATGGACCCGCCTGTGCCAGGGGTAATTACATCATCAACTCGATTGGAATTGGATCGTACAGAAGAAAGTTCGCGGAGCAAAACCCTCAGCTTTGAGGATATCGGCGGAGTCAAGCAACAGCTCGCGCGCATCCGCGAAATGATCGAGGTACCGCTCAAATTTCCCCAATTGTTTCAGCGTTTGGGGATCGAACCTCCGAGAGGAGTCTTGCTTTATGGACCGCCTGGTTGCGGCAAGACGTTGATAGCACGCGCGATTGCGCACGAGGCAGAGGCATCGTTTTTCACGGTGAGTGGTCCCGAAATCATTCATAAGCACTACGGCGAGAGCGAAGCACACCTGCGAAATATATTTAATGAGGCGAGTAAGAACGCGCCGAGCATCATTTTTCTCGATGAGATCGATGCGATTGCACCGAAGCGAGAGAACGCAGCAGGGGATGTCGAACGTCGGGTCGTTGCGCAATTGCTCACGTTGATGGATGGTCTCAAGAAGCGAGACAACGTCATTGTTATCGGCGCGACCAATCTTCCAAACTCGATCGATCCAGCTCTCCGGCGGCCCGGGCGCTTTGATCGCGAGATCGAGATATCTGTTCCGGATCGAGGGGGCCGACGGCAGATACTGGATATTCATACTCGAGGTATGCCTTTGGCTGCCGATGTCGACTTGGAGCAATTGGCTGATTGGACGCACGGGTTTGTGGGAGCCGACCTCGAGTCGCTTTGTCGCGAAGCAGCGATGCATTGCGTTCGAAGATTGTTACGAGAAACGGGGCGCGGCAATGACATTCCGCTTGATCAGATCCAGCGATTGCGAGTGACAGGCTCCGATTTTCGGCTTGCTTTTCAATCCATCGAACCCAGCGCGATCCGCGAGGTTTCGGTCGAGGTTCCGAATGTACGCTGGGAGGATATTGGAGGTCTCGAAGGTGTCAAAGAAGCGCTAAAAGAGGCCTTGGTTTGGCCGCTCCGGTACACTGAATTGTTTATTCAAAGCAACGTTCGCCCTCCGCGCGGTCTTCTTTTGGCAGGACCACCCGGTTGTGGGAAAACCATGATTGCCAAGGCTGCTGCGACTGAATGCGGTATTAACTTTATTTCGATCAAGGGCCCGGAGTTGCTTTCCAAGTACATTGGGGAGTCGGAACGGAAGCTACGAGAGGTATTTGCAAAAGCTCGGCAAGCCGCTCCTTGTTTGATTTTCTTTGATGAGATCGATGGTCTGTGCCAGACTCGCCAAGCGGATGATACAGGTGGAACCGTATCGGCTCGCGTGCTCAGTCAGCTTTTAGCAGAGTTGGATGGGGTGGAGGAGTTGAATGGTGTCTTTGTCTTGGCTGCGACGAATCGAGTGGATTTGGTTGATCCCGCTTTGAGAAGGTTCGGTCGATTCGAGACGACTATTGAGCTAGCGCTTCCATCGTTGGCGGATCGAACACAGATTTTGGCCGTCCACTTGCGAGAAAGGCCCTTGTCTGGTTCAATCGATGTCGAAGATTTGGCAAGGCGAACGGAAGGTTTTTCTGGGGCTGACCTAGCTGCCTTGTGCTTTGGAGCATCGAGACTTGCTATTCGCAGGTCGATTGAAGGATCTCAGGATGGAAAACCTCTTGTACCACTGGCGGCGAGTAGCGACGATTTCGAAAAGTCACTCGCGCAGATCGTTCAAAGCAAACGGCCGAGTTCTTCTGGTTGCTAGGTGGGGGCGCATTGAAGGAGCGAAGCGGCCTGCGTTGGTGTCATCTCTCGACTTTGCAGTCGGGGGTTAGGCATGGCGGGGGCGATTTATCTCCTTGGTTTTTCTCAAACAGATTCCAATGCAGAGGAATCTTATGAAGTCTTGTCGGGATTTCAGGTGGAGTACCTGGATACTCCGCCCGTACGAAGTTGGTTTTGCCGCATCTCCGAAGAAGATCTGCAATCTTTGCAGCATCAAGAAAACTTGAGCAATCTGCAGTGGCTGACACCCAGGGTAATGGCTCATGAAGCGGCCGTGGAGTTGTTGCATCAAAGCGGACCGTTTTATCCTTCTCGATTTGGGGTATTGTTCGAGTCTGTCGATAGTCTTGGTCGCTTTGCGCTCCAGCATGATTTTCCATTGATGCAGTTCTTTACTGAAATTATGGGGCGCGATGAATGGGGGGTGAAGCTTTTGGTGGATTGGGGAAAAGCGTTCGATGCGCTGCTGCAATTGAAGCTTGGAGAATGGAGTCCAGCGGATGGGAGCGGAGCGAATTACTTGCGCGTTAAGCAGAAGAAGCGGGAGCTGGAATCGCAACTGAGGGATTGGGTCATTCGTCAAGCGAGGGTTGCGATAGAGCCATTGATAGAGGCGTTTCCCAAGGCTCTCGAACGCAATGCAGGGGGAGGGGTAGAAAAGGATACCGGTAAAGAATGTGTACTCCATTTCGCCTTTTCGGTCGATCGTTCAGATCAAGAAGATTGGGAAAGATCTCTGGCTGAGTTACAAAGCAGAGACGGCTTTCAAAGCATGCAGAATCCAGAGCTTGGGTACTTCATGTTAAAGCAAACTGGGCCTTGGCCACTTTACTCCTTCTGCCCCAGTCTGCAGTAGTCTTCAGAGACTATCCGAAAACTATCGGAAACCGCGGCTGACGTGGGGCGGCTGTTGGTTTTTGGATAGACTCTTTGCTGATTTCGATGTGGATGAGTTCGAGCAACTGCAAACCCGTGCAAACCTGTTGACTGCTCCTTCATAGTGCGAATTGTGATCCATATTTCCTCGATGTTTCAAAGCACGGTTTGGCGCATTGGCAATCACAGCCAAGCCATGCACGATTAGTTTTTTGACTCGATGAGGAAATAAAATGGCAGCTGTACAAAAGACGACCGATTCGTCTGGTCTCGCAGAAGTAGTTGATCGCATTCTTGATAAGGGTGTCGTTATCGATGTTTGGGCAAAGGTCGCCCTCGTCGGTATCGAGCTTCTTTCTGTTGAAGCACGGATCGTGATCGCATCGGTTGAAACTTACTTGAAGTATGCCGAAGCAATCGGTTTGACAGCGACTGCAGCTGCTCCAGCCTAGTGCTTAAGTTTATGGGCGAGCGAGTCGGACCTTTCGGGGTTCGATTCGCTCGTCCGTTCTTTGCTTTGGGAGCGAATAGAATGCGAGATGGTATACAGTCGGTGGTTCAGTCCATTCGGAGTGCAACACAGGAGAGGCGAGACTTTCTACGGGCATTGAAGAAAGAAACAGCCTCATTCTTGGCAAAATCGTCCAAGATTCGACAACGGCAGGCGAGCCAAATGGGCGAGCAGTTGGATCGGTTCAAGCAAGAGTTGAGTCGTTTTGTCGCCATGAGCAAGCGCAGTTCGGCCCAGATGGTAAAAGGATTCCAAACAGAGCGATTAGCGGGATCGGCATGCGATCGTCGAAAGAGGCAGTCCGAGATCGGAGCTTTGCAGCGTTCCGTAAAACGAACTTTGGCAAACGCAACGTTTCAGCGTCGGAAGGCCAGGAGTGAAGTTCAATTCGCAACGCAGGAGACACTTCGCCATATCAAGCGACGCGTATTGCGATTGAAGACCGAAAGCAGATCCATGCTGAAGAGCTTACGAAACGACAGAGCTGTCAGCAAACGGATTTGGGCAGGACGGGCCTAGTTCGATAGGGTAGTTAGGATTCAGAGCGCAGGATTATCATCTCCGATTGGAAGAAGGAAATTAAAATGGCAGGAAACAAAGGCACGACGCCTACGTCAAGCAAGATGCCGGCAGAAATCCATCTACAGCCAAGTGAAGATTTTGTAGTAACCCCTGCGATCAACGAATTGACGGAGCGAGCACTAGCTTACTTGTCGATCGGATATGCGATTCATCTTTCTGGTCCGGCTGGAACAGGCAAGACAACTCTCGCGATGCACATTGCGTCGCTGCTCAATCGTCCCTGCACGTTGTTGCATGGAGACGACGAGATGAAGTCGTCCGATTTGGTGGGAAAGGACTCGGGGTACAAGAAGCAATCGGTGCGAGACAACTATGTTAGCTCGATTCTCAAGACCGAGGAGACCGTCACGGTTCTCTGGAGCAGCAATCGTCTAACGACCGCTTGTGAAAGTGGGCATACGCTGATTTATGATGAGTTTACTCGCTCGCCCGCGACTGCCAACAATGTATTGTTGAGCGTTTTGGAAGAGAAGATTCTTAATATACCCTCGTCTGGTCAGGAGAGAGGCTATATCTGTGTCCATCCCGACTTTCGGGCGATATTTACCTCGAATCCGAGCGAGTATATCGGGGTTCACAAGTCGCAGGATGCGTTGCTAGATCGAATGATCACCCTCGAAGTAACCTATCAAGACCGCGAGACAGAAGTTTCGATTGTTCAAGCGAAAAGCAAGCGTCCCAGAAAGGATATCGAGGCGATAGTCGACATTGTTCGCGAGTTGAGAACATTCTTGGGCAGTAACTATGGTCCGACCATTCGCGCGGCGCTGGCGATTTCGTCGATATTGGACTATCGAAACGCTTCGGTATCCAGCGACGACCCCATTTTCTTGAACACTTGCCAAGACGTATTGTTTTACAATGCGATTCGACAGTCGAATGTGAAGCTCAGTCGAGAAGATTTGAATACGTTGGTAAGGCGTGTGCTGCAGCGTGGTGGTACGCTGGATTCTCGCATAACAGCTTCGAGTTCTCCTGTCGTTGCCGAATCGAAGGTTCGCACAAAAGAATCCGGAGTCGCACTAGAAGCCGCTTTGGCGAACGATATCGAGACTCTGAAGATCGAGGCTGCTGAGAGTACAAAAGTCAAAACTGCACAGATTGCAGACGCCAACAAAGAAGCCCTAGAAGTAACCCCTTCAGAAATCCTGGCTTCCCGATCCCACACTTCCGATGTTCCCTCTATGAACCTTTCCAGGCGTGAGAGTGTTGGACGTTCTATACCTCGACCGCCTAGCTTGGAATCAGGCGCCTTCGCACTGGGCTAATCTTCAAAAGAGTTCCTCGTAGAGGTTTCTTGGTCAAGAGTAGTCAGTGCAGGGTGGATGAGGCTACTACTCCAAGGAATCATTCGATGGGAACGAGAAGAATCAGTTCGCTCCGCAATCGCATCCGTACGCATGGCACACGCCATCTCAACGAGAACCAAGAGCGACATGAGCTCTACATGCGATTAACAATTCTGGAGATAGAAAGGAATCGACGAGAATCGGAAAAGCGGTCTCTGATTGACCGACTCAGCGCTATAGATCAACGCCTTGAAAGCGTTCAAGCTGAACAAACTCTCGTTGAACAACTTCTGGAAAAGCTCTCTCCGGAGAAGCCAGGAACGATCCCCGCCCGGTCTGGGGAAGTTTTTCGCTATTAAATCTTGGCGAAATGGAAATCGGCCAACTCAGATACACACATTGTTGAATTGAGAACGGATTAATCATATGTCGACGATTACAGATATAGCAACAGGTAACTACCTCTACTGTTTTCTCAAGGGGAGTGATGCGGATGCAGCCGAGCGGTTGCAGTGGACTGGATTGAACGGTGCGCCGATTGAAGTGATAAAACACGGTGATATTGCAGTCGTTCTCTCCGCGATTCCGAATGAGAAGCTTCGGCCTCAGCGAAAACTGCTCGCTGCGCATCAAGCTGTCGTGCAAATGGCGGCCGTCCACTTCTCATCGCTTCCCATGGCATTTGGTTTGATTGCAGATAGCAAGGATCGAGTGGTCGGTCTCATCGAGCGGAACCAGGAGGCCATACTCGATCAATTGAATACGATCAACAAGCAAGTGGAGTTCAATTTGGTTGTGGAGTGGAATGTCGGCAACCTGTTTGCTTTCATGGTTGAGACACACGCTGAGCTAATGGAAGCCCGAGAGCGAATCGTGTCCGGTAATGCTTCGCGAGATGAGCAAATCGCGCTCGGACAAACCTTTGAATCGATTCTGAATCAAGAGCGAGCAGCCCATACTGACAAAGTGACGCAAATACTAGCGCCTCTTTGCGGGAGATGGATTAGCCAGCCTCCTCGCAGCGAGAGCGAGATCATGCGATTGGCGATGTTGGTTCAACCAGAGCAAGAAAGCGAGCTTGAAAAGGGAATCCATCAAGCCGCTTCGCACTTCGACGAGAAATTCTCTTTCAAGTACAACGGACCGTGGCCGCCTTATAGCTTTATCAATCTCGCATTGAACGTAGAGGATTAATTCGATGTTCATTATCGACGATGCTTTGATGTCCCCTTTTAAAGGATTTCTCTTCATTGCGAAAGAAGTTCAGAAGGCTTGTGAACAGCAATTAGAGAATGATCGAGCGCAGCTGATGGGGCAGCTCACTGCATTGCATAAGATGCTTGAACAGGGAGAGATATCCGAAGATGAATTCGATGAGAGAGAGTCGGAGCTTCTCGAGAAGTTAGAGAAGTTCGAACAGTAAGAGTCTATCCAAAAACCACCAGAAACCACGGCCAGCGCCAGAGCGGCTAATGGTTTTCGGATAGGCTCCAAGTAAGAGGAATTAGGAATCATGGATGGGATTGCAAAGGATGGCAATGGGCAGGTTTCTCTGTGCGAAGCACTTGATCGACTGCTTACCAAGGGAGTCGTTTTGAACGGCGATATTGTGGTGTCGGTGGCAGGAGTGGAGCTTTTGTACATTGGGCTCAGGGGACTGATCTGTGGGATCGATTCTTTAGATCAGCGTCCAGCTTCCTTAAGCAGTCGTTGGAATCCAGCCCATGCGGTGCGGTGCGACGAGACTGATGAGGAGGCCAGTCATGAATCTAACTGAAGCGATGGAATCGTCTCTCGATGAGATGAGGGAGCCAGATTCTTCTGAAAGCAAGAACTCGATTCAGGGGTTGGGGAAAATCGCATTGGCCATTATCAATTTGCTCCATGAGCTGTTGGAGCGTCAAGCGATCCGAAGGATGGAGAATGGCACGCTCACCGAAGACGAGATTGAACGGGTGGGGCAAGGATTAATGCTCCAATCAGATGCCATCGATAAGCTGTGCAGGGATTTCGGGGTGTCGAGAGAAGATTTGAATATTGATCTGGGACCGTTAGGAAAACTGGTCTAGAGAGCCAGGCAAATCAAGGATGAGAATATGTCAAGCGTTAAACTACCATCGGCTGTATCCTCTACCTCTGTTGCAGACATTCTGGAACGAGTGCTCGACATGGGGGTCGTCATCGCCGGTGATATTCGTGTGAAGCTGGTTGATATCGAGTTACTAACGATTCAGATCCGTTTGGTGGTCTGTTCTATTGATAAAGCCAAAGAGATCGGCATGGATTGGTGGAATGTGGCACTCGATAAGAATTCGAGTCCGATGGCCAAACCAATTGAAGAAGATGCTGCGCTTCTCGCTTCACGGCTTGAGTCTGTGGAGAAGCGTATGCGCGATATGGAAAAAGCAGGAATTCTCAAGAGGTAAGTCATGTCTCAAGAATCGATGCTTGTGGAGGATCTCGCTAGGACGAGGGTGGAGCAGAGTGACTACCGATTGCCGGAGGATTCATTGGAGAGCTCGCTACCCAGGCTCGAGAATCTCCTGACACAGTACAGCAAGCAATTGGCAGCAACGGAGCGACGAACGAAGCTTGAAAGAGTGCCGAAGCGAGGTCTAAGCCGAATTACACTGGGGCTCATTTCCACAGGGGTACTTCTATTCACGCTGGCTGTTGTTTTGGGCGGAATGTACGCTTGGTCAGCCACGAGATTCTCAGCGACATTGATGGTCCCAAGTCTGCTCATCGTTCTAGGGGGCATACATTCCAGTTTTGATCGCAGGAGGATTTCGAGCGTTCAGGGGCCGAACGATGGATTTGCCTCCGAGCTTGAGCAGTTGAATCGCGCTGGAGATTTGTTGTCTGTGTTGAGTGATTTGTCCCATGCGATTTCAGAGACGCGAAGACAATCAGAGCGGGAATCAGGTCGCTTAGTGTCTCTGCAAGCGGAGGTCGCTTCGATCGAACAATCGAAGAATGCTTTGATTGATGAGTTAGCCGTGTCTCGTGATAGCTTGGATTCCTTGCAAGAAGAATTGGAGCTGAGAAGATGCTCGGTTGAATCGGCCAAGTTCGAGTGGAATGAGCTCAGCAGCAAACAAGCGGGTCTCCAACGTGATATGGAGGCAACTCAGCGAGCGTTGGAGAGCATACACCTTGAAGCTGCGAACGCGCGGCTGGACCTCGAGCGACTCGTTTCGGAAGTGCGTGTGGAATCAGATCGATGCGAGGGACTGCAAGCTGAGAGCACCGTACTCGAGGAGGGTATCGAACTGAAACGAATGCAACTCGCGGAGCTTGAAGGCAGTGAACGCGAATTGCAGGGGTTGATTCAATCTCTACGAGCTCTTGCCGAGTTGGAAAGGCATCAATCCGAGTCTCGCATTGAGGAGATGTCCCGGTTAGAGTCTCACTTAGTTGAAAAGCATAAGCAACTCAGCGACGAAGTCGATGCGATCGGTCGGAATCGAGACGAAGAAGAGATGCTTGCAGGGGCATTGCTGGCCCAGCGAACCACGTTGCAGGCTGAGGTCGTGTCGCTTGAGAATCAGATTTCGCAATTAGTTACGACCAAAGAGTCTGTTCAAAGGGATTTGGGGGCTTTGCAAGACCAGTTTCTAGCAGAGGAATGCAATCAAACGATTCGTGATCGAGGTCATCTTCTCGCACTGACAATTTCATTGATAACAGCGGAGCAATCCAATGCGGAATCTGTTCGTCTTCGAGAGCTCTCGGAATTAGTACAGAGTTTAGAGGCTACAAAGTGGGAGCTCGAAAGCCATATTGAAAACTTGAAGGAAGGCGTGGATTGCGTTTCGAACGAAAAAAGGTTCTTAGAAGAAGAGAAAGACCGCTTGCTCGATAGCTTGTTCGCATGCCGTGAACAAAAGGAGGAGATTGACAGGGAAATTGAGCGTAGGTTGGAGGAACTCGATTCCTGCGATTCCCAAGTCAGAGCGGCGATCGAGTATCGGTTCGCGTTGGATCTTCAAAACGAGTCCCTACAGGCCCAATTGGCGCAGCGCAAAGTCGATAGCGATGCGTTACAGGCTTCGAATGAAGCGCTTTTGCGATTGGCGGCAGACTATCAAGGTGTTGTAGATGATTTGGATTCTCAACAGCGTTTGATTTCTGGGGAGTATCAGAAAGTATCGAATGAAATTCTTGAAAAGCGTACCATTTTGGAAGCTTTAGAGACAAGCGTTCAAACCGCCCATCAGCTATTGAAGGAGTTGACTGATCAGTCCGTTACTCTATCCGAAAGCATCGATTCTCAATCGCAGCTCTGTTTAGAGAAGACAGAGCAAGCGGAGCGATTGTTAGATCATTTGGAGGATTTGGCCAATCGAAAGAACGAACTCGAATCGTTACTGATGGAGCTTGAAGCCGATTGCGAAGTATCAAGGAACGAATTGAGTGAGATTCAGAACCAAAAGGATCAGTGCACGAGCGCTTTTGAGCATACGAGGGAGACACTCGCTCAATATCAGGAGCGAGTCAAGTCGCTTGATCTGGAGAGGAGTCAGATCGAAGCCGCGTTGCGAGAACTTGATTCAAGACGCTCGAGTTTAGAGCAAGAGCAGTCCCAGTTGGAGTCGGAAGTTCTCGATCTCAATCGCCGGATTGACTTGGCTAACGAGAGGATACCACAGTTGGATTTGACGATCCGAAGTTTGGAACTGGATCGTGAGCAATTGAGGGTGGATATTTCGGAGGGGCGTAGCGAGGTAGATTCGGTGCGAGCATTGAACCGGGAGGAGCAAAAGCAACTCGACTTGCTCCGTGGAGATGTGCAGTTGGAATCGAAACGGCTCACGGAGTTGCGATATGAATGTGATGAGATTCTCGAGAGGCAAGGGTCTTTGCGAGAGGAATTGATCGCACTGGAGTCGAGCATTGAACGCAAAGCGAGTGAAGCGAACGCATGTCAAATCGAGATCGAGCGATTGAGCGAAGAAAGACTTGCAATGAAGAGAGAGCAGATTGTTTTGACCGAGTCGGTGGAATCGCTTGAACGGCAAAAGCGAGAGTTGGCGAGAGTTGAAACCGAATTAAGTCAGCAAACACGCATGCTCATTGAGCTGCAAGACAAAGCAGCAAATGAGGAGCAGAAGCTTACCATGATCGAGGCGAGCAAACGTTCCGTCGAATCCCAATGGCAGCTCGCTCAAGGCGATCTCAAGAGTGTCGAGATTGAATTAGATCAGGCCAATAAGAGGCTTGAAAAGGCTACTCGCGACTTGCATCAGGCCGAGTTAATAATCCAAACCAAGAGGGGTGATGTGATCATGGTGGAGAAGAAGCTGATGGAGCTAGAACAAAGCAAAACTACATTGGATTTGGAAGTCGCTCGCATGATGGAAGAGGCGACAGAGGCGAGCAAGGTATGCGGTCAGTGGCGCGCCTACAAAGAAACACTGAGCAGGGAATTGGATCAATTGGCGCAAGAGAAACAATCCATGTCCAACGAAGTCGTCGGATTGGAGTTTCGAAGAAAGGAGCTGCAGTCCGCAATTCGCGATCTCGAAACAACAAAGACCTCATTAGCTGCGACGGCAAAGGCTGCTCAAGAGGAAGTGAATAAGGAGACAAAGAAAGCTGCCGAGCAGAGATTGGCTCTGAAGGACTTAATGAATGAGATTGAAAAGGCGCGATGCACGTTAGGTCTTCTCGAAGATGAGCAGCGTGATAGAAAGCTGGTTGTAGAAAGCTTGGAGAGGGAGGCTAGTCAGTTCGAAAAGAGCGTCTTGGAATCAAGGCGTGAATTGGTCGCGAATCAGCAAGAAGCCTCTTTGATGCATCAGAGACTGGAAATGTCGCGTTCAGAGATTCAAGGTGAGGAAGCACGGATTCGTGAGATTCAGAAAGAGTTTGCCATCGCTGAGGACAATCTGCATAAGAGCTTGGTCAAAGTCGATGTTCTCCGTCTGGAGATCGAGCGTTTGGATCAGAAGAAATCGGAATGGGAGGCTGGCGAGGAGTCGCGTACCCAATTGCTTCAACAGCATGCACTCATCGAGCAACGTCACTTGGAATATGTCGAAGAGATTAAAGTCCTCGAGCAACAGCGGTTGTCGTTGGAGGCTGGTCTTCTTCAAAGAGAAGGGGAGTTGAGCCGGTTGAAGCAATCTGTTTCAGCAGCCGAAGAAGAACGGGAGAGTCAGCGAAGAGATTTAGCTTCGATACAGCTATCCCTCTCAGAAATGGAAGAGAGGAAAAAGGTGCTTGTTGAGGATTTAATAAAGCTGAATCTTGAGCAAGTTGAGAAGAAGGAGGCGTTAGAGAGGTTGTCAGCGACTCGTCTGGAGCAAGAAAGGTCGAGTTCTGACTTAGCGGATAGGATTCTTCGATTGACCGAAGACATTGGGCATCTTTCGCGGCAGAGGATGGGTTTGGAGAATGAGATACAGGATAAGCAATCGCAGATCGAATCGCTTGTGAATGACTGTCTGGTGAGAGAGAGGCAGCTTCTCGATGAGGAAACAAAGTTGGTTCATGTTCGGACGGAAGTGGAGAGCTTGGAAGAGAAACTCTTGGAGTCAAAGCTTCAGGTCGAAGCTATCCAGAAGGTCGCGGATTTGGAGCGGGTTGATTTGATACTCCAAGTTGGCCTTCGAGAGACCATGGAGCGTGCGAATACTTTCAGCATAGCGGAAGAGACGGAAGCACCAGGCCTCCCAGTGGAATTGCCCACCGAAGAGATTGCTATCAAAGAGGCGCAGATACTGGAAGCGGTCCAGGATATTCAGAGTTTGGCGGAAGAAGCGAAAGTTGAAGTTAGCGCCTTGGAGGCCAAGCAAATTCCTTCGCTGTGGGATTCGATTCTCGGATAAGTGGGCATCGGAAAATCGCTTAAAGGGTCTCCGGTTCTGCGGAGACCATGCAGATGCCATCGAGGAGACGTTCGCAAGCGACAGTGATTTCCCGAACCCCTTCGCCGGAATCAATCAGCCGTTCCACGTCGGCGGCCAGATTGGTCAGGGCGGGATAGCCGTAGCCTCCGAAGGCCCCCTTTAATTGGTGGGCAACTCGTCGTAAGGCAGGGAAATCTCTTCCTCCGAGGGTCGCCCGAATGAGCTGGCTACGTTCGGGTAACTCGGAAACGAATTCGACAAGAACGGGATGGAAATCAGGATCGTTGGCAAGTGGCGAGTGTAGTGTGGCGTTCATCTCTTGTGGTCAACCGATCTTTTGTAGGGGGGGGGAAAAAGATTGCAAGGTCGGAAGTTTGGCGACTTGGGCCGCCTGCTAAGCTCTGTAAAGTACCAACCGAGCTAATGGCGACAGCGAGCGCGTCGTCAGGTTCCACGTTGGTAAGGGATCTTAGCGGCTGAATTAGATAAGAGAAAATCGGATTGCCGCATTTCAGGCAATTTCTAACAAATCTGCTTACGGGCTCCCACATTTGCCAGATTGAAATCTGAGAGGCCGAGAGCGCGACGGAGCAGTTCGATCGCTTCTGATCGGCTCGACACTCCGAGTTTCGACAAGATGGATTTGATCCTGTAGTGGATGGTACGAACGCTGAGATCGAGTTCGGCCCCAATTTGCTTGGTCGTGCGTCCTGCGATGATGCACGAGAGTATTTTTGACTCTTGGAACGTGAGTTTTTCTTTAATCGCGAGAGGGATCGAAAGTTTTGGGGAGGTTCGCCTGAGGGAGTCTCTCGCCAAGGCTTCGTCGATCAGTCGAAGGAGGGATGGGTCGTCTGCTGGGCGATCGAGGACATCGGTCACACCTTCGCGGATAGCTCGAACAACGTCGGAAGCGGTCCAGTCAGTTGTGAGTAATAGGATCTCCTTGGAATCGACATTCTCGACGACTTCACGAAGGGTTGGAAGGAACTCGGAGTAGGACGCATTGGTTGCAAGTACGATGACGGAATTGTCTGTAGAGGAGAAGTTATCGCGAAGTTCACGAGTCGATTCGAAGGGAAGGAGCAAGCAGCCGAGTTGGGCTGCGACTCGTTCAAGCGTGTTAAGATCTTGAATATTGCAGGGAAGTGCATAGACGGTTGGCCACATCTGTTTGATGCTCCAGCAAGGGGGAACCGTAGGCGGTGAAAATCGGAATGGTGAGGGGCTTTGTGTATTGGTCCCTCACGCTTGATAACATCGACTGCAAAAAACGCAGGATCTTGTTTCGGAAGCTTGAATTGCCAAACTCGCCCCTAAAGAAAATACCTATGTGCCCCGATGTCACACTCGAGCGGCATTGACATGGTGGTGTTGGGTTTGATAGGCGTTAGGAGTTTAGAGTTTCGTGTGCAAAGTGCTGCAAGCAAAAGCAGCAGACGCAGCCGTTCCTGTTATGCTTCGAGATTGAGATCGAATGCAAAACGCCCAGCAGAAGTGGAGCCAATGATGAAATTCATGGAAGGCGCTTTAGACGCACTGAATTCCCATGTCGCCGTACTTGACTCACTTGGCTTTATTGTTTGCGTCAACAAAAAGTGGAAGGAGTTCGCGGACCGAAACGACTTGGGATCCTGCAGTTTTTGTGTGGGTGTCAACTACCTTGAAATCTGTGCCAGTGCGATCGGTCCAAACTCCGAGGAGGGAATGCTAGCCTCGAATGGAATCCGTTCCGTCTTGTCGTTCGAATCGGATAAGTTTCAGCTCACATACCCCTGCGATAGTCCTACCGAGAAGCGGTGGTTTGAGATGACCGTCACACGGTTCTTGATCGGGGAAGCCGTGTTTGTGGTCGTTGCTCATCAGGACATTACCATCGAAAAGCTGGCGGAGTTGTCCCTTCGTTTGGAATTGGAGAATCACCGAGCGACCGAGAGGAAGCTGCGAGAAGCAACGGAATACTTGGAGGTTTACCGCAAGATTGTCGACTCGCACGCGATTGTTGCAGAAACGGATACAGCCGGTCGAATCATCTATGTGAACGATGCGTTCTGTGAAATCAGTGGTTACTCCCGCGAAGAGTTGATTGGAAATTCGCATCGCATTATCAGCTCCGGGGTGCATCCACCGTCATTCTGGCGAGAGATTTTTCGCGTCGTGGCCAATGGCGATTCTTGGCACGGCGAGATTTGCAATCGAGCCAAGAACGGGAGCTTGTACTGGGTCAAGACTACGATCGCACCGTTGTACGATGAGGAGAATCGACTGCGAGGTTATTTTGCGCTCCGGGCGGATATTACACAGCTCAAAAAAGCGCAAACGCAAGCGGTAGCGGCCAATAAGGCGAAGAGCGAGTTTCTCGCGAATATGAGTCATGAGATACGGACTCCAATGACTGCGATCCTAGGCTATGCCGAATTGCTCGTCGAGGAGACAGAGCGATTTGAGGAGAATTCGACTTTATTGAGTTATGTAAACACAATCAAAACACATGGTGAGCATCTATTATCTCTGATTAACGACATTCTTGATCTATCGAAGATCGAGGCAGAAAAGATTACGGTGGAAGGGATCGCAATCGATCCTCTTCAATTCGTTCGCGATGTTACTTCATTCATGCAAGTAAAGGCATTAGCCAAGAATCTTCCTCTCAGGGTGGAGTGTCAAAGCGAGATTCCTGCGAAGATCGTCACGGATCCGACTCGGCTGCGGCAGGTGTTGGTCAATTTGTTGGGGAATGCGATCAAGTTTACAGAGTTAGGCAATGTAACTACCTACCTTT
>JALOQZ010000375.1 GCA_025459245.1 Pirellula sp.
CTTCCCAACGGCGAAGAGATTTACCGAACGGTCAGCCCTCAAGATCCGAGCGTTTACGGCCAGATGGTTGACCGAGTTGCGCTCCGACATCGCGACTGGAAAGCCGGAGAAGTAGCGGCAGCACAAGCGAATGAACAGCGGCTCGCGAACAGAACTTCGACCCAAATCGCGATGGATCGCCGACCAACCCCTTCCTCTTCCATGGCATCCTCCAGCAGCCACCCCGTGCTGAACACTGCCCCTAACCCGTCAGCAGCTATCCAGCCTCAACAACCCACCCCAGGCTTCCAGCAGCCAGCCCGCGTCGCTCAACAGCCAACACCCCACCCATCGACGATGCCCCAAACCGTCGCACCTCAAACACAAAGAGTAATCGCCAATCCACACCTTGCTGGCGGCCCAATCCTGGTCCCCCCTGCTGCTCCGATGACTCCACAACCTGCCCCGCAAGCGCCGGCGGCTCCTGAAGTAAAGGTAGCGGGCGTTCCCGCCACGACGATCGCAAATCAATCCACTGCAACGGTCGAGCCCAGTGTTGGTCTCGACGGCTTCTGCCCCGTCTCTCTGTTTCACGGGGCAAAATCGACCGACCCGAATCGCGTGGTCTGGACCGAAGGCTCGCCAAAGTTTGCTGTCAAGCATCGAGGTCGGATCTACCTATGTGCCTCCGAAGCCTATCGCCAAGAATTCCTGCGAGCACCCGACCTCTACGCCCCATGCCTTAGCTGTTACGACCTGATCCACTACATCAAGACACAGCAGTTGGTAAACGGCAAATGCGAATTCGGTTGCTTCCAAGCCGACACAGGACGCGTCTTCTTGTTCGCCTCTCAAGAGCACTGCGATGAATTTCGACGAAACGAATCCTATTACAGCCAGCTGATTCAAAACGGATCAGGACCGGAACGAGTGGCAGCGCAGCCCGAAGGCTTGCCCGTTCGATAAATGTCCCCCGAACCGTAACTTCCAACTGATTCATTGCGATCTCGTCCAACATGAAAAGCCATCGAAAACGCCGAATGGAAATCATCTCGTCCAGGGAGTCATCGCATCGGCCCTCCTGTCGACGCCGAATCGCCAAGCTTTGGTGCAGCTGTTTGTTTGTAGCAGCCGGCTTCGGTGGCTCTTCCCTCGCGTTGGCTCAGCAACCCCTCGCACAGTCACAGCAAAACATCGTTTACTGGCCCAGGCTTGACTTCGTCATTCCATTTCAAATCGATAACAATGGCCAGTCTCCCCAAGAGGTATTGCTGGAAGTATCGGAGGATGGTGGGCAGAACTGGAGCCTCTGCTCGCGCGGCGACACGAGGACAAGACAGTTTCAGTATCGCGCGGCTCGCGATGGTATGTACATTTTTCGCTTGAAGTCAGTGGACGCGTCCGGGCGACGTTTTATTAATCCAGGGGACCCGCTTCGCATCGCTGTGGATACGAACAAACCGACAGCGAGCTTGATCATCGATATCGATCCGCGCGGCGATATGATGGCGGAGTTCTTGGCCAGCGACACGGCACTGGACACCGCAAACATCTCGCTCGAGTATCAAACGGAATCGACAGGGAGATGGGTTCCGATTGCGTTTGAACTAAGCCAAAGCACAACCCCAGGTGAAGTCTCTGGTTTTGGAACCTGGGCTCTTCCCGGCAACGCGAAGCAACTTGTCGTTCGATTGATCGCGAAGGATCTTGCGGGAAATCAGACCGAGGTAACACGCTTACCACAGCTTCCTAAGACGGCGACTCACGGTTTGGGGATGCAGTTGGCGAGCCAGCCCAAGGGGCTGCCAACTCCCGCGAGTACCGATATCGTGCTGGGGCCGATACCACGCAGAGCCCCATCCACAGGCCTCCCGGTCCGCGAGCTATCCGATTCCGAGCTGGAATCGATGCGCAGCGGCGACGGAACTCTGTTAGCCAACGCAAAGAACTCACAGTCTTTGCTCGCACGAGAACCGGGCCAACTCTCGGGTGATTCGCCTGGTAATGAATCAAACGCATCGTCGCTCCCTTCGATACCCACCCTTGGAGCACCGCAGTCGCCGAACCGCAAGCCGCTTGAGCAAGAGCCGCTTTACGCGAACACGCGAGCCTTTAGTTTGGATTACCAAATTGAAAACGATCCAGGGGCACCGATAACGGAGGTCGAATTGTGGGGAACGATCGACGATGGCCGAACTTGGGAGGTTTGGGGCCAAGATCCTGATCGAACGAGTCCCTTTGATATCGAAGTCGAAAACGATGGTCTCTTCGGATTTCGCATGGTGATCGTCGGCGCCAATGGCTTAGCGTCCAACCGACCGCGGCCCGGCGACAAAGCGGACACGTGGATATTGGTCGATACGGCTGTTCCCCAAGCACGCTTGAGCAGCGCCCTCTACGGCACCGGCAAAGAAGCCGGATCGCTGGTTATCGAATACCGAGCCCACGACGAGTATCTCGGGGATCGGCCTATCTCGCTCTTCTACGCCGAGTCACCTGCGGGACCTTGGCAAGTCATCTCGAGAGGGATTCGAAATCAGGGACGTTTCGTTTGGCCATCGAACCCGAATCTGCCGCCGACGATCTATTTGAAAATGGAAACCGTCGACCTTGCAGGGAACGTCACCACCTCGACGTTGGATATCCCCATTCAAGTCGAAGGGATCGCGCCTAGGGGCAGAATTCAAGGGTTTCGTCCGCTAAATCGCCCGGGTAACTGATTCTTCCCCCCGGTTTCAAAATTCCCAAATCGCAGAGCCCGACGCTCCGGCGGTTCTCCCCACTCATCTTGACCAAATCGGTCTTTCCGCCGAGACTCTACCCCTTTGCGATCGCCTATTTGACCAAAGGAAGTTTCTAGTGCCTGCAACCTGCGTAATCGGACTCCAGTGGGGGGATGAAGCCAAAGGAAAATTGGTAGACCTTTTGGCACCTCGCAACGATATCGTCGTGCGTTACCAAGGGGGAGCAAACGCAGGCCATACCGTCGTGTGCGGCAAAGAGGTGTATAAGCTGCACCACGTTCCTTCGGGAATCCTTTCGGAAGGGATCATGAACGTCATTGCACCCGGCGTTGTGATCGAGCCGAACATGCTGATCCGAGAAATCGAAGGGCTTGAGTCCCGAGGCGTGAACCCTCGTAAGAACCTCATGATCAGCGAACGCGCCCACGTCGTCATGCCTTGGCACTTCGTCGAAGACAAAGCAACGAACAAAGCGGTTGTTTCCGGTGAAAGTATCGGCACGACGAATCGAGGTATCGGGCCTTGCTACCGCGATAAAGTCGGTCGTACCCATGCGTTTCGATTAGCGGATTTGCTGAGCGATCAAATGGAATCCAAGGTGCGCGAAACGGTGGCCGCGAAACGCGCCATGCTGGAGCCCATTGCCGACCCAGCCGACTTGGAAACACTCGTCGCGGACAAGATCATCGAACAATGCAAAGCATGGAACGCCATCCTTGGCCCACTTTCGGCGGATACCACAAACTACTTGCTCGATGCCGTCGATGACGGAAAGAATCTACTCATGGAGGGGGCGCAAGGCTCTCTGCTCGACATCGATCACGGCACTTATCCCTTCGTCACGAGCAGCAACGCTTCGGGTGTCGGCGTTTCTTCTGGATC
>JALOQZ010000376.1 GCA_025459245.1 Pirellula sp.
TGCCCCAGGGTTTGTACGCGAGGTCTTAGTCCATGATGGGCAAGGTGTTCGAGCCGGCGACGAAATCCTTCGAATGGAAAATCCCTCCCTTCAGATTGAGCACGACATTGCGGTGAACATGAAGGAGTCGAGTGAACATCGTTGCCATATGCTGCGAGCCCAGCGAAAAGAATCTGAATTGCAGGCTGAAGAGGCAGTCCTTGAAGCATTGCGATATCAGTGCACCTCTTTAAAAGAGAAGCTCGATTCACTCGTCGTCAAAGCGCCTCGCGCGGGTGTGCTCATGATAAGGGCTTCGCATAACCTGGAAGGCACCTATCTTGAAACAGGCAACTCGATTGGGCTTGTTGTCGACCCAGCACAACTCGAAGTGCGCGCCAGTGTTCCTCAAGAAGCTTGGGACCGAATGTCTCGATCTTCGGGGCAACCAGTTGTCGTGCGATTGTCCAATGGCGAGCGTTGGCAAGGATCGGTACTCCAAGTACTCCCACGCTCGTCCGATGTCCTAAGCTACGCGAGTTTGGGTGGCATTTTTGGGGGGCCTATTGCGGTAAAGCCGGACAAAGACGATCAAGGCAAGGATCGGTACAAAACAGAGAAACCACGTTTGGAAGTGCGAGTCGCGCTTAGACCCAAGTCGATCACATCGTCAGCTTGGAACACCTCGATGGCCCGAAGCCTACCTCCAGCCGGAATTCACTGTTCCCTCCGATTAGAAAACGAGAGCGAAAGCGGCTGGTCGGCTCTATGGCGCTGGGTCGATGCAGCTCTTCAGTTTCAGTTTCGTACCGAGGGAAACGCATAGGACAAAATAACCGCGACGCAAATCGTCGTAAGAAATTGTTTTCAAAATGTCCCATTTTGCGTCCGTTGAGTTTAACGGTTGTAGTGATTGTACGGCTTGATCATGGTAAGACGTATCGATTATTCGGTTTCTGATTTTTGCTTTTGCAGAAACTTCATCGCAACGCGAGTTTTGCTCAAGTCAAAGCTTTAATCTCAAGATTGCCATGGATACATTGGAGAGGTCGAGTCGCTCATCGAGTGCTCGCACCAACCTGACTCACAGCTCTCCAAGAATGCGTGCTAAGCAATGTCGCAAGTACCCGTGCCGATCGAAAGCGAAGTTGATTTGTTGCTCCGAAATGCTCAATTGCGTGATGAGCTTGAGCCGTATTTGGACGAGTCCGTCGATTTGGTATCTCTTCGACAAATGTCTCTCGTCGAAGAAAACGAGTTCCTCGCCTCCATCTTGGCTTGGGAGCGAGCCCCGACACTTCCCATCAGCCAGTGGTTTGAGCCGGAGTTAAAACTCCCGAATCCCGAATCGCTGACCGACCTCGAGGTCCACCAGCTCCTTTGGCAAACGATCCTCTCGTTGTACGAGCAACGCGTGGTTCTCGATTTGACAGATCATCTCAGCGATAGGCAGCTTTACTGTTTGATCGCTCGGGACATTCTCCCCTCATACGAAAAGCGGATCGCTGACCATCGCAACTACCTTCATTGGCATTGCTTGGAAGAGAATGACATGGAGTGCTGGTTGAAATACTACGCGACCGATTGCGAACGACAGCAGTGGGAGGAAGAGAACGGGATGCCTCTGCCCGAGAAATCCGATCCTCCTTACCCGAGACGGATGCCACGCCGTCCCAGCAATCTCGGGTAGATCTACACAAATATCTAGAGCCTATCCGGAAGCCATCGGAAACCGCGGCTAGCGCCAAAGCGGCTAATGGTTTTCGGATAGGCTCTTAACCTAGAATCTCGTCGGAAGGCCGCAATCCAATGCGGCCTTTTGCTTTTCCGAACAAGATCATTCCACAGTTCCACGAATACTTCTCGCAAGACGCGCCTATTCGACGGCCGGCATCGACCTTGGTACTCTAGTAGCGAGACGCACTCGAAGGTTTATTTCGAATTCCGAGACAGGAGACGACGCGATAGGCGGTTGAATGCCGCGAAAGGAGACTTGAAAGATGTTTTGGTGGATAGGAATTGCAGCGGTCCTGTGTTTGTTCCCTTTATGGCATTTCTTCGCGAAATGGTACGACGAGGACAAGCCATCTGGCTTTACTCCGCGAGGGGAAGAAGAGTCATCTCGTAGCTACCCAGAGTAGGAAACGATAGAACTTAGCTTAATTCTCGCGATCGCTGTGTCGCAGCGACAACGGCATCGATCAAGGCACTTCGAAAGCCAGAGCGTTCTAGAACCGCAAGCGCTGCAGCGGTTGTTCCCGCAGGGCTGGTGACTTGCTCGCGGAGTACGGCTGGGTGGGCTCCAGTTTCTTGCACCATCGTAGCCGCGCCGAGAACTGTTTGAACTGCAAGCTCCAGAGCGGTTTGTCGGCTGAGTCCGCACATGACCCCGCCATCGCTGAGCGCCTCAATCATCATGAGCACATAGGCTGGCCCGGAACCAGAGACACCGGTTACCGCATGCAGTTGATCGTCAGTGCATCGAATGAAACGTCCAACTGCACCGAAGATCGATTCGCACCAAGCTGCATCTTGAGGAGTTACCCCTTTTCCAGCCGCGATGCCACTCGCGCCTTGGCGGCTTTGGCAAGGAGTGTTGGGCATCACACGAATGACTCGTTCGGTTTCGAACCAGTCAGCAAGCTTTTTCAGCGAGATGCCTGCCGCAATGGAGACTAGCAAATGTTCATTGTGTGTGTAGGGACGGAGCGAAATGGCGATCTCGGTCAGAACCTGCGGCTTTACAGCCAGGATCACTCGGTTCGCTCGCTCGAAAAGATACTTGGGTGATTCGGCGAGGACACACTCGGGAAACAGTTCCTTTAGCCGCGATTGCTGGGAGCCGTTCGGTTCGTAAAAAACCAAGTCAGTGGCCTTCGAAAGACCCGCCGCAATAACCCCTCGCGCGATCGCGGTCGCCATTTGACCGCCACCTAGAAATCCAATCGTGTTCGACATTAGGCTACCGTTCAAATTAAGCTACCGTCCAATGGGCTTTGAGAACTTCCGATGTTGCTTGCGATTTGTTCAACACGTAGAAGTGGATTCCCGGCACACCCTTTTTCAGCAACTCTTCTACCTGAGCTTGAGCGAACTCCACGCCAACTTGGAACTGCCAGTTTGGATCGGTGTTGTGTTGCAAACGGGAGACAAAGGAATCGGGGAGGGCCGCCTTGCAAAGGGAAGCGATGCGTTGGATCTGAGCCAAATTCGTGACGGGCAAGATTCCAGGCACGATGGGAATATCGATCCCTTTCGCTTTGCATTTCTCAACGAATCGGAAATAGTCTGCATTGTTGTAGAAGAGCTGGGTGACAATGATGTCGGCCCCGGCATCTACTTTCCGCTTGAGGTTGTCCAAGTCAATTTCGGCACTCGGAGCCTCTTGATGCACCTCAGGGTAACCAGCGACAGCGATGCCAAGCTGGTTAAATTCCGAACGGATCAAGGACACCAGCTCGTTCGCGTAGCGGAGACCACCTGCGGTTTGTTGAAAGACGGTCTCACCCTTCGGTGGGTCGCCGCGGAGGGCAACGATGTAGTCGGTCCCGATTGCGATGGCAGCCTTCAAATAATCTCGCAGCTGATCGACTGTTGAACCTACACAGGTCAAGTGAGACGCGAC
>JALOQZ010000088.1 GCA_025459245.1 Pirellula sp.
ACTCGAACTGCTTCAGGAGATACCGCATTTCATTATGGAAGCGAATCCTGCCATCGCTGGAATCGGTCTCACGAGCCTTGCCATCATGTTTCTCTGGCCTTGGATCGGGTCCAAGGTGTCTTGGTTAAAACCGGTCCCCTCGCCTCTCATTGTTTTGGCTGTTTCCATCCCGATGGGGATATGGCTGCAGCTCTTGCATCAACACTCTTACTACTTGGTAAATCACGAATACCAGCTCGGCGACCAGTACTTGGTACCCATTTCCGGGGAGCTATTCGGTCTGTTCCATCAGTTTCAAACACCGGACTTTCAGGCACTCGGTCAACCCAAGGCCTGGTGGTGGGTGTTTCTCTTTTTCATCATAGGTAGCCTTGAGTCCTTGCTGAGTGCCAAAGCTGTCGATCTTTTGGATCCTTACCGTCGAAAGTCGAATCTAGATCGAGACTTGATGGCCGTCGGTGTGGCCAATGCGGCAGCGGCCGCTATCGGTGGATTGCCGATGATTTCCGAAATCGTGCGTAGTCGTGCCAATGTCGACAACGGTGCGAAAACACGTTTCTCCAATCTGTGGCATGGAGTTTTTTTGCTCGTATGCTGCAGTCTCATTCCGATGTTCTTGCACTTGATCCCGCTCTCCGCCCTCGCGGCCATGCTGGTTTATACAGGTTACCGGCTGGCGCACCCCCGCGAGTTTATCAATGTGTATCGCATCGGTCGCGAGCAATTGATGATCTTCGTCATCACTCTGGTCGCCGTTCTAGCTACCGACCTCCTGGTCGGCATTCTCATCGGCATCGGTGTGAAGATCGCGCTCCATATCGCCAATGGCGTACCGCTAAAATCGATTTTCAAACCTTACTTGGAAGTCGAACAACAAGGTGAGGATCGATGCGTGATTCACGCGCATCAGTCCGCCATTTTTTCCAACTGGATTCCATTTCGTCGTCAAATTGAAGATCTGGGTTTGGTTCAGCGTCAAAACGTAACGATCGATCTAAGCAATACAAAGATCGTAGATAGCAGCGTTATGGAGAAGCTTCATGAGATGCAAGAAACCTTCTCGAGCGAAGGGCTCGAACTGAAGATCACCGGACTGGAGAGCCACTCTGCCTTTGCATCGCACGCGATGTCTACCCGCAAAGGAGGGTTGTTGCGAATGCGACGGCTCACGGTGTTAGCTTCGATTGAATTGGGAGACCGTATCGAGTCCATCTGCAATCCGTTTGATATCGTCTCATTCTCGTCGCAGGAGTGTAAAGGCCGGAGCACCTTCTCTTCCATGCACGATTCCAAGCTGCCAGTTGCTCCAACCTCAAAGTATCTGCGAATCGAGGTCGTCGCATCGTCGTCGGTCTGCGAGTTGATCGTGGCCCAGATGCGCATTGAACTCAATCCAACTGATTCGGTGACGGTGTATACCGAATCGATCGACATGATGAGACGTCCGGTTGGCCCCGCTTTATTGAACGGACAAATCTGCGATACCCCTTGATGAGCCAGCGAGACAATCTACTGCATTTAGAACAATCGCCGCTGGGTAGTACACCCTCCCATCGGGGCTCAATTAGATATCGATTTCGAAGGCACCATCCAAAGTAGGATGAAGATGAGTGCCCTCTAATTTCCACGAATGCAGCAACTGCAATACATCCGAGCTGGCCGACTCGCAAAAGATATGACCATCGGCAGGGACTGCGTGAAGTATCGATCGAAGCCCGGCGCGGTGCTCGGCGACGAAGGAAGCTCCGAGCGCTTTATGCGGTAGCAGTAACCAATCCAATCGCGGGGCGCAGGTACCAAGCGTGGCAGAGGTTATCACGTCGACATGGATCACGATCGCGCTGAGGATAGGATTGCATAGCAGAGCAATCACCCGCGAAGCATCCGTCTCACACCCCGTATCCACAATCCTTCCATTGAAGCCGGCTTGCCCATGACTCACCATCCCAAAGTCGATATTGCGAAGCCGCAGTTGCTCGGAGAGTTGCTCGACCAAACTATCGGATTGCGGGCACTTCACCACTCCGATCAACCGGATACGGCTTGGGCTATCGTTCGGGAAGAGCATGTCGACGATGGCATCTCCTACCTTCTGCGGTTTGCCAAACAAAGGCGAAACGTGCGGAGAGAGAGATGGTCCGGCATTCACTTCCACAACCGCGCCTCGTTGCGATTCCAACGGCTGAGAAATATCCGTTGCGAGAATATCCAACCCGGCTATATCGAGTCCGACGACCCGAGCGGCCAAGACCGCTTGTTGCGCAAGATCCGGGTGGACTTCTTCGGTGCAGTCTGTTGTTAGATCGCCAGTTCGTCGTACGAGCACCTCGCGTCCGCTCTCGGGAACACTCGTCACTTCGAGGGACTGTTTCTTCAGTTCGATGATCGCTCCCGCGTCGAGCTTCACGATTCCAAGTGGGTCGGTGTAAGCCTCGCCGCGTCTCGGATCTTGATTCAGTACCGCTACAAGCTCTTCGACAGAACTCTTGCCATCACCCGTGACCGTTTCCGCATGTCCTCGTGCGGCCGCAACCATGCGATCGCCTACGACCAACAATCGATGGTGATATCCGCGAGCGAACTGCTCCACCATCACTTCGTCCGTCTGACCGTCCTGAACAGCCCATTCATAGGCTCTCAAGATTTCGTCGCGTGTGGAGAGCTCGATCGAAATCCCGCGCTGATGGTTGGCGTTCACCGGTTTGACGACGACAGGAAAGCCAATTTCTTGAGCGGCCGTCCAAGCGTCTTCTGCATCGCGTACTTGTCGACCATGCGGAACAGGAACGCCGACTTGTCGAAGCAGTCGTTTGGTTAGGTCCTTGTCGCTAGCGATGGCTTCTGCGATCGCGCTGGTCGCGTCGGTCTCAGCGGTCCAAATGCGTCGCTGGTATCTTCCTTCTCCCAGTTGGACGAGCGAACCGCGATTGAGCCGCGTGTAAGGGATAGCCCGTCGACGAGCAGCTCGCAGGATGGCACGTGAACTGGGACCAAGCCGCACATCGTCCGCATAATCGAACAGCTCCCGAAACTTGGCCGGGATTGAGAATTCCTCGCGTTGGAGGTGACTTTCCATCAGTTGGATGGCCAGCTCGAAACATCTCTCACTGAGTTCCTGCTCCTCCATTTCCATCGCCAAGATAACTTGCTCGGCACCGGAAGCGATCTGAGCCCTTAGATCTAAGGACTCACGAGTATCTCGAGTCGGCACGCCGGCCATTGCAGAAAACCATCGGGCGCATCCCAACAAGATTTCCCCGCGGAGGTGAAAGGAGCTGATCGCTTTCGCCTGCGACTCGGCGTTGGCTACACTTTGGGGGTGCGTGGTGGTGTAGCTTTTGGAAGCCAAAAAGCCTAGCAGTTCGGAGGCGATGGATGGGCCTATCGACAATACCTCTGCCCCTTGGGAGGCTGGATAATGAAGCTCCAGCATGGGGTTGGGAGACCAGCGGTTAGGGCCGATCAATGTGACGAAGCGGAGGTCATTCATAGGGCTTATAGAGACAGGTGCTTGGGACGATCTAGCTGCTTGGGAGTGGGCAGTGTACTACGAATCCCGGGCTTCGTCACAATCCCAGAATCGCCCCACTCCTTTTTTTCAGAGCGAAAACGCTCCAACCAAACAGCTAGTTTTGTCTTGGCCGAAAGGTCGGCTGAAATCCGTCCGAAACCTTCTCGTTAGAAATGAACTTCAACGTCGAGGCGTCTGAAGCAGCAGGGCGAGGCCGAAGGTTTACCCCGGAGGCTTCGTTTGCTGCCACGGGGTCATCCGCATCGAGCAAGTTTGGATTCCAACGAGGCTTCGCGTCGATGCCTGCAGGGGAGTCCAGAGGAACAATTCCGCCCCTCGAAGTTTCGGTGCTGGTCGTCGGCCTGAGTGTTGGAGGGACAGGGACAGGCTCCCGATTCATCAACGCTTGATCGATCCATCCCTCTGGTTGCCGAGAGGAATTTTTCGGGAGCATTCCGCCCGAAAGTTGATTCAAAGTTGGAGAGACGTCGGTCGCAGGACGCTGGGCCGACGATGGGTTATTCAAACTTGGTTGACGTGTCGCTTCCGGATCTCCGGAGGGCAACCCAGACGGTGGCAGGATGGCAGAACCGGGCAAACCTGTTGCAGGCGGATTCGTCTGCGGCAAATAAGGGTTCGAAAGATTAGAGGGTGCTGATGGATAGCTCGTCGCAGGGGCACCGGGAAGGATAGCTCCCGGCGTAGAGGTCGGCGGAACAGTGTTCGTTGGCACAGGTGAACTGTAAGTAGGCGCACCATAGGGAGTTACCGAAGCGGCCCCTGGGATCGACGGAACATTTCCGAAACTGGGTTGAAGCCCAGAGCTTCCCGTCGGAACGCTGGCAGAGCCGGAACTTGGCGCGGGACAAAGTCCGTTTGCACAAGGACTCGCGTTGTTCATCGAGGGTGCATAGTAAGAGCTGACTGCAGGGCTTGTGTAAGCAGGCATCGTAGCAGTAGCAGGCTGAACGGACGAAACAGGCGGAAGCACCGAAGTCCCATACCCCGACGAATTGACAATAGCAGGTGGATACGAGTTCGTGTAAGTCGTTCCGATCGGGTAGGCAGTCGCTGCAGGATAGGTGGAGATCGGATAGCTCGACGTCGACGGGTAAGGAACCGTCGGTACATTTGACACGACAGGAGCTGGCATCAAGGCAGTAACGGGCTGGACGCTAGGCGATTGGTAGGTCGTCGCAGGAAGGGAGCTTGCAGGCATCCCCATCGCGACGCCCGATGTCCCAAGGGAAGCGCTCGCAACTGGAGCTCCCGAGGAAGGAATCTGCTGATACCCAGGATAAGCAGCTGCGTAACCAAGACCGGCGGGATAGTAACCAGGGCCGGTGATTCCCGGCCAGCGATTCGCTTGTAAGCCAACTTCGCCTAGGAGTGGACGAGGCGATGCCAAGGGTACACGTTGAGCTTGGTACTGCACCGAAGTGCAGGGTTGCAAGCTAGTGACCGTGGTACCTGTTCGAGGATCGAAACTGGTAACCGGTCGATAGTAAGTTACGGGCGTCGCATTCCAGGCGGTGTCGTACGTCGCAGTAGGCAAGTAGCCAGCGACGGTTTGTGGAACACCAAACGGAATCGACGTTAGTCCTGTTGCGGAAGGAGGTTGAGCTGCGTAAGCCCCATAGTTCGAAACGACCGAGGCGTAATTGGCGGTGACCGGGACTGGACCGACAGGGTAAGCCGGCCGTTGTCTGTTGAGAATCGCGTCCATCCAAGGCCCTGCGTGAGCGGTTTGCGCCATCGTTGCAAACGAAAGGCAGCTCATAGCGATCCAGCTGGATAAATGCGTGCGCATGAAGAGGTCCTGGACTAGGATGATAGGATGGAGCTCGCAGCCGACTTGGCCACTCGCACTAATCTGATGCCATACCCCCGGCTCGGGTCAATCAAAAGATGACTGCAAATCCGCAACTCGATTCGATTTCGCTCGGCGGGGTTCCGGTTGTAGTGGATATACCTTTCGTAGCGACGCAAGAATGGGCAAACCGAATTTAGGAAAAGATCGAATTCCTGTTCAGAATCCAAATTGGGACAGTTGGTCGTACCGCTTGGGATGCCCCGTATGGGGCTGCAAAGAATGGGCCGGCAAAATCTATCCCAAAGGAATTGCTAGCGAGCATCTTCTGACATGGTACTCCTATTCCTTTCCGACCGTGGAAGGAAACAGCACTTTCTACTCTGTACCCGATGCCGATACCTTTCGACGTTGGCGAGACCAATCAGCCGACGGGTTCCAATTCTCCTTGAAGTTCCCTCGCAGTATTTCGCATGATCGCATGCTGGACTGGTGCGACGACTTGTTGCGCGAGTGGCTCACACGCCTAGAAATTCTTCGCGATGCGAACAAGCTCGGTCCAACCTTTCTCCAGCTCGGTCCATCTTTTTCCTTTCATCACTTCGAGCGATTGCGAAAGTTCCTCTTCCAGTTGCCGATCGATTGGCCTTGGGCGGTCGAGGTAAGGCATCGGGATTGGTTCGATCAATCCCGATGCGAAGATCAACTCCAAACACTCCTTGCATCGAGAAACATCGATCAAGTTTTATTTGATTCACGCCCTTTAAACTCGTTGGCTCCGTCCGACGCGACCGAGCAAGCGTCGCAAGTTCGCAAACCGAAGAGTCCTTTTCGAGCAACGGTGACAGGAAGACGGCCCATGGTTCGACTGATTGGACGCAACGATCCGACCGAAGTCACGGAGTATTGGGAAGAGTGGGCGGAGCGGATCGCGAATTGGATTCGAGCTGGTCTGGAACCTTGGATTTTCACTCACGCACCGGACGATCGTTACGCACCGGAACTAGCATCGGCGTTTCATGCAGAGATGAAGAAACGCATACCGAGCCTTCCCGATCTGCCTTGGCCGGCCAAACAAGAAGCCAGTTCTTCCGGTTCGGCGGGCTACAAGCAACTCGAACTGTTTTGATCCGTTCTTGGCTTAGAGCCTATATGAAAACCATCGGAAACCGCGGCTATCGCCAAAGTCACTAATGGTTTTCTGATACGTCCTTAGCCTAGAATGTTTGTGCTCAGCCAAGAGTGAGCTCACGTAGAATCGAGCCTGAGATCCTTCCGGATTTTTTACCGAGAGACTAAGGTATGAGAAGGGGAGGTTGATACTCGGTTTAGCCCCCTGCCGGTCCGAATTTTATCAACAGTCACTGTCAATATTCCCATGTCTTCGGAAAACACAACCGTAGGTCAGCCGCTGGAAGCTGTCCCTGTTTCGATGACACCGCTGCAGCGGTTCGAGGAATATTTGCAAAGCAAGGGTCTGCGAAACACCGAGCAGCGACGACATTTGCTGGAGCAAGTCTTCAATCGGCATGAGCACTTTGACGCAGATCAACTGATCGATCAGTTACCATCGAAGGGGAACGCAAATTACGTTTCGCGTCCCACGGTTTATCGGACGCTTCGGGAGTTCGTCGATGCGGGTTTGCTGCAGTGCTTTGAGTTGGATGGACGGAGCGTTTACGAGCACGACTACGGATATCCGCAGCACGACCATTTGTACTGCACCAAGTGTCGAAAGCTGATTGAATTCACGAGCGAAGACACAATTCGGATTCGTGATGAAGTCGCCAAACAGTTTCGATTTCGCGCAAAAGAGCATCGATTCATCATTCATGGCGTGTGCGATGAATGCACCAAAAGACGGGCTCGAGATCGCCGGCAAGACCGCGTTTGATGCGGCAAAGAATCGGCTTTTCTAATTCGACAAAGTCGCCGACTTGCTCACAAAGTACTGCTCCGAATGCCGCGAAGGCTTGGGGAAGTGGGGTTGGACGTTTACACTGATGGCCACGTTAACAGGCTAGTTTGGTTCCAAAGGGAAAGTGATTGAAGATGTCGGACCGGAAGGGGAGTGCATTTGCTGGGGTTGGAGTTGCGATCGTAACACCGTTCCGAGACGGTAAGCTTGACGTGGCGACATTGAAACAGCAGATCGAGTATCAGATTTCTTCAGGAACCAATTTTCTCGTCCCTGTCGGTACGACCGGCGAGTCACCTACGTTGAGCCACGACGAGCATGAGCGGGTGATTAGCGAAGTCATTCAACTATCGGCGGGTCGCTGCAAAGTGATGGCAGGCACGGGTAGCAACTGTACGTCCGAGGCGTTGCGTTTAACTCGCTGGGCAGCCAAAGAAGGCGCTGATGCTTCATTGCAAGTAGCACCGTACTACAACAAGCCAACGCAGCGGGGCTTCTACGAACACTTCAAAGCCATTGCAGAGGATGTTGGGATTCAGCATTGCGTCTACAACATTCCCGGACGTTCTGCGAAGAATATCGAACCGGAGACAATCGCCAAACTTGCGGAGATTCCAAACATCACCATGGTGAAGGAAGCGACCGGTTCGCTAGACCAATGCTCCCAGATCCTCAACACCACGAATTTGACCGTCCTTAGCGGAGACGATTCGCTAACCCTGCCGATGATGAGTATCGGAGCTGAGGGGGTGATCTCGGTGGCGGGGAACATTGTTCCGAAAGATATGATTGCTTTGGTAAAAGCGGCCCTCGCAGGCGATTTTGCTTCGGCAAAGTCGCTTCACCACAAGCTCTTTCCACTCTGCCGGGACATGCTTTCGTTGGCGACAAACCCGATTCCTGTAAAGGGTGCGATGAAGCTTCTGGGTCGAGACACCGGAGAGTTACGACTCCCAATGACAGAGCTCGAGCCAAACCAATGGGATGCACTCGCGAAAACACTCAAAACGTATGGGATTCTCTAAGAGCAATCCTCCGGATCAGTCGGCAAATGTTTCTTGCCCCCATGAGAGAGTGGTCAAAAACGGCTATCGAAGACCACCACTGGCCGATAGTCACCCCTTAAAAGAGCGGTAATGTTGCAATAATTAACAATTGACGTTAGCCACATCGGGTGATTCTCTGCTATCATTGGAGCGAGTTAAAACATCAGCCTGAGGAATTGAGAATGACCGAGTCACGCCGGGCGGAAGATCTCACCACCACCACCTACGAGCAAATGAAACGATTGGCTGCGAGTTACTTGCAGCTGGAATCGTCGACGGTGACTCTCTCGCCCACGGTATTGGTCCACGAAGCCTATTTGAAGCTTTCGAAGCAGGATGAGGATCAATATCAAAGCCGGGGGCATTTTCTCGCGTTGGCTGCGACCATGATGCGCCGAATTTTGGTCGATCACGCGCGCTCGCGCAAGCGGATCAAACGGGGAGGTGAGTATGTGCGCGTTGTCTTTGATGAAGAACTCAAAATCTCCATGTCCAACGAAGAGGATGTTCTCGCGATCGACGAGTTGATCGAAGAGTTGCATAAGCTGGATGAAAGACAAGCCAAGATCGTGGAAATGAGATTCTTTGGAGGTATGACGGTTCCGGAGGTCGCTGAGGTCCTGGGGCTATCGACCCGCACCATCGAAAACGAATGGCGAATGTGTCGAGCTTGGCTCCGCAAACGCCTTGAGGGTTAATCTTTCGATGGACTCCAAGAAATACGCTGAAGCGAAAAAAGTATTCTTTGACCTGGTCGATCAATCTCCCGAGGAGCAAGTTCGCAAGCTTCAAATGCTGGAGTTGGAAGACAAGAGTGTTGCTGACGAAGTGAGCCTGCTCCTTGCGAACCACTCGAGCCGAACCATCATCGGCAATCGCGAGTCCACAGAGCACGCCTCGACGAGTACTCGCGGTACGTACACGGTGAATTGGATGCGATTTAATCGCTTCCTGTATGGTGGCTGGCTTCCGCTCTGCATTGCTATTTCAGCGACCTTCACTCTTTTGGGCATCGGCTGGTACCTTCACAAGCGACTTTACGAACGTGTTCGCGCGGATTACGAACGCGCGGCTACCGTCGTTGCAGATCAAAAGGTGAGGCGTGTATTGCAATGGACGCGGTGGCATGAGCAACAAGTCCTATCATGGGCCGCGCGGGACGATATTCAGGAACTGGTCGCACGGTTGGATACTTTAACACAAGGCATCACGGACCCGGCGGAGCTCGATCAAGCATTGCGAGCAGCAGATGAACAGCGAAAACTCGCGGTCATCTTTAATCAGCTGACTCCTCCCAATCTCTCGCTCAATCCAGAGGCAGAGATTCCGACACAGCGTTCAACACCGCGAATGAAGTACGCGATTTGGAATCGATCATTTCAATTGATTGCAGACTGGCAGTTTCAAAATACGGCTGTCCGCTTTGGAGAACCCGCTTCGTCGAACGGCAAGATCACAGTGAGCCGGGTCCTGGACACCAATTCCACCCACGTGGAAATGCCCAAACCAGCAGGGGAAACGGTAAGCAAAGACTATCCGATTGAGACCAATCTCAGCTATGTCATGTTCTTTGTCCCGATCTTCAGCCCGGGGGACAATTCACGCGCGATCGGCGCGATGATGATTCGGAGCGATTCGCTATTGGAGGAATTGCGAGAGATTCTTGAAGACGTGATCTTCTCTGAGAGCAATTGCTACTTGATCACCAAAGATGGAGGCATCGCGACACGTGTGCGAGACTCCGATCTTCTATCGTCGATTCCAGGTCCTTCCTCCAACAACCTATCCAGAGGAGGACCGGTATTGTACGCAAGAGATCCCGGAGCGAATTTGTTAAAGGGAGAAAAGCCGACGACGGATCCAACGACTTGGCCGGCGACATTGTCGGCAATGGGGATCGCTAATCAGAAAGATGGACAGAACTTCACGGGATATCAGGATTATCGAGGAGTGACTGTTGTGGGAGCTTGGCGATGGATCGAGAAGGCGAACGTAGGGATTGTTATGGAGGTTCCTCTTGAGCGTGCCTATGGGAATCTTGATTACATTGATCGCGCATTTCGAATCATGTCCACCGTTCCCCTCACCGCTGCTCTAGGGCTCATCGCCTTTTCCTTGATTCGCTATTTCCGAGCGTATGACCTTACCAATCGCACGGTGGGTGCCTACAGGCTTCGCGAGAAGATAGGCGAAGGTGGTTTAGGAATTGTTTACGAAGGCGAACATCAAATACTGGGGCGAAAGGCCGCGATCAAATTGATCAAGCCGAGTGCGATCAGCACCGGAACCATTCGTCGCTTTGAAAGAGAAGTGCGACTCGCTTCGCTACTGAATCATCAAAACGCCGTTAGCATCTACGACTTCGGCGTATCTCGCGACGGTCTGTTGTATTGTGCGATGGAGTTGGTCGACGGAGTGACTCTTTCTCAGCTTCTATCCTATGATCCCAATCTTCCCATCGAAAGGGCGATGCATTTTCTGTATCAAGTCAGCTTGGCGTTGCAGGAGGCGCATAGCTTGCAACTGGTCCACCGCGATATCAAGCCGCAAAACATTATGATCTGCCGAACACCTGCGTCCGACTTGGTCAAAGTCGTTGACTTTGGTTTGGCAAAGAGCATCGGTGAAACGATCAGTCGCGATGTGACGGCAACTCGCGCCGTGATAGGTACCCCTGGCTTTATCGCGCCTGAAAGACTTGAAAGCCCATGGAGCGCTGATCCGAAGATCGATCTATTCTCCTTCGGCGTTTTGGGGATGTACATGTTGACCGCAAAGGTTCCTCCTCTAGGCGTCTCTCGCGACGGATTGATCGACATGATTCAGTGCCCGGTTCTTAAGAATCGCCTGCCATCCCCACCGATGGTAACGCTGATGGAACTCCTGCTGAGCTGCGCTTCACCGCTACCGGAAAGACGCCCCGATAGCATCCGCGTTGTTCGCGAAACACTCGGAACGATATGCCAAGAACTTCGCTGGAACGGCGAAGACAGAGACGCTTGGTGGGCCGAACATGGCGATGCCCTGAAGGAGTGGACATCCAGAGGCAAGACGGATATCGCATCAAAATAGCCTCTAATCCTGCTCAGGAATCACCGTTTCTTAGTGCTGGTACATCCTCCTGCGATTGCGCACACGGCACAGCCACCTCCCGTTCCGCATCCGCTCTTCTCCGGAGTACCACATCCCGGACCGCATCCGTTTTCCAGCAATTGGGCAAAGCGGCTTTTCGAGACGCTGGACTGGTACGCGGATGCAAGCTCGTCGATGAACCGTTCCGTCTCTGCCGAAGGGGTCCCGAGAAAGTGGAAGTACAGAGTTTTTCCATCCAGAAGAGGTTCAACATCGAGCAACAAGTCTTCTGAAGACTTTGCATCCAGCATTTGTTGGCATTGCTCGCAGGCTTGTTGGCTAAGTGTCTCCAGTTGCTTGAGCAGAAATCGATCCTCCTCGCGAGCACCTCGAATCCATTTTGCCGACTCCCAAGCCTGATCGGGATCTTCCAGATTGTGCAAGACTTCCGTCAGAACTTCCCCCAACTCGATGCCGCGAGGTGTGCGGCAAACGACCCAATCCCCTCGGCACAAAGTCGCGGCTCCCGCTCGCATCGAGTGCAGACTCCCGTTGCGACCGCATCGAACCAAGTATCGAACCTCGCAGGAAACGCCTCGATTCTGGGTAGAGTTGGAGAGCATTTCTGGATTCCTCGATGCGTGGCAGTAAACGTGGCAAGCACCTCCCGAGGAATCCTCAGCAGGGGCCCCTAGTGTACTCCCAAGGAGAGGGTTCGCGAAGTGAAACGAGGTCGGGTTCCTGCGGCAGCCGTTTGGTCTTTTTCAACCTTTGACATAGACTAGACAGCCCAACTCTCTGTTTCCCAAATAGGATCCTGACTCCATGCGACCCAGCCATTACCTGACGCTAACCGCATTGATTGCCATCCTTGCATTCCCATCTAACTCCATCGCCCAAGAAATCTTGTTTCGTTGGAAATTGGAGCCAGGCCTTAAACTCGTATCCGAGGTGGTTCAAGAGCTCGAACAGGGAGTCCCCAATTCCTCTGCCCCTGTAACTCAAAAACTAACCCTGCAGCAACTTTGGGAAGTCCTGTCGGTGCAGCCGGATAAATCCGCTCAAGTCGCGACGACGCTCACCCATGCCCAGATGTCCATGAATATTCCAGGTGCCGGCAACGTCGAGATGGACACCTCCAAACCCGAAGAGGAGGAGTCGGGTTTTGCAAAACAGATTGGGCAAATGTTTAGGCCCATGATCAACGTCGCTTGCTCCAATCAAATGACCCCGAGTGGCAAAATCACCAACGTGCAAATTCCCGAAGCCGCCTTGAAGGGATTTCGCAATATCCCGATGGGTTCTTCGATGGAATCCGTGTTGAAGGATTCGATCGAAAAAGGCTCGCCCGTTTTTCCGGCAGAGCCGATCAAACCTGGTCACATCTGGTCGCAAACACACAAGACGAAAACCGAAGTCGGAACGTTGGAAGCTACCAACCAATATGTGTACGTTGGTACGACCACCGTCGATCGAATAAAACTGCATCAGTTTTCTATTGTGACCACCATGAATTTCGCCGGTGAGAATACGTTCAATGCAAAGATCTCAATCCCAGACCAAAAGATTGAAGGCGTGTTGTTGTTCGACAACGAGCGAGGCTATGTTTACTCGAGCGAGCTCAATCAGAGAATGACCATGCGCATTGAAATACCCGACCAGCCTGT
>JALOQZ010000377.1 GCA_025459245.1 Pirellula sp.
GTCCGTATTGGGGCTGGCAAGGGTGTCCAAGGCGTGCGCGGGGCGGGGAGGGTGAAGCCTCCAAACCGAGTGAGGGCGCGCGTCAGCCCCTGACGCGCGTGGCGCTGCCTCACACCACACCTAACCCCCGGATTCCCGCCGGCCGCAGCCACGGATGCAAATGCACGTGCCTGGCGTGTTTGAACGTCTTGTGGCTTGCGAGCGCACCGTCGGAATTGCTGTACCGTTCATTAGAGGTCCCTTCATTCGCAACCAAGAACCCTGACAACGAAGAAACCAAGAAATCATGAGCCATATGAAAGCCAAGTTTGAAACCAGTGCTTCCTCGCATGGTCGAAAACGCGTCGGTGTCCCAAGGCCCAAGATGCCAAGTACGCCGGCCAAGCTTCCTCACATCACCAAGCTTATGGCGTTGGCCATTCGACTGGAACATTTACTCGCCACCGGCCAAGTCAAAGACCAAGCCGAGATCGCCCGCGTTGCCGGCATCACCCGCGCCCGCGTAACGCAGATCATCAACCTCACCAACCTAGCCCCCGACATCCAGCAAGCGATTCTTGATCTCGAACCCACCACCGATCCCGTTCCCCACTTCCGTGAACGCGAAGTGCGAACAATTGCGATCATGCCAAACTGGGAGAAGCAACGGGTCGCATGGAAGCGGCTCGTTAAAAGAAATCCGTAAACTAGTCTTTTCAGGAAGGAAGCAAGCAGCCTGAAAACGTTAATGGTTGGGGATTTTGAGAACTCATTGCCGTTAAAAGCTTCAGAAAACGCGTTTTATCGCGTGCTTCACGCTTCGATCGACCTTGACCTAGGTTGGTGATTTCTGGGAAAATACTCAGTGATCGAATTCGAGCAATCCAGGGATGGGAAGACGCTATGAATAGTTCCGAAGCAACCTTAACCGCTAACGCTGTGCAAACGTTGAACGCAGTCTGTGATGAGTTTCGACGGCAACTCAAAGCTGGCTTGTTAAAAGCTGGTAGCAACTCGCCGATAACACCCGATGATGTCCTGCGTACTGCTGAATCATTGCAGCGGACACCTTGGCTCACGAAGTTCCAGAAAGACGACTCCGATGACTCCGAGCGAAGAGCAGCCTGATCAGCCGACGAGGGATTCAGAGCTTTCGTTCTCGGCCCTTGAAGAACAAGACGTCTTGGTTCAAGCGTTCCGTCACTTCTTGCAAATTGAATTGTCCAAGCCCAGACCGAAACAAATTTCCGACGTTGTCGCGGAGTTTTCTCGTCGCGTAACTTTCTTGACAAAGATCTTTGATCTTGATCATCTCACGGACGATCTCGCGTCCCAAATCCCAGGACTGAGCGATGCGAAGATGGCGGAACTCGCCTTGGACGCTAGCGATTCAGCGAAGGGCCGTGAACGATTAGCACGCTACCTCAAAGCGCAGCCATATCCTCACTACGAGTCCGATCCGTCCAATCGCGATCTGGTTATCCGAGTCGAAGAGAACGGCACCCGTGTCTCGGGGCACTTTGTCAATAAGAACTTCGTGGTTGTGAACGATGAGCAGTGACGGCCCTGATGACCGTCCGACAATCATCGCGTTGGCTGGATCGAACGGAGCTGGCAAATCTACCTTTTATGAAACGCAGCTTGCTTGTCTGGGTTGGCCATTTGTAAACGCGGATCTGCTAGCGAAGGAACTGAATCTCGATCCCTATGAGGCAGCTGAGCTTGCGAAGCAGCAACGTGCTAAGCTCGTCGAACAGAAGAACAGCTTCATCTTTGAAACGGTGTTTTCAGATCCAGTTGGCGAGAAAGTCCGTTTTCTTCAAGATGCCTCGAACTCCGGCTACCATGTGATCCTTAGCTTTGTAGCAATCCGAGATCCCGAAACTTCGATTCAAAGAGTTGGGATGCGTCTAAGTCAAGGTGGGCATGACGTTCCAATTGAAAAGCTTCGCTCGCGGCACGCCAGAACCCTCGAGAATCTCAAGCTGGCAATTCGATGTCTTCCGCAGGTTCGCATTTTCGACAATTCAGATCTCTCCAAACCTTACGAACATGTTGCCACGTTTGTAAACGGGACACCTCGGCTCGGCTTCTGCCTGTTGAGTGAATGGTTACGTGAACATCTCGCCTCTGAATTCTATCCCGATGTGTGACTCGCTTGTCGGGCAATCTCACTGACTCTCGCTTTTCTTGCAGTTACCTACCAGCGCTACCACACTCCTAGAGATAAAATGAAGAAAAAACTTCACAGTAGGCGATTCTATGTGTTGATACTGCTGGGACTGATTATCGGAGGAGTTGCCTGGGCAAAGGTCCAATCAGAGCGGGCACGAGCGATACCACCTGGACACCAGGAGTTAACACTTAAAGCTGACAGCCTCGAACGTAGTTATCTGCTGCATGTCCCGCCAACTTACGAAAAGACGAAACCGCTGCCGCTAGTCATCATGCTGCATGGGATGGGCGGAACGGCGCTGCACTCGCAGCGAGAAACCGGATTGTCCTCCAAAGCCGATGCCGAGGGCTTCATCGTGGTTTATCCGGACGCGACAAGGCCCGACCCTGCCCAGCCACCGAGCCTCCGTAAGAACCCGCAGGCTTGGAACGATGGCTCTGGTCGCTTTCATGCCGCCGAACGCAACATCGACGACGTTGCATTCATCTCGGCGCTCATCGATTCGTTGGAGAGCAGCTATTCGATTGATTCGAGACGAATTTCCGTTACTGGTTTTTCGAATGGAGCGTCGATGACATTCCGACTTGGTGCAGAACTCGCGGATCGCATTGCTGCTATTGCACCCCACTCGGGCACATGCTGGACAGAGACTGTATCGCCAGCGAGAGGTGTTTCAGTTTGCTACTTGACCGGCACATCGGACACCTTGAATCCAATCGAAGGTGGCTTCCCCAAGCTCGCGATGGGTGGTAAGGATCAAGGTGGCAGGTCGAAACCGCCCGTCACGATCATGATTGCTAAGTGGGCAAAGGTACTAGAATGTGCTGACGAACCGACCATAGAGGAAAAAGCTCCAGGCGTTCGAACATCTCGATACGGGCGAGGTCGCAATGATGCCGAAGTCGTATGCATCACCATCGATGGACTCGGCCATCACTGGGCAGGCGGCAAGAGCCAGGCTCCGGAGTTCTTGGTCGGCAAGAACTCCAACAAACTTATTGCGACGGATGTTATCTGGGATTTCTTCTCGAGCCATCCGGCCTCATCGCAACCGGAACGCTAAGACGCAAAAGGATTATCGGTATAGCCTTTATGACCAACATCGAAATGCTGAAGCATCCAAACATCATCAAAAACGGAGATGGTGGCGTTTCCTTGAGTTAGGTATCTAACCTGACAAAACCAAGTCAGTCTACTTGCGACTGCGATTACACGCGAAAGCCGCAAGGATAACATCGACGCAAGCCGCAACATGGCGTCGAACTTCACGGGACGTTGGAGGGGGACAGAGCCCCAACTGTTGACGAAGGTGACGTTGGCCTAGCCACATCGAAAGCAGATGGTCGGAGGCCAATTTGCAATTGTCGCATGCAATAAGCTGCTGCTCATTCGCTTTGCTGAGCATTGCCGCCAGCATCAAG
>JALOQZ010000089.1 GCA_025459245.1 Pirellula sp.
ACGAAGAGTTGTTCTTCGATCTGAAAAGCCACTTGCCAAAGGAGTTGATCTACGAACGCGAGCTTCTCATCTGCAGGATGTAGCGGAAACCCTGGGCTAGCGTCCAAGGGCCGATACGCATACTTTCGCGGAGCGAAAGGCGACTCTCGGTTCATACCGTAGGTTGGCCACTCTTGGCCGACGGCGTGCTTATGTTGGGACGGTGAAGTCGGGCAGGAGTGCCCAACCTACAGGCGTCGAAGACGCGGAGCATTGTCATCAGCCGGAATCGCGCTAGCGTCCGGTTATCAGCGATCTTACTTGGGTGCGAGAAAGACGAACGGTTTGGCCGGTTGAAAACCGTCCGTTTGATCGCCACCTAGCATTTTGTTTCCGTGCAAATCCAATTTGCGAATTCCTTTGCTCGATGAGAAGTCGATTTTCTTCAAATCGACCCATACGACGCTTGGGCTAGCGGTGTCCTCAAAGTAGTAAACAAGGTTCTTTTGGTCCGAAACCGTTCGCCAGATGGTTGTCGAGATATTCGGCTCGTTCGGGGTGCTAATACCGCGAGGAACACTTACGTTGCGCATCACGCTGAAAACGGCTGCAACGGCGGTCTTCGGATCAGCCGATTGTTCGGCAGCATTGATATAGAAGCTAGCTCGAGCAAACCTGTCCGCCGCACGATTGGTGCCCGGAAGCATCACCGTGCCGCCAATCTGTTTCCAATACTCATTGAGTGCAATCTGCTGATCATAAATGGGCGAGTTGGTCATGACTTGATATTGCTTGCCGTGGTGGATCACCAACTTTCCTTGAACATATTCAAAGATGGCAGAATCGCCAGATGGATCCGAAATCGATAGGTGAATCTTCCCTTCGACACCATTCGGCGCGACCACGCTCACCGGTCGAAAGCGTTCCTTCCGCAATTCCGTTACCGCCTCTTCTACGGTTGCGAAGTTATCCAGCACATACTGCGTCCAAGCTGCAATCGACATGAGAGGGCGAGTGTCCCCCTCGGGCTTCGGATACTCGCTTTCGACGAGAAAGAGAAGATTCGCGACCAGCCCTTTTTCGTTCATCCCATCGGAGGTCCCTGCCTCATACACCGATGCGATGACGCTCCCGTATTTGCTCGTCCATTGAAATCCCTTCTCGCCCATGCCTCCATCCTGTTTCATACCTCTCGGCATGATCCACAAATCAGTATGCATGTCCTCTTTCCAGTCCATGGTCCGACCGGTAACCGTCTGCCCCTGCTTTCCAAAGTAAACCGCGCGGCTGCAAGCATCGGCGACAGGGAATGGCAACACGGTCGAGCTAACGCAAAAGGCGAGAAGAACTTTTTTGGCTTGGAGGAACATTGCGACAGACCTGCGATCGGGGAGAAAAAACGATGACGATATGGCTGGAACAAAAAGGTCGAAACAGTATGCCATAGAGTCTAACCCCCAGTCGAGCCCTCGCCTTCTATCTGAGTAGCAATTTGCGTGGTCGATACGAGGTCAAGGTCCGAAAACCAAATCGCTTAGGAATCGGGAAATCGAGTTATTTCTCAGAAGCAGGTAGTTCGAAGCACGCGCATTCCTCCGCGTTCCGGACGAAAAGTTTGTTGCCTACCAAGACGGGGTGGTTCCACGTTTTGCCCGTGAGCGGATGGAATTTCGCCAACTCGATCAGCTTTTCCGGGCTTGCTTGAATCAGGATGACTTCCCCCTGCTCGGACGTCACGAGTACTTGCCCTGAATCTTCGAGTAAGAGTGCCTGTCCATTTCCATAACGCCCTTTTTTCCAAGCCCTCTTGCCTGTTTTCGAGTCGATGCAGCAGAAGATACCGCTATCGAATCCGTAAAAAAAACCTTGGTGATAGACAGTGTCATTGAAGTCCGGCTTTAGGCTATTTGTTTTCCAGTCTTCATTAATCTTCCAAGTATTCTCTTCTCTTGTAACGGTGATCCGCTTTGCTCCGATGCCAAGACTCCCGCCGACGAGAATCGAGTCATTAAAAACAAGTGGCTGCACCACGCGGTAATCTTCTTGTTTCCAAGTGAACCGCCAAAATTCAGAACCATCTTTGATAGAAAGGAATTGCAGACCAAGATCACTCAACATCACGATTCCGCGCTGACCGGCGATGATTGATTCCTGAGCGGAGCTGTAGGTATGGACACCTGATTCGCAACTCCAGGCCAATTCGCCGTTCTCGAAATGATAAGCCAGGATTCCTTTACCTTCGGAACCACCAGCGAAAACAACGACAAGGGAGTCAACGATAAGTGGGGATGAGGAAAACCCCCAAGTCATAGGTTCTCTGCTTGCATCCACTTTCAAATCGCGTTCCCAAATCACCTTGCCCGTTGAAGCATCCAGACGTTTCAGAGCACCTTGAGCGCCCAACGAGACAACGCTGTTTTGGTGAATTGTTGGTGTTGCTCTGGGGCCTGCACCTCCGATCGCCTCCCAAAACCGCCCAGGGTACGAGTGTTCCCAAAGTACTTTGCCTGAATTTGCATCGAGACAGAGCACTGCCTCGTTTTCGCCTCGTTGCTCGTGAGTAAAGACCCTGTCTCCGAGAATCGAGAACGAAGACCAACCGGGTCCGACGGGAGCCCGCCAGACTTCTTTGGGTGGATTCGATTCCCAGTCCGGATCGATTGTTACACCGATTACTTTGCCATCTCGCTTCGATCCCCGAAAACCAGACCATTGCGACATCGCAGATTCAACGTTGCTGTTTGCGTCAGTCGAAGGTAACAAAGTGCGGGTCGAAAGATTCTCCAGGAAGCGCTCTTCCGCCGTGCTTTGCCATCGCCAAGAGAACTTTCCGTTGAGCCTCCCGTCAAAACCATCGGATTGAATCAAATTAAATGCGAGCATGGCTAGAGCGCTACTTGTTAGCGAGAAAGCAACTCTTCGGGGGCCGCCGTTCGCCAAACTAAGGATTGGTAGAACGAATGCGAGAGTGCACAGCGGAACAATCAAAATGGCGATCATGATGCCCCGCATCGAAGGGTGGAGCGTTAGGCATCCTAGAACGGCGATTGCAAGGAATCCGAGGGTCCCCACCAACCGACTATGAACAGGAGCACGACTTACAAATACCCACCATAAAAGTAGAAAGATCGAAACAAAGGCAGGGCCTGCGAATGCAAGCAACCGAACGGTCAATCCAGGACTGTCGACAAAAGTAAGCAACGACCTCAGCGCAATCATGGCTGCAATCAGGAAAAAGGCAGGCCAAGTTCGAAGTCCTGCAACCTGATCGTGCAATCGTTCGCGCAAGTGTTCCTCACGTTCTCTGTGTGAACTGATTGCATCGCGATCGGGATTCGAGCCATCCATATTTCTGATTCCTGTTGGGACGAAAAATCATCAGCAACGTTCTCTTCGATTTCGAGGTCGTCGAAGAGCTCGCATCGGTGACGAACGCCTCCCAGCTCATCTAAGGTGCTGGGTTGTCGTGTTGACAAAAAAAGTCAAAGTGTCAGGATTCTTGACACTTTGGCCTGAAATGTCAACACTGAGCGAATGAAGATTTCCAGAACAGAGAAAGCGGAGCAGATTGTCTCGGCGGCAATGGACGTATTTCTGCGGTACGGGTTTCGCCGAGTGACCATGGCAGATTTAGCGGAAGCCGCGGATGTTTCTAGACCGGCGCTCTACTTGGAATTCGGGTCGAAAGAAGAAATTTTCGTCGCGGTCGTCGAACGGCTTTCTCGACAGGCGCTTGATGAGATTCGAGCGGCAATTCCAAAGCTGCGGAGCGTTGATTCGAAGCTGGAGGCGGCATTTGAGATTTGGCTTGTGCGACCTTTTGAGCTCGTTCAGCGTTCACCCGACGCAGCGGATTTATTCACAAGCGTGAAAGAGTTTGCTTGCGAAGCGATCTCGAAATCAAGTCGAGATTTTGAGGAGCTTCTGGCGGAAATTCTTCAGCCGCTCATGGAGAAGCAAAAAAGTACCAAGTTTTCCGCTGATCAGATGGCGAGGCTTTTGAGAATTGCAGCCAAAGGCTCAAAAGCGGAAGCAAAATCATCAGAAGAGCTAAGAGAGATGATTCGCGATCTACGCAAACTTTTTCTTTCCGCGATACGTTGAACCAAAACGCCGGGAGCCCGTTGCCCAACGTCTGGGCGTTGGGCAACGGGTTGCATCCGCCGTTCTAAACTTTGATCTCGAAACCTTTTCGGCTTTCTCGCTTGAGGAACGAATTGGCTTCGTCGTCTCCAACGATTTCTCGCTTGGCAGGATCCCAAGTCAGTTCGCGTCCAAGCCGGATAGCGATGTTTGCCAAGTGGCAAGTTTCCAGCATCCGATTGTGTGTCCAAACATCCGAAATCGGCTGCTTGCGAGATCGCATGGCGGCGATGAAGTTGTCGGTGTGGTTCTCGCTCACGGGGCCTCCATAGACCGCTTCGATCGCCCCTTCTGGGAGCGGGTTACTTTCCAATTCTTCAATCGGCTTGCCCGTGATCTTACCTCGGTTAACGAAGAATCGACCCTTGGTTCCTTCAAAGAGAATTCCGTTATCCCCTTCGCTCGTGATCACCATCGGAATGTCGCCTGGCATGTTGACCAATATTTCGAACTTCGTTGGCGAGTTGTAGCGATCACTTACCTTGGGATGACCCTTCTCGTATTCCACTGGAAGCGAGAAGCTCACTGGGGTGATTTTGTTCGGACCGGTTTCGTGCGCTCCTAGCGCCCAAGTTGCAATGTCGACGTGGTGCGCTCCCCAGTCATTCATTTGACCTCCCGAGTATTCGTACCAATTTCGCCACGCGTAATGGCAATTGGTGTAGAGAGGAACGCCACCGCCGTATCCTTTTCGTATCTCAGGCAGAGCTCGATAAGGAACCTTGGGAGCAGGTCCCAGCCACATGTCCCAATCCAATCCTTCAGGGACGTCAATGGCTGGTAACTCGGGCGATCCTGTCGCACCATTGATTCCGCAAGTCACTTTCTTGATTTCGCCGATACGACCGCTTCGCACTAACGCCACGGCAGTGAGGAAGCGATTGTCGAACTCGGTGCGCTGCATCGTTCCGACTTGGCAGATTCTTCCAGTCTGCTTGACGATCTTCTCGATGAGCTTGCCTTCGTCGACTGTCAACGTAAGGGGCTTCTCGCAATAAACGTCCTTACCTGCCAACATGGCCTCGACCGTGATCTTGGTGTGCCAATGGTCCGGCGTCGCGATCATGACGGCGTCGATGTCTTTGCGGTCCAAGATCTCGCGATAGTCTTTGAAGCCTTCAGCGGCTTTGCCTGTTTTGTTTTTGAGCTTCTCGTTAATTGCCCCGAGAACGTTCGCATCGACATCCGCGAAAGCGGCGAAGTCCGCATACTTGGTCGATTTGTCTGTGATTGTCCAGCCTTGGTTCCGCAGCCCGATGGTCGCGAAGACAGGCCTTTCGTTTGGGGAGTTCAGAGCGCGCGAGGACGGGGAAGTGCCGACGAAGAAACCGGCACATGCGGCTGCTGAGCTCGCTTGCAGAAAGCTGCGTCGACTGGTGTTGAGAGGAGTTTTCATAATTGCCTTTCGAAAGCAAAAGTCGGGATGGTAAAAGTTGTTGGGTGAAAGCCTAACCGAAAAACATCAGACTCTTTGGCGCTAGCCGCGGATTCTTATGGCTTTCGGATAGCCTCTAAATTGTAATCGAACGATGAGGTCGCGTTTGATAAAGCTGAAGCGTTGCTAAGGCTTCGCGCTTGCTCCAACTGCGATTACCGCATCGAAAGCGGGCTTCGGGGTATTGGTCCCATCGAACAACAATGGCTTGCCTTGAGAACGCCAAGAAACAGCATCATTAACACCCCAGAAGGTGACAATCTCGATCGATTTTTCATGCTTCATGAAGGCCTTGAACAAACCCTCATACGCGTCTGCAAGCTTCTTGTCCGCATCCGATACTTGCCCGCCCTGGGTAGCGGCAGCGTTGGCTGCAATATCTGCTCCAGTTCCTTGTTGCCCTCGAGCGGATGTGTTCACATCAAGCTCTGTAACGTGGATTGGCAAACCAAGCGAAGCCATCTCGGTAAGGGATTGATCCATGGCTTCGAAGGTAGTCCCGACGTTGCAATGGGCTTGAGTTCCGATCGCCATCACCGGCACCTTTTGAGCCTGGAGGGCTTGGATCAAAACTACAAGCTTTCGTCGCTTCTCAGGATTCTCAAGCCCATAATCATTGTAACGCAAGATGGCATCGGGATCGGCTTCGTGAGCGTATTCAAAGGCCTTGGCGATAAAATCGGGGCCAATGATCGCTGACCAAGGAGAGTGTCGAAGGACCGCAGGACCGTTGTCTGACAGTGCTTCGTTGACGACGTCCCAAACCTTCACTTTGCCTTTATACCTCCCCACAACAGCATGGATATGTTCCCGCATTCTCTCAAGCAGCTCTTCGCGCGATGCTCGTGGACCAGAGAGATTAAATGGTTGAAAGCCGCCGAAACCGCCTGGTCTTCGAGGAGGGTTGGTGCCAGCCGGTGGGGTGCGAGGAGTCGCGATGGTTAGGGCTTCGTAACCTGCAACAGCAGCCTTTTCATCCGAAGGTGGATGCGTTCCCTCAAACACCCAGTTCGGTGTTTGGGAGTGCCAAACCAGTGTGTGGCCAGCCAAGTGCATGCCGTTCTCATCCGAGAACTTGACCAATGCATCGGCAGCTGTGAAATCATAACCGTCGCTTCCGGGACGCGGGTGAAGCGACTGCCACTTCATCTCATTCTCCGCCACCACATGATTGAAATGCTCCTTCACCAATGCGACATCGCGGGCGACATCTTCAGGCGATCGGCGAAAGGCTTGCCCCATCGTTACGGATCGATTGACGGCGACGCCCATCAAGAACTTGTCCTTGAAAACGTCCTTCAGCGACGGCCGTGCTGCCTGTCCGTTTTGAGCCAAGGGTGCAGGAGCGGCGTCTTGGAAAAGTAGTGGGGCCATCTGATAAAGGCATCGACGCCAAGTTTGCCATTCATGCGCTGTTTCCTGGGAGACATAGAAGTGTGCGTTAACGCCAGAGGACCTGAGCTCTTCTGTCGCTTGTTTCGGATCACCGCCACGCCCACCTCGGTTTCCTCCTAGTTCTTTGCTGCCATATCCGACGAAGACCAATTTCACTTTCTTTTTGAATTCTTCGAGATCTTGAATGCTATCTGGCGCGATGCTTCCGCCGCTAAAAAGTCCGATCGCCGAAAACTTGTCCAAGTTCGCCGGGGCGATGGTGCGGGTTTGCATCCCTCCCATGGAGAGGCCCGCCATCGCGCGGTTGGGTTGATCGGATAGCGTTCGGTAATGGGAATCGATGTAGGGAACCAAATCGTCGAGCAGCACGCCTTTGAACTTATCAAAGTTAAATGCGGGCCTGCCTCCCTGGCCGCGAGGACCACCCCCCAAGGGGACATCGTTGGTCATGCCGTACGTCATAACGATCAAGAATGGCTTGGCCTTCTTTTCGGCGATCAAGTTATCCATGATCAAATTGGCGTGCCCCTGCGCTCCCCATCCGTTTTCGTCTTCTCCCCATCCATGCTGCAGATAGAGAACGGGATATCGCTGATCGGTGTTGGATTCATAACCGGGAGGTGTGTAAACGAACGCTTTGTGATGTGCCTCGGTTGTCTTCGAATAAAAGAGGACTTGTCGGAGTTCACCATGGGGTACATTTTTTAAAGCATAAAAATCTTGGTCGTGTGCGGGGACTTCAATGCCACTCCCCCAACGCATCGCCCCGAAGAAGTAAAGGCTGTTGGGATCAGGAACATCCGCACCATCGATTTTCAAGCTGTAATAGTGGAAGCCTTCATCAAGTGGGGCCGTCACGCCGGTCCAAACGCCGTCTTCGCCTTTAGTGAGGGGGACTTTACCAAGGCTGACCGAAACGCTTTGTGCCTCGGGTGCAACGACTCGAAATCTCGCCCGGCGCTCCGAGTTGACTTGGGGGTACTCTTTTCCTTTTTGGTTCGTCGACGACGGCTTCCAATCGTCAGCGGGTGCTGCTTGTTCGGCCGGTTGGGCTGCAGTTGCGCCAGCTGATGGCGCAGGCTCTTGAGCCGTCAAAGACGCTATGGGATGGCACAGGACTGCGAACAAAAATAGAAGGCGTTTTCTCATGGTTTCACCTGGAAGAAGAGTTGGAGAGTTTCGGTGAGATAGTGGCGAGCGTTCATCCAGGTATGACCGCCGTCGGTGGTCAAGCTTTGATGGACGATCTTCTTTTCCGTCAAGAAAGCATCGAACTTTTGAGCTGGCTCGAAGAGGAAGTCTTCGCGACCGACTCCGAGCCAAAGCAGGTGCAACTTTTTGTTTGATCCGGCTGCTCGATGAAACTCCCAAGCCGACTTTCGATCACTTCGGGGGTCAAGTACGCGCTGTAGGAACCGATCCAAGCGAATCTGTCAAAATTTAGCATCGCCGTGAACAAGGACTGTCCGCCACCCCGTGAGAAGCCCGCAATGGCTCGATGGTCTCGATCGGGCTTGGTGCGGAAGTTCGATTCCACGTAGGGGATGATGTCATCGACCATCTCGTTGCTGAAGCGTTGGTACATGTCCGCAGCTTCGGCGGAGGAAGGGTTCGGAGTGCCGGTCATCATGTTGCCGTAGGGCATGGCGACAATCATCGGTTTCGCTTTGCCTTGCGCGATGAGATTGTCCAAGATGAAATGAACGCGTCCTACCTTGAACCATGTTTCCTCCGTATCGGTGGTACCGCTAACGAGGTAGAGGACAGGGTAGGATGCATCGCTGCTCGAATATCCTGGAGGGGTGTAAACGAGCAACGGGCGATCGGTCCCGAGGGTTTTCGAAAGGTAAGTGCAGTACTCGACTTTCCCGTGGGGCACGTCTTGCCACTCGTGAAGACTCGGTTTTTCACCTGGGATGTTTACCAAACTGCTTTTGAAGCGTTCGTTGGGAAAGAGATTTGGGTTGTTTGGATCTGCAATCGAGATCCCATCGACAATGAAGCTGTATGGGTAAAGATTTGGCTCGATGGGCCCGACGGTCGTTTGCCATACGTCACCATCCCCCTTCGTTAGCTGCTTGTTCCCTTTCATGAATTGGCCGTTGAGCTCGACCATCTTGGCGTTGGGTGCGCGAAATCGAAAGGTAACCGTTCGATCGCTATGAACCTCCGGTGACTCGATCGGGGGACGCCGAGCGGGTTGTGCGTAGGCCGTGCCAACGCAACTCTGAGTAAAGCAAAACAAACACACGGCGAAGAGAAGGGGAGGTCGCATGTCATTCTTTTGGGAAAAGGATATTGATGCGTATACGCACGAAGGGAATCCTACTTGAGTCTAGGTGCGGATGCAAGCATAGTGGCCCGTAATGGCGGGAGAGTGCGGTTCAGGTGGCCTTAAGCCTGGTGGAGACCCTTTTTGTTAGATCGCTGGCCGTAGTTCTACCGTCGTTCACCGCGTGCTGGAAATTGACTTGAACCTATAGCGATATGCTGATTGTCGGGGGAAACGAAAGAAGCAACTGGTCTTGAATTGGAGGGGCAATGCCAATCAAAAGAATACGATCAAAGTCCTGCGATCGATGCCGAGAGGAACGTGAAGTCCTGTATCGCGTGCGCGTCGACGAATCCCGCAATTGGATTTTCGTTTGTCCCATTTGTTTGGAGGGGGTAAAGTCGGGCAATCCGCACTATCAGTACGGAGGAACGTGGAAGAGCAAGAAAAGGCATTAGACGATCACTAGCAAAAACGGTGTAGAAACGCCGAAATCAAGACACGCCGATTGTATTTGGCTAAGATGCAATGCCCCAAGGAAGAGTGGAGTACCCTCTCTCCATCAGCCTCCCCATTGCGCCAGCACCCACCGAATATCTCTTCGAGATGAACAAATCGACCATTGCAATTGCTTCTGGACTTCTCCTTGTATGTGTATGTCTTGCGCGAATCCCCCTCGCGACTGCCGAAGATCCTAACGTTCGCTTCGATCGGCAGGTCCGGCCAATTCTTTCGGATACTTGTTTCCATTGTCATGGACCTGACGAGGCGACTCGCATGGGAGGGCTTCGGCTCGATCTTGCGGATGCGGCTATGGCGGGTGGAGACTCCGGTCCGGCGATTGTCGCGGGCGATCGGGATAGTAGCGAAGTCTGGAAGCGGATAACCTCGAAAGATCCGGAACTCGTCATGCCTCCACCTGATTCAGGTCGGGCACTTAAGCCGGAACAAGTTGCGCTGATCGGAGATTGGATCAAGCAAGGTGCCGCCTACCAAGGGCACTGGGCTTTTGAACGAGTCGAGCGGCCCTTGGTTCCAGCGGCAGAAGGGGCTATTCATCCGATCGATTCATTTATACGACATCGACTAAAGCAGGAAGGTCTCGTCCCCGCACCCCCTGCTTCGCGCGAGACGCTGCTGCGCCGTGTGACTCTCGATCTCATCGGTTTGCCACCGACTTTGAACGAAATCGATTCATTTGTGGCGGATACGGCCCCCGATGCTTACGAAAAGGTCGTCGATCGACTGCTGGCATCGCCCCACTACGGAGAACAGATGGCGCAGCAGTGGCTCGATTTTGCAAGATACGCCGATAGCAATGGGTTTCAAGTTGATTCTTCAAGGCAGATGTCCGGTTGGAGAGATTGGGTGATCGAGGCATTCAATCGAAACCTGCCATTCGATCAGTTCACCATCGAACAACTAGCGGGCGATCTCCTTCCTAACCCCACTCACGAACAGTTAGTCGCAACCGGTTTTCACCGCAACGTCAAACTGAACGGAGAAGGGGGGCGTATTCAAGAAGAATGGTTTGCTGAAACAGTCATCGATCGAGTCGAGACGACCGGCCTCACTTGGATGGCCCTCACATTGAATTGCTGTCGTTGCCATGACCACAAATACGATCCGATTTCACAAAAAGAGTTTTATCAGCTCTTTGCCTTCTTCAACTCGATCGATGAGTCCGGAGTTCTCGAAGGAGAGGGAAAGAACACACCACCCCTTTTGCAGCTACCAACCGCAGACCATCAGCGTCGATTGAACGAACTGAAAGAGTCGGTTTCCATCGCAGAATCCAACAAGGCCGAACTGCGTAGCTCCGCTAGCGTCAGGCAAGAAGCTTGGGAGGCGGCATTTGTGAAGGAGATAGAAAAAGAAGCGGAGGCTTGGTCTTTGTTCGAGGCAACCGAGGTGAAAAGTCTCGGTGGTGCGACGCTTACCAAGCAACAGGATTCGAGTTGGCTTGCCAGTGGCGAAAACCCATCGAATGACACGTATCAAATCGCTGGCTCCATTTCCGCTGGCTCACTCACCGGTATTCTCTTAGAAGCGTTTCCAGATCCTTCCTTGCCAAATGAAAGTTTGGGGAGATACTCCAATGGCAATTTCGTACTGAGCGACGTCGACGTGATAGTCACCGCACCATCATTGGCTGAGCCGATTCTGGCTGAGATTTCCCAAGCTGTTTCTGATTACGACCAACCCGGCTGGCCAGTGCGTTCGATCGTCGAGGGGCGAGCGAAACGAAAAGGGAAGAATTCCAAAGGTTGGGCTGTCGATGGCCCTACGAAACGAGAGAACCGCAAAGCGATGTTTCTCTTCGCCGATCCGCTTATCATCCCAGAGAATGCGACCCTGACGATCCGGCTGAAGCACGATGCCCTCAACGGTCATAACATCGGCCGATTTCGTATTTCGACAACCCGTCGACCGAGTGGAGCGATCGGTCTGAATGGAGCGAACATTCCCAATTCGTTGCGGGTAGCTTTGAAAACACCAGCGATCGATCGCACTCAAGAGCAACGGGAATCCATCTCTCGCTACTTTCTCGAACATGCCGACTCCGAATGGAAGCGTGCTGAGCAAGCCATTGTCAACGCGAAGAAAGCGATTACGGATTTTGAGGCTACGATTCCAACGGTGATGGTCATGAAGGAGTTACCGAAACCTCGAGACGCATTTCTTCTCAAGCGTGGGCAATACGATCAGCTAGGTGAGAAAGTGGGGCGTGGTACTCCCGCTGCCTTCCCCTCACTTCCAAAGAATGCGACCGTGAATCGGCTCGGTTTGGCGCAGTGGCTTGTTTCGAGAGAGCATCCTTTAACATCGCGAGTTTGGGTGAATCGAGCTTGGGAGAAGCTCTTTGGAACGGGATTGGTGAAGACGACAGAAAACTTTGGCTCGCAAGCGGAATGGCCGTCGCACCCTGAACTGCTCGACTGGCTGGCCTGCGAGTTTATGGAACCGACGATGCTTCCGAAAGTTGGCGATCAGCTCGCGAAACCTTGGGATATGAAAGCTCTTCTGAAATTCATGGTTATGAGCGAGACTTATCGCCAAAGCGCAGCGGTGATGAGCGAAGTCGACCCTGAGAATCGCCTTTTGAGTCGTGGTCCTCGGATTCGACTCTCGGCCGAGACAGCGAGAGATCAAGCGTTGGCTATTTCCGGCCTTTTGGTACGAAAGATTGGAGGGCCCAGCGTGCGACCTTACATGCCTGAAGGAGTATGGGACGAGACCAGTCGCTACGGAGACTTGAGAGGCTACAAACCAGATGCAGGGGAAGGTCTCTATCGCCGAACTCTTTATACGATTTGGAAGAGAACGGCGGCACCACCTTCCCTCATGCTCTTTGATGCACCTGCGCGAGAAATCTGTACGGTCAAGCGTCCACGGACCAATACGCCCCTTCAAGCATTGGCGCTGCTCAACGAAATCACCTACGTTGAAGCGGCTCGCAAACTAGGGGAGCGAATGCTAGTGGAGGGTGGGGCAACCACCGATGAACGATTGGTCTACGGATTCAGGCTTGCTACCGCGAGAAGACCCTCTAACCAGGAGCTCAGCATTCTTCGGACGGGCCTCGAAGAAGATTTTGCGAGATTCAAATCCACACCGGACGCGGCGCTGAAATATCTCGCCATGGGAGCAAGCAAGCATCTTGCTGAGGCGGATGCGAACGAGCTGGCTGCTTATTCGCTTACGGCCAGCATCATCCTGAACTTGGACGAAGTCATCATGCGAGAGTGATGGTT
>JALOQZ010000378.1 GCA_025459245.1 Pirellula sp.
GTCGCTCCAACGCTACCGTACAAGTGTCCTTCGTCGTTCGCATTGGCTTCGACGTTGATCGACTGCTTGGAAAGCTGGTCGGCCAATTGACGGAGAGAAGCCAGCCGTTGCTTTTCAATTTCAGCCAACTTAGCGCGGTGCTTTTCAACCATTCGCTTGTGGTGATCGGTGGCTACGATTGCCAGCCCCTCGGGGAGCAAGTAGTTGTTTGCGTGTCCAGGCTTAACCTCGACCACGTCACCTGCTTTGCCGAGATACTCGACGTTTTGGATGAGCATCAACTGGATACCGCCATTCGGGCCCTTGGGAAGGCGAGGGAACGTCGGAGTACGCATCTTTCGTGTTGTCATTTCAAATCACTAACCAAAACGGTTTCCAAGTAATGTTCAGTATTAAAAGGGCATATCGTCTTCGACGAATCCGCCATCCCCTACCTCCGAAACGTGCATGTCAGGGGACGCATGTTGCTCCTGATCCGCGAATCGGTTTCCGTTGCTCTGTGGTCTCGGTGCTCCCGAGCCCTTCGACTCGTTGCGGCTACCGATCAACTGCATGCGATCGACGATTACATACAGTTTGCTTCGCTTCTGACCGTCTTTTTCCCAAGTATCCTGCTTGAGTCTGCCCTCGACGAAGATGGGTGACCCTTTGCCCAAATACTCAGCGACGACCTCTGCTGTTCTACCGAAAAAAGTCACATCGACGAAAGATGTCTCATCGACCCATTCGCCAGCTGCGTTCTTTCGCCGCTCGTTAACGGCAATGGCGTTTTGGCAAACAGCCAAACGCGATGTCGTGTATTTCAGTTCGATATCTCGAACCAAATTTCCAAGGAGAATAACTCGATTGTAGCTAGCCATGTTGTGCACTCCCGGTCTCAACGCCGATTACGGCAACGGTTTGGCCGAGCCCGAATCTCTTATTCGTCCTCAACCTCGGATTCTTCTTCATCGTCGGCACCCACGCCAACGCCTACGGGCTGTCGTTCGAGAGCATCAATGGGCACAACAACTTTCTCTTGGGCGTGCGCCACCAACGCATCGATCAATCGCGGATCGATCTTGGTGAACATGAATCGCAACAAGCTCTCATTGAGCTGGCAAGTCCGATTCAGTTCTTTGAGCTTCAATGTATCCAATCGGAAATACGCAAGCCAGTAGGTTCCCTTGTTGTGACCCTTGATCGGGTAAGCAAGTCGCTGCTCGGCCCACAATCGGCTCACCAAGATTTCCCCACCCAAATCTGCAATCATCGACTGAACGGAGGCAGCAACACCACCCGGATCGCGGGCGTAGTGATTGCTGTCAAACAAAAAAAGGCATTCGTAAATTCCGGTAGCCAACTTTTTCAACTCCTACGCTGTTAATCGCGATCCCTTCGTCGGATCGCCTGTGTTCTTGAAGCGATTTATTCGCTCCCTGGGGATGTGTCCGATGGTTTCTGTTTTGGTCTCTTTGGTGAACGAGGCTCCGACGCATTGAACAAATTCATCGCCGCGTCAATCCCGTCATTCAACCAACAAGCTATGGCTGCGTCCGCGCGAACCAACGCCTGATCTACGACTTCTTTGTCGGCGGCCGCGAATTTGCTCAACACATAATCCGCGGTCTCCCACTTATCCGGTGTCGGGTCAATCCCGATCCGAAGACGTGGGACGTCCTGACTGCCCAGGCAACGAAGGATATCCTCCAACCCTTTTTGCCCACCGCTTGAACCCGATTTCCGAATCCGGAGCCGACCCAAAGGAAGACTCAAATCATCGCAAACCACCAGTATATTCGTTGGTTCAATCCGGTAAAACCGAGCGAACTGTGCAACGCACCGCCCGCTCAAGTTCATATAGGTCAGCGGCCAAACTAAACAGACGTCCTGTCCACCTAGCCTAACCTTTGCAAACTGGCCTTCAAATTTAGTCTGCAAGCTCGGCGAACCAAGCCTCCGGTGGACTAAATTCAAACATTCAAATCCAATGTTGTGCCGGGTCCAATGATACTTGGTCCCTGGGTTCCCGAGCCCAACCACCATCGACAATCGTGAGGGGGTTAACTCCACAACCGAAACCCACTAGCTAGCCGAATCGGCCGGCTTCTCCTTGCGAATCAACTCAGGCTCCGAAGCTCCCGATGTTGCCACCGCAGCTTCTTCACCCGCTGCCACCGCTACTTGAACAACGACAATCGCACCCGGCGTTACCGGACTCGCACCTTCTGGAAGCTTGAGCTCGCTGACGTGAATGGATTGCCCCAGCTGCAAGTGACTAATATCACAAGTAATGAACTCGGGAATCTTGGCGGCTGGGCAGCGAATGACCACTTCGTGAGTCACAAACCGCAGCTGGCCTGCTGCGGTCATCGCACCAGGGGCCTCGCCATGCAAATGGACTGGCAAGGTCACGTCGACCGTCTCGGTCTGCGATACGCGGGCAAAGTCCACGTGAATAACGTAGTCGCCCATGCTGCTCCATTGCACCGACCGCAATAGGGCGGTGTCGGTGACAGAACCTGTCAAATTCACAAGTTTCGTGCCATGCTTGATCAGCTTGTTGACAGTGTCTAGCGGCAAGGTCAGGCAGATGTTCTCTTCGCCGTGACCATACAAAATCGCAGGCACCAAACCTTTTTCTCGGATCTTGATCATCGCACGCGAACCAAGTTGATCGCGCTTCGCTACTTCGATTGTTTCAATCATTACTAAGCTATTCCGGTGCCAAAATAACGACACGCATGGACAAGTCCACGCAAATAAGTTCACGATCGCCGCGCAAGCCGGCCGTCGTTTTCGTTTGGGGAAAGCCCAGGAGTATGACGAATTTGCCAGGTGACGCAAGTCCAAATGTACTTGTCGATTTCCGTTCCTCCCCTATGCTGGAGCCATGGCAAAAAAATCTACGAACTTTGACTATATCGAACCGATCGGATACCGCGTTCTCGTCCGAAAAGACGAACCTAAACGGGAGACCCGGGGCGGTATCGCCCTCCCTGACGCGGCCGAAATTCCAACAATCACCGGTAGAATCGTTACGATCAGCAAGCAGATCGAACACGATGAGGACGTACCCCTCAAACAATACGACAAAATCCTTTTCCACCCCAAAAACGCAATCCCCGTCGACTTCGAGGTCGACAACCAACTCTATGTGATCCCCGTAGAAGACGTCGTCGCGGTGTTCCGCAGCAAGCCGCCTGCTGACCTCGATTAACCGCAGACGCCATCGAGATCTCGTCGGATTTCGCAACAGGACACGCAATGAAACAGAAAACCACTCCTGTTGAATCCCTCAAGCCGATCTCGTATGGGGCCTTCTCGCCAGCGTCGAAGGTCGACCGAAGGACTTGGCTCTCCGCCGCCGCCTCCGCTTTCGGACTGAATTGCCTCCTCGATTCCTTTCCAACCCCCCAACTCTTTGGGGGCGAAGTCCCGTCGCCTGCATCAACAACCGACTCACCTCTCACCACCTCTGTCCAGTTCCGGGAAAAGGGAGAGACGAAATCGGTACAAGGGGAATTGGTGGCGGAGAGGGAGGGGTTCGGGCTTCTGGTCCTTGACGCCGACGGATTGCTCAC
>JALOQZ010000090.1 GCA_025459245.1 Pirellula sp.
CGAACTAGCTGTTCGCGCGTTCGAAAGACTTCGGGGCCGATGAATCCGGCGACATCGTTGAGATGGACCCAAGCATCTCCGGTTTCACCCTTTCGTTTTCTCTCGCTAGCCAAACGCTGCTGCAGGCTTCTGGCCAACCCATACTTTCGTGACTCATGAATCAGCATGTCCGTGCCGGCACCGTGACCGTTGGAGAAGTCGGCACCTTGTCCCGTCTCGAAGTACAATCCAAAACGTCCCGTTTTGCTTTCTGTGTGACGGAGCAGTTTATCGAGGGAGAGGTCGAATGTCGCGTTCGCTGCGTCCGAGCCTGCGATGCTTTGGAACCAGAGTGCTGTTGAGCCGGGCCGTTGATTTTCGATTTCGGCTTGAATGTCGATATGCGACAAAACGCAGTAGGGGAGGATATCGCTGATCCGAAACGTGTCGACGATGTCTTTGAGAGTTGCTTCGACGGCGGCAACCAAAGCTAGTTCGCTGGAGACCGGGTTGGTACCGATCAATACATCACCGACGGCATACGAGAAGGCGTTGAGGACTTGCCAGCGAATATCGTCAGGGTTGTCGGTTGGGGAGTTCGGTTGGATGCGCGCTCCCATGTAACCTTTCGCACCGATCTGCGAGCCTGGGAGACGGAAAAAGAGTTTCTTTCCAATCGAGATTAACTCTTCATTCGATAACAGTTTCACCACGCAAGCGATGGAGTCGCTAGAGAGTCCTGGCAAGACTGGGTAGATGTCCGTGTCGGGGCGGTTGAGCAAGAATGTTTTGAGTTGACCGATGGTCCAGCTGTTAGTGCTGTTTTTGGAACGGGGATCGATATCGGAATGGATCTGCTCCCACGTGTTGTCCCGGAAGGGAGGATGGGCATCGATTTGTTCAAGCGTTGTGTTTTCGAGAAGCGATCTCGCGATTTGTCGTTCCGTTTCATGGGACGCAGCTACACCTACGATTGCATCCCCTTCTTTCCAATCATTCGCCGCGCCGAGAAGTCGACGGTATAGGTCCCAATCCCATCGGCCGGATACGCGATGCACGTAAGCGATAACGTCTTCACCGTTTAGGGCGGGAGCTAGGTCTGGAATCGGGCTCGCCGCTTGTAGAGGAGATAGAAATTGCAATCCACCTAATGCGCAACTCCCTTGTAGGATTCGTCGGCGAAGGATGGTCATATTCGGCTCCCCTGAATAATGAAGATTGCGCGGTCCTCTTTCGCACTCGTTAAGTGTAGCTGTCTCGAGTCGAGGATGCTATCGACGCGATGCAAATGCGTTGGCAGGGGAGCGTTTCGCAATTCGAGTTTGTGGGGTAGATAGGACCTATACGACAAATAGGACCTATTGAACTGAGATCGCTTATTAGCCCGATCGCTACCGGAGAGTAATCCACGGGAGTGGCGGCATCAGGTATGATACCTGAGTTGGCAGGAGGTGGCTTTGCTTGCTGGGGCGAAGCCTGTCTACTTAGTTTTTCTCGTATGCAGTTAGCTTACGCTTTAGATTGAAGAGCAGCATGGCGGTCATCACGGTCGTTCGAGGAGTACGAGCTGGGCATCAATTCGCCCTTCAGGAGGGGGCGAAGCGAATTGGGCGAGATAGTCATTGCGAAATCCATTTGAGCGATTCGGAAACGTCGCGAAACCACGCGTTGATCGAGTTTCGAGATGGGAATTACTGGATCAAGGATCTAGGAAGCAGCAATGGGACTTTCGTCAATGATCAGCGGATTAGTGAGAGCAAGCTGACGAGCGGCGATCGGATTCAGATCGGAAAGCAGATGCTCCTGTTTGTGCGCAAGCTGCGTAGGTCTCGCAGTCTGGATGGCGAGGTTGCGATCGTTCCCTCCTCTGTCGAGGACGCCTCGCAGATCGTGGGGAGGCTGTTGGCGGATGCGCCACTCAATGATCAGACAGCGGATTGGAATGCCGATAACGCCTCGAACGAAGTGTTGCCAGGCCCCCCGGCTGCGGTGAATGACGCGACTTCGCGCAGTTTGTGGGAGATCATGTATCGGACTTCACTCGCCGTGAGCCGGACCATGGATATCGATCAACTTTTGCATCAGATACTGGAGTTGATTTTCCAGTGGGTGCAATGCGATCGAGGTTGCATCATGTTGCTGGATAGCGATTCAGGGGAGCTTCGGCCGAGTTGTCGCAAGAATCGAAAGTCAGGTGCATCGTCACGGATGGCGATCAGCAAGACGATTTTGGAATATGTCACGAAGCATGGCGAGGGGGTTTTGACCAGCGATGCGTGCGAAGATGATCGTTGGAATCCGAGTCTTAGCATCTCCGCGGGCGGTATTCGTGAGGCGATTTGTGTCCCGATGAAGGGGCGTTATGGCGTGGTTGGGATCATCTATATCGACACCACTACCTCGGCGGGCAAGTACGCGTCGAGGACAGATCGTGTATTTCATGAAGAGCATTTAAAGTTACTCGTCGCGATCGGTCATCAAGCGGCGCTCGCGATTGAAGATACGCATTTCTATCAGAACATGGTGCAAGCCGAGCGTTTGGCGGTCATGGGGCAAACGATTGCGACTCTTTCGCACCACATCAAGAACATTGTGCAGGGGCTTAAAGGGGGGAGTTACCTCGTCGATGAGGGAGTGAAGCGAGAGGATTTAGCAACGATTCTTAAAGGCTGGCGTATTTGCGGGCGTAATCACGAGCGTATCGAATCATTGGTCATGGACATGCTCACCATGAGCAAAGATCGCGTTCCGGTCAGGCAGCAGGTTGATCTTCGAGATCTGCTGGACGACGTTGCTGAGCTTGCTCGATCGACGGCGTTGGATTCAGTGACGGAGGTGTTATGGGATCGTCCCGAAGCGGCCGTTCAGCTTATGTTGGATTCCGAAGCGATACACCGCGCGATCCTCAACCTCGTTGGGAATGCCATCGACGCTTGCAAGGAAAAAGAAGGTGGCCGTGTTTTGATTGAGCTGAAATCCGAGTCGGAGAAAGTGTCCGTATTAGTGACCGACAATGGGACTGGGATTCCTGAAAGTGATCTCGAGAGAATCTTTTCGATGTTTGAATCAAACAAAGGGAGTCGCGGAACAGGGCTTGGACTGCCGGTCAGTCTAAAGATCGCTCAAGAGCATGGCGGCACGATCCATGTTCGGTCCCAAGTCGGAGAAGGGACGACGTTTGAGTTCGTTCTTCCCCGGAGTGAAGTCAATGTTCCTGCCCCTGATGCGATGAAGACCCTTGCTGAGTAGAATCGTCTCAGCAAGGGGCTATCGCTCCTCGAGGTTTATCGCGTAGCCCGCAGGCAATCTGCGATCGCGTTGCAGAGAGTGTCCATCGTTTGTGGTGCCATGCCTGCGACGTTGATTCGTCCCGTGCCAACGATGTAAATCGCTCGCTCGTTCTTCAGCCAATCCGCTTGCATGTTGTTCAAGCCGCTGTAGGAGAACATTCCCTTTTGGCTTGCAAGGAAAGAGAAGTCGCGATCGATACCGGTCTTCTTCATACCGTCGATAAACATGTTTCGCATTTGCGAGATTCGATCGCGCATCGCGTTGACTTCGGACACCCACTCCGAGTGGAGGGTAGGATCGCTGAGGATGGTGGCTACAGTGGAAGCGCCGTGTCGGGGTGGATTGCTGTAGTTGCATCGGATGGCTTGACGGATTTGGCTCAAAGCAGCTTCGGTTTTGGACGCTTCGGTGCTAACCAGCATGACCGCACCGACTCGTTCCGAGTAGAGACCGAAGTTCTTCGAGAACGAGCTGCAGACGATGGCTTCCGAGTTCTTCTTTAGCAATGTGTGCAGGGGTTTGGCGTCTTCCTCGAGGCCATCCCCGAAACCTTGGTAGGCAAAGTCGACAAAGGGGATCATTCCTTTTTGTGCAAGCAGCTCTGCAATTTGTTCCCATTGGGCGAGGGTTGGATCGATTCCGGTAGGGTTGTGGCAGCAAGCGTGGAGGCAGACCAAGTCGCCGCGGCGGCCGTTGGTCTCCAGGTCTTGAATCATCGCCGAGAAGTCGAGAGATGTCTTGTCGGACGACAAATAAGAATAAACGTTCGTTTCGAGGCCAGCGGCTTGGAAGATCGATCCATGGTTCGCCCAAGTCGGGTTGCTCAGCCAAATTCGGGTGCCGGGAAAATGTTTTGCGACCGTGTCCGCTCCGACGCGGAGGGCACCGGTTCCTCCTGGAGTCTGAGCGGCAGCCACTCGTCCGTGTTCCAGTTCGGAGCCAAAAACAAGGTTCACCACCCCCCGCAGGTATTCCTGGTGTCCTTCGATGGGCATGTAGCCTTTGGTGTTTTCGGTGTTCAGAAGCTTCACTTCCGCCTTTTTTACGGTCGCCAAAATAGGGGTGGCGCCGTCCTCCGTTTTATAGACACCGACGGTGAGGTTGATTTTGCCAGGTCGCGGATCTTTTGCGAAGGCATCGGCAAGTCCGAGGATGGAATCGGGAGGAGCGATCGGCAGGTGTTCGAACATGCTTTATCAAGTTCTGTAGAGGGGAGATCGAAGGCTTCTATTTGCGAGCAAAAAGGGTACTATGAAATCGGTTTCGTGAGGAGTGCGTAATCTTTACGAATTGTAGAAACTGATGTTGACTCGGTCGATCGAATCGCACCATACTCTTCCCCCGAGTTACGGATGACTCAATTGCTCTTGCGTCGCCGACCCAAAATTGCTCCGACGTCCGCAACGTTGAGGCAGGGCGATGGCAACGGGCACAGGACCCGCACCTGGAAGAGACACGCGAATCGAGCTTGCTGCTTTGCATCGAGTTGGTTTGCTAGGAGATACCAGTGTCCTTCGCGATAGACAACGAAGTCAAAGACAGAGTTCGCCTATCGGTCAACATTGTTGACTTGATCAGCAGCTACACGGAGCTCCGTCGGCAAGGTCGCGGTTTCGTAGCGGCTTGCCCATTCCATGACGATCGCCGCCCCAGTTTGCAGGTCAATCCCGATCGTCAGACTTGGAAGTGCTGGGTTTGCGACGTGGGTGGGGACGTTTTCAGCTGGGTGATGAAGCGGGAAAACGTTGGCTTTCCAGAGGCTTTGCGCATGTTGGCCGATCGCGTTGGGATCGTGCTCGAAGAGGCCAAGGGAAAAGGCAGCCGGGACGACAAAAAGCGGCTCTATGACGCCATGGCTTGGGCGGTCCAAGAGTTTCAGCAATGTTTGGCGAGCGCTCCGGAAGGGGCTGCTGCGAGGCAGTATCTTCAAGACAGAGGGTTATCCGACGAGAGCATTCGACGATTTCAGCTCGGTTTTGCGCCGGAGAGTTGGTCGTGGCTTATCGATCGAGCGAGTGCCAAGGGGATTGGAGCTGATGTGCTCGAGCATGTCGGGTTGGTCGCTCGAGGAGAGAGAGGTTCTCGATATGACCGTTTTCGCAACCGCGCGATATTTCCGATCCGAGACGTTCAATCTCGTCCCATCGCGGTAGGAGGTCGCGTGCTACCGGGGGCGAGTTCGGATATGGCCAAGTATGTGAACTGCAGCGAAACGCGTTTGTATCACAAGAGCCATCAATTGTATGGGTTGGATCTGGCTCGCGATGCGATTGTAAAAGCCAAACAAGCGATTGTGATGGAGGGCTATACCGACGTCATCATGTCGGCGCAGCACGGGATCACCAATGCGGTCGCATGTTGCGGAACGGCGCTCGGCGAGCATCAGATCAAGTTGCTCCGTCGCTATTGCGACTCCGTCGTACTGTTGTTGGACGGTGATGAAGCGGGGCAGCGACGAACGCGAGAGATTCTCGAATTGTTCGTCACCGAACAAATGGATTTGCGTATCCTGACCTTGCCGGATGGCTTAGACCCGTGCGATTTCCTCATGCAGCGCTCGGGCGAGGAGTTGAAAGAGTTGGTCGGAGGCGCCGTCGATGCACTTGAGCACAAGCTGCGGGTTGTTTGCCAAGGGTTTGATCCGTTGCTCGATACGCACAAGGCGAATACCGCGCTCGAAGATGTTTTAGAAACCATGTCGCGCGTTAGCAAGGATTCCTTGCTCTCGAATGAAGCGTTGCGATTGAGACACGATCAGTTGATCGCCAGATTGGGGCGTCAGTTCGGGATCGAGCCGTCCGAGATTCGCATGCGAATGGAGTCCATCCGTCGCAGTGCGATCGAGCGAGCCAAGCAGCGACAAGAGTTCCGTCAGAATTTTTCAAAAGCGGCTGCGAGCGGCCCATCCGTGGATGGAAATCACGCATCACAATCTTCCGAACAAGCCGCTGCACCTAGAAGTACGAATATTTCGGAGAGCTCTGGGGATACATCGAGCACCGGGAATGTCTTGTGCCGCTATTCGGAGTTGAATGCTATCGAATGCGAGTTGTTTGAAGTGATGGTTTTGTATGCTGATTTGGTACCGATGGCGATCGAGCGATTCCCAGTGGGGAACTTAAGCTGTCATACGGCAAAAAAGATATTTCAAACCTATTTAGACTTGGAACTCGCCGGACACACGTTAGACTTTGAGAGTGTTCTCTCGGCAGTCGAAGACGCAGGAGTCAAAAGCGTCTTGGTCAGCATTGAGTCCAAAGCAGCTGAAAAGTTGTCTTACTCGAAGTTGAGCCCTGAGGAACGCCTCCACTCGCTATGCGAGCGATTGAGCGGTCAAGAGGATCGAGCTCATCGCCGTCAGCAAATAAGCTTGTTGGAAAACAAACAAATCGACGACAACACCGCGATCGATCTGCTTGCACAAATCGTGCAACAAGCTCGGTTGAAGCATGGGTTGGTCGAGACAGATACCCCGTAAAAACCCAGCGTTGTTGACCCAAACGGAAGAGCAGCGGATGCTTCTTTCGCGACAACGAAGACCACTGTCAAAAGGAGTTGATGCCGTGGAAGCGCAAGCGTTTGATTTGCAGCAATTGTTGGATCTCGGTCGTACGCAAGGATTCTTGACTTACGATCAAGTCAACAGCTACCTCCCCGACGAAGCCAATAGTGCGGATAAGTTGGACCAGCTCCTTTTCGCGTTGGAGCGAGCGGGTGTTGAGATCGTCGACGAAGTCGAGTCATCTGTCACAAAAAGTGTAGCGGAAAAGGCAGCTGAAGGCTCCGGTGCACCTGTTAGTCATGAGCCTTCCCCCCGTTTGACGAACGATCCGATTCGGCTCTATCTCAGTCAAATGTGCGAGATTCCTTTGCTCACCCGCGAGCAAGAGATTTCGTTGGCTAAGAAGATAGAAATCACACGTCGCAAGTTTCGACGTGCGGTGTTGGGTAATGACTTCGCCCTTCGGCATACGGTTGAAATTCTTCGCAAGGTGGCCGCGGGAGCGTTGCCTTTTGATCGAACGATCAAGGTTTCGTTGACAGAGCGTCTGACCAAAGAGCAGATCACCGCGCGGATGCCCCACAATCTCCGAACGCTCGATGCGTTGATCGAAGAGAATCGGCACGATTTTCAGACGATCGTTCGTCGCAGTACAAGCGAGGAAGAAAAGGGTAATGCACGACGTCAGTATCAGCGACGACGGCTCAAGTCGTTGGTATTGGTCGAAGAGCTTTCGTTGCGATCGCGTCGGGTGATTCCGTTAATGCGCCAGTTGGAGCAATATTCGCAGCGCATGGATTTCTTGCAGAACCGGATTCAGTTTTTGCGAAGCACGGGAAGCAATCCGATGGAGCTGAGTCGATTTGTGTCCGAGCTCCGTCATTTGATCATGACCACGCAGGAGAGTCCGCGATCGCTTCGTACCCGATGCGAAGAGTTCCGCAGGAATTTTAAGGAGTACGAGAATGTCAAGCGACAGCTCTCGAGCGGCAATCTTCGGTTGGTCGTTTCGATCGCCAAGAAGTATCGCAATCGCGGACTCAGTTTCTTGGATCTGATTCAAGAAGGAAACACCGGTTTGATGCGAGCGGTGGACAAGTACGAGTATCGCCGTGGATTCAAGTTCTCCACCTATGCAACGTGGTGGATTCGTCAAGCGATTACGCGAGCGATTTCCGATCAAGCCCGCACGATTCGAATTCCGGTTCACATGATCGACGTGTTGAGCAAGTTGCGCAATATTCAAAAGCAACTTACTCAAGAGCTTCGACGCGAACCCACTATGCTTGAGATCGCTGAGGTCGCTCAGTTGGCGGTGGAAGAAGTGCAACGCGTGCTCGACATCGGTCGTAGCCCTATCAGTTTGGATCGACCTGTGGGCGAAGGGGAAGACAACGCGTTCGGCGAGTTCTTGGAAGACCCCGCGAGCGACAATCCTGTTCGCAACGCCAGCAACGGTGTCCTTCGAGATCGAATCGATTCGCTGTTAAAGACACTGACCTATCGCGAACGAGAGATTATTCGATTGCGATATGGGCTTACCGATGGATATTCCTACACGTTGGAAGAAGTTGGTCGGATCTTCAAAGTGACACGCGAACGTGTTCGGCAGATCGAAGCCAAGGCAGTGGCGAAGCTACAGAACCCTGTTCGAGCGAAGATGCTTGAAGGGTTTTTAAAGCAAGTTGCTTAGCGACGGCTTTCGGATCGATCGATCGTCAATGGATTGATCGCAAGAAAGATTTCGAGCACCATGTCCACTTACTCCTTTCGAGTGGGCATGGTGTTTTCTTTTGGAGCAGTAGGGAGTAGCGGCAGGGAAGCGAGAATCGCTAGGCTCGGAATGCAAACAGAACGCATTCGCATGTTGCTCCAGTAGACGGCGTGCACGCACGTGACGCTGAGAAGAATGGATGCGAGCAGCCAGGTTGCTTGTTGGGGTAGGCTCGAGAGATTACGCCGTTTCAGTGCTTTGTAGAAGCCCGTAAGGGCCAAGAGATAGAGGGTGCCATACCAGATTCCGATGACCGTTTGGACTGCGCGGCTGGATTGATTGGGCCAAGGGGCCCAGAGCCAACCCATGCGAATGAGGCATGACTTTGCGAAGTCCCATGGGCGGTTTTGGATGGTTTGCCAAGCGATGGATTGGGCAAGTTTATCTTCTTCTAGTTCATTTGTTATCGTTGCTTTTTGATTTGCCCATTCGTCGAAAAAGGCTGTTTCGTCCCAGGAGCATCATTGTTCGCGAGCAGAAGCGTGTATCCTCCGTGCGTGGTGGTCAGCCGAAACGATCCAATCTCATACCAGTTACGCAATCCCCACGGGAGCAGGACGAGCAACGTCCCGGCAAGATAGAGTGTCGACGAGCGAACCCAGGTCGATGATGAATCGCCGATTGCGTCGCTCCTGGCGGGGCCTGAACGATACAAGACCAAAATAAGTACTCCGGCGAGCCAGAGAATGAGCCAAGCAAGAGCGGTTGGACGGCAAAGGCATTGGAGTCCGAACAGGAGGCCGAGAGAGAAGTCGAATGCGATTAGCGTTCGCTTGTGGAATCGACTGGACTGGGTGGTTCGCCAAAGGACACCCACCATCGTGAGAGTCATGAGAAACGTGGCAAGCGTCTCTGTCATGATGAGTTGTGACTGTCGAATAAGGATTGGATCGCACGTTACCAAGATTCCTGGGCACAAGCTCCAGAGGAGCCGATTTCTTTCGCGTTCGGCTGGATTCGGAGTCGTTTTGATCGGTGGCCACAGGTAGAAGCACATCGATGCACCCACTGCGGTCAGTGCGCCGAGCAGTGCATGCAGAATTCCGATTGGCGAAGCAGAGAGGAATGGATTGTTGCTCGCATCGCGTTGAGCGAGGAGAGTTAGCAAAGCGGGATAGAGCGGTGGGCGGAATGCCGTGGGGCGAACGGTTTCATCGTGCAGTAGTCCAAACGTGCCTGTCGACTCCCAGGAGAGAGCGAGCGATCGGTAGGCGTCCGGGTCATCTTGGAAAGCGTCCGAAGAAAAAGATATCACGGACCATCGTAAGGCGAACGATACACTGAGCAAAAAGATGCACCCAAGTAGGAATCGCGTGGTGGAGGGATGCAAGATCAAGTCCGATTCCGTGCGGAGGGCGAGTTAGAAGCGGGAAAGTTGGGATGCGATCGAAATCGTTTGGGCGTGGATATCCACGATGTCTTGGACGTCGAAAGCATACCCGCCGGCCATGGCGACGGCGGTGGGGATTTTACGCTCTTTTGCAAAGTTGAGGACCATTCCGTCTCGGGCTGCTAGGCCGAGTTTGGTCAGCTTCAGTCTGCCCAGTCTATCGTTTTCGAAGGGATCGGCGCCAGCGAGGTAGATCATGAGATCGTAGGGGCCGGCAGAATCGCATTGGTAGAGAGCTGATTCGAGCGCGGCCAGGTACGGAGCGTCCGTAGTTCCGTCTGGGAGATCGACATCGAGCGAACTCGGGTGTTTCCTGAGTGGAAAGTTTTTTTCGCCGTGGATAGAGCAAGTGAAAACGTCAGGATCGTTTCCTAGGATATGAGCCGTCCCGTTTCCTTGGTGGACATCGCAATCCACCACGAGAGCTCGACCAATCGTTCCTTCGTGAATCAAGTTTCGTATGGTGACGGCGGCATCGTTGAAGACACAAAAACCTTCACCGGCGTCGTGCATCGCATGGTGAGTTCCTCCCGCCATGTTGACTGCGAATCCGTCGGTTAGGGCGGCTCGGGCAGCGGCTAGTGTCGCGCCGCTGCTTCGGAGGGAGCGTTCGACCATTTTCTCAGACCAAGGGAATCCGATTCGCTTTATCTCGGGAGTGCTTAGCGTTCCCGTTAGAACTCGGTCGATGTAGCAAGGGCAATGGGCAAGAGCAAGCTGTTCGCGCGAAACGGCCGGGGGGACCAGAAGAACATCGTCTTGGTGATGTGGGCTTGCGACGACGCGATCTCGTAGCAACCGATACTTCGACATCGGAAAGCGATGTCCCTCTGGCAGCGGTAGTTCAAAGTGGTCCGTGTAAAAGAGTTTCACGGTGGCGAAATTGCTGGTTTTGGTAGATCTGATCGCCGAACGGATTTAGCGATCGGCCGAATCCGCATCGAAGGAGGACATGACCAAATCCCCCCGGGAGTCGATGGCTGCTTCTGCATACGATTCGTCGGTTTCCCAAATGCGAACTCGTGTCGCGACAGCACCTACGTCGGAGAGGAGTTTGGGGCAGACCTCTTCGAGCAAGTATCTCGCCATGTTCTCCGCGGTTGGGTTGTAGGGCATCAGGAATAGCCGGGAGGGCTTCACCATTTGAAGAGCCTCGATCGCGTTTTGGTCCTTTTCGTAGACCAAGAAACTGTGGTCCCAATTCTCATCGAGCCAGCCCTTGCACTTCGATTTCAGGTGAGAGAAATCCATGACGCGCCCGACGGAATCTTGATTTTCACCGGAAACGAAGAAGTCTGCGATGTAGTTGTGGCCGTGGAAATGTTCGCATTTTCCGCCGTGCTTGTAGAGGCGGTGGCCTGCGCAGAATTTGATCCGGCGCATGATGGTAAGGCTCATATTCGTTTCCTCGATCGGGGAAGGTGTATTGGTGGAGGCGCTTTGGTTTGGTTTATTATCCGCCATTGGAAAGCTTTGGGTTGGATTTGTGTCGATCGGCGTCGCGAATGGTTTTCTTTTCCAGGTTTCTCAAGATCGCTTGCGATAAATCGACGTTGGTTTGGTTAGCTAGGCAAACCAGCACAAAGAGGACGTCCGCCATTTCGTCTGCAAGGTCCCGGCCAAGATCCGTCTTTTTGAAACTTTGGTCCCCATAGGTGCGCGAGATCAGACGCGCCAACTCACCCACTTCCTCCATGAGTACTGCTAGGTTGGTGAGTTCGCTGAAATAACGGACACCGACGGTTCGAATCCAATTGTCGACCCGGGACTGTAATTCTTCAAGAGAAATGCTGGGCCCTGGGGAAGCTATTGAAGCCTGTTGCTCGCAGGGTGGGGCGAATTGAGGTTTTGGTTCCATGGTCGATCTGCTAAATCGGATTGCCCCCAGCCAGATTTGGTCCGCTGCGCCCCCTCGAGGCGGCATTCGTTGCAGCAAATTTCGTTCCGCTTCGGAATTTTTTTGGGGAACAAGTCTGCACTTGCCTCTATTGAAGTGGTACAGTGTAGGGGTACATCTCCTTTTATATCAGTGGGACACAACTGAATTATGCGTCTTTCGTTCGGACTCGAAGCACGCCAGATCCAAACGCAGAAGCTGGCTCCACGGATGATCCAGTCGATGGAGATATTGCAGCTCCCGATCATGGCATTGCAGGAGCGGATCGAGCAGGAAATGAACGAGAATCCCATGCTCGAGGTGGAAGAGCGGGATGAGAGTTTGCCTGACGAGGAGCACGACGATACTGTCAATCCGAACGCATCGCGCACGGAGGATGAGAAAGAGTTGGTTGTGCAGGATGGGCAATCCAACGCCGAGGATTTCGAGCGGTTGGCGAACATGGACGGGGACATGCCGGACACGTTCGATGATTTTCGTCGGTCCAGCAATCGAGTTCAGGAGGACGCGGATCGAGCGCATGATCTGATGGCCAATGCGGCGGAGCGTCCAGAATCGCTTAATGATTATCTGCTGCATCAATTGGCCGAAATGGATATCGATGAGGATGTCGAGCGTATTGCCGAGCGGATCATATCCTGTTTGGATGCTCGGGACGGTGGTTATCTGAAGACATCGTTGGCCGACATTCTTCCACCTGATCACAAGCCTTCCGATTTGCAGGTTGCCGAGCAAGCGTTATCGGTCGTGCAGTCGATGGAGCCCGCTGGGATTGCAGCGCGGACGTTGAAGGAGTGTTTGCTCAATCAAATCCGGGCTGAAGATTATTTGGCCGAAGAGATGAAGACCGTCATCTCGCAGCATTTGGACGATCTCGCAGAGAACCGCCTTCCGGTGATTCAAAAGAAGACCGGCTATTCATTGGAATTGATCAAAGAGATTCGGGAGGAGTTGCACCGGCTCAATCCCAAGCCTGGCGCGGCGTTCATGGAAGTGATTGTGCCGGTTGTGACGCCTGACGTGATTGTCGAGCCCAACGAAGAAGGTGTTTACACGGTTCGCTTGGTCGACGATTCCCTGCCGCCTCTTCGGATCAGTGAGTATTATCGCCGCAGATTGGCGGATCCGACTGCGACTGAGGAAGAGCGAGAGTTCATCAAGCGAAAGATCGGCAGCGCTCAGTGGTTGATAGAATCCATCCAGCAGCGTCAGAGGACGCTAACCAAGGTTTCGCAGGAGATCGTCAACTATCAGAAACGATTCTTGGACGAAGGCCCTGAGGCTATCGAGCCTTTGAAGATGCAGCAGATCGCGGACAAGGTCGGCGTGCACGTGACGACGGTGTCTCGGGCAGTCGATGACAAGTGGATCCAGACGCCGCGCGGCATTTTCCCTCTTCGTCGCTTCTTTGTTTTCGGGACGACCAGTGCGGACGGTGAGGACGTCGCTTACGAGACGATCCGGATGAAGCTTCAGGAGATTATCGACAAAGAGGATAAGTCCAATCCGCTAAGCGATGATGATTTGGTCGAGCAGCTCAAAAAGCATGGGCTTGGAGTGGCGCGTCGAACCATTACCAAATATCGGAAGAAGATGGGTATTCCAAGCAGTCGCCAGCGTCGCGACTGGACGAAGGCCTAAAAAAAGGCAGCCAGAATCCCTCGGGAAATGCTGAGGTTTTTCCGCGTCAGAGGCTTTGCGGTCGCCACTCTAGTTTCCACCATTCCAGGTTTTCGCCGTTTGGATGAAAACCGTCCCCTTCTTCGGTGAATTGGGCGATGGTTTTTTTACGAAGTTCGCAGCGAATGGACTCTTGGCACCATTCGGATGGGCTGTTCGCCGGCGCGCACTTGAGATTGCAGCGAAGGGTATCTTCGGTGATCTCTCTCCAATCGATCTCTCCCGTTGCGATTCGTTGGACAAATCCCCTGTCGTTGCTGATCGGGCCCTCGTAGTGCAGGTATAGGCGTCGGTGGTCAGGTAGTTTCTGAACGAGCGATCCATTCCACTCAGCGACCGGAGCTTGAATCGCAAAGCATAGAAGCAAAGGGGCTTCTGCTGTAGTTTTGGGAGGTTCCAAGAGCAGGTCCCAGTGGTCTCGGCGAAGATCACCGGCAGGGTACTCGTGCCGGAGGATAGCGAATTGCGTCAAAATTTTTCTCGAAATGTTTTCTGATTGATTTCCAAGCATTCCGGGGGGAACTATTCCCCCTCCTTTGCATCCAAATCGACGTCAAAGTCTGCATAACCCGCATGTTACGCAGTTTTGAACGAGTAGTTCGCGGTCGATTCTTCCCCAAGCAGCTTGATTTTTGGTCGGCGTGAGGGTCGGGAACACCCCCAACAGGGGGGCAATTTAAGGATGAGTGAGCTCGGAATAGTTCGCGTATCGCATACAAATTTGCATCCCAAATCGGTCCAATTATACTCGAAACCGTGAGTTCTCATGGGGGGGCGATGCGCAAGGTGAAATCAAACGCCGTTAGCTGCTCTCTCTGAGGCGATCAACTAGTCCTTTCCCTGCAGCGGCCAGTTGCTGTGGGGTTCCAAGCTACCTTTGCACTGAGGGTTGGTGATGACCATCCGCCGGCTTCGCAACAAGTTCTCTTCCCAAGCCCCCCAAAACGATCCTTCGCAGCCGCAAGGCAATGCTTCGCGAGGGAGTGAATCGAGTCAAGCTAAGCGGGGCAAGCGCTTTGCGTTCCGCAAGAGTCTCATTGAGACGTTGGAGTCTCGTCAATTGATGGCTGTCGGGCCACGATTGATCGGTGTCCAGCCGAACAATAGCGATTTGATCGAGAACGGAGTGATCCGTCAGATTGCGCCAAAGGAGCTGACGTTCCGCTTCGATGATGCGCAAGTGATCGATGCTGCAACGGTGGGTGGCATCCGAGTTTCACGCGCAGGCGGGGATGGCTCATTCAGCTTGCCGTCTGTGTCCAGCGACTTCGGAACGGTGGGTGCGGTCGATTTGCAGTTCACCAGTCGCAACGCGTCGGATGTGTTGACGATCCAAGTGAGCGCCTCGAATTTGGGACCTTCGGCGGGCCCTAGCTTTAGCGTCAATGGGAGCGTCATTGGTATTGTATTGAACTCCAATCCGACCGCGCTCATTACGGCTCAAGGATTGGTGGATGCGATCAACTCATCGTCGGTTGTGTCTCCTCGCATGTCTGCCAAGGTGAATGGTGGCTTGGCCACGACACGGCTTGGCAGCGCGGCGACTTCGTCTTATTCGCCGATTGTGATGCGGTCGAACAATGACATCATCATTCAGCCGGGGGCGGTGGTTATTGGTGATCGTCCGAATGAAAATGAGGTCACACTTCGATTCGCAGAGAACTTGCCAGACGATGTTTATCGTTTGGAGATCTTTGGTTTTGATGATCCAGGTCAAGGCATCCGTGGGCTTCGGAACACCGATGGTGAATTCTTTGTTCCAACGGTTGCGAACACCCGTCAGGATACCATTGATTTCCGTTTGGATTTGGGTGCGAAGGTCACTGGGGTGGTGCCGCAGCCTGTCGTCCGTAATGCATCGGGCCAATTGCAGCAGTTGCGGGACACGGTCATCGTTTACTTCGACAACGACAAGCTCTTGGTTGAGAACGACAGCGCGGGTAACCCCACCCAGCGGAGCGTAGAGAACCCAGAGTTCTACCAATTGATCTACACGGCGGACACGGTTCGCAACACCGATGATCTCGCTCCTTTCTTGCCAGTCTCGGTTCGTTACAACGCATCGGCAAACACGGCGACGCTGAAGTTCAATGATGACATCGATCGATTGGCTGGTCCTTTTGCTCCTGCCAGTTCCTTCCGTTTGCGAATCGGTACTCGTGAGTCGGCTCCGATGTCTCCAGTTTCAGGGGAAGCGGCAGCGACGGCTATCATCGACATGAACTCGAACGGCGCGGCAAAGGTTCGGTTCACTTCGCGTCAACTAGGGGAAGCTGGTTCGGGAACTTCGGTTCGGTTCACCAATAGCAATGCAGGGGGCTTGCCCACCGTTTCGGTCGCGGGCAATGTGATCACTGTTGATTTGCGATCCGACACGGCGACGGTCAATCAAGTCATCGAAGCGTTGGAGGCTTCCGCGGCCGCATCGTTGATTCGGACGACGTTGGAACCTGGGTCGAATGGCAGCTTTGTGGTAGGCAACCGACCGATCAATTATTCGGCAACCTTGGTCGGGATGGGAAGCACGTTCCAGACTTCGACCAATCTGGGGACCATTGGATCTTCGGCAGTTCCGATGACTAGCCTGTTGTTGACATCGACGATCGATGCCGAAACGCACTTGCTCGATCTCATCGGCGCCGCGGACGATCCGGGGCAGCGGGTTGTTCCGGAGGTATTCGAGAACCACATCAATCCATCCTTTGGCGGGGATGATTTCCCTGGCATTCGCACCCTGTTCTACAATTTCCGGTCAAACTATGGGACGGTAAACGGCAGTGCTGTTACGAATGCGATCACCGAAAAGCAAAAGGAACGCGTTCGCGAGGCGCTCGCTCTTTGGAGCAATCAGCTCGGAGTACAGTTCATTGAGACAGCCAACAGTGGATTGACATTCGCTTTAGGTGAATTGGCAGCTGCAAGCGGCTCTGGGTTGCGAGTACAGCAAGGCCCATCGTTTGCAGTGCGGATCGATCCAACCTATCAAAACTCGCTCGCTGTTTTCTCGGCGAGCAATGCTTGGGAAGATAACTACGCCGAAGACTTCAGTCGTTCCGTCGCCGCCAGTGTTGGGTTGATGTTGGGGCTGTCCAATGCGGGCAATCTGGACGCCTCCAATTTGATGAACTTCGATACCGGATTCATTACGTTCCCACCTGCTGGATCCAATCGAAACTTTGAGCCCGTTTTCCCCGGGAACCAAGATGTTCTCCATGGTCAGTACATTCATCGACCAGAGGGAAGCGACATTGACCTTTATCGATTCGATATCGATTTCGGGCCGAATGGAGCATCGAGGTCTGGCGTCTTCGTCGCAGAGACATTTGCGGAGCGGGCTGCAAGCAGCAGCAGCTTGGACACACGGCTGGCGTTGTATAAAGAAGTACAAGCCACGGCATTGTCCACATTGAATTTAGGGCAGTCGGTTCAAGTCAAATTTACCGCGGTTCAGTCAGGCAAGCTTGGAAACAATCTTCAAGTTTTCGTCACCCGAAGTCCGCGTGGTGTGGGGGCATCCCCATTGGTGCAAGTATTCCCGAATGCGATTTCGATCGATTTGAACTCGACCGTTGGAAGCGAGTCGACTTTGGCCGAATTCATTGCGGCGTTGGACAACGATCCGGCAGCGCGCAGCTTGGTCAAAGTGGAGTTGCTAGCGGGTGCACCATCGACTCTGCTAGGCAATCGAGACATCACCTATTCGCCGATCACGTTGAAGGGTGGTCGGGTCGATTTGATTGCTCAGAACGACAACTATTTCAGCGACGATTCGCTCATTCGAATGAATTTGGACTCCGGTGTTTACTACATCGGTGTGTCGGCATCTGGAAACGACAGTTATGACCCCGTCATTCCAGGTACTGGTACGGGCGGTCGTACGCAGGGCAAGTATGATTTGCGATTGAGTTTCCGAGCTCAGACCGATTCTGCTGACTCGATTCAAGACATTGCGGAGGCGAATGGTATTTCGGTACCGCTCGATGGTGACGCAGATGGGACGCCAGGAGGTGTTTACAACTTCTGGTTTGAAACGCGTCAGCTGAATCGATCCTTTAATTTCAATGCCGGTGGCTCATCGGCATTGGAAGGTCGATTGATCACTTTGACCGGAAGCAACGGTGTCGTGCGCCGATTCGAATTCAGTTCGGACACGAACATTGGAACCGGCAATACGCGTATTCCTTATACGAATTCAAGCACCGAAGCGGACTTGGCCGCTGCGGTTGTCGCCGCCATTAACTCGCGTGGCGAGCTTGGAATTTTTGCGTCCGCGGTTGGAGGTACGGTGACTTTACAAGGCGAGCGCAATCTGCAGCTTTCGCCGGATCTGACCGTGATCGATGTTTTGGGCAAAACCATTTTCGTCGACAAGACAGCGGGCCCTAACTCCGACGGTTCGCTCTCGAAGCCGTTCAACAATATCGCAGGCATCGGAGTTCCGAATGCCTTTGGTGCGACGTTCCCTGGTGACATTGTTCGGATTGTAGGAAACGGCGGTAATGATGGTCGCTTGGAGACCGTTGCGGACAACGTTGCCTACGAAATCGGCTTTGGATTGTTAGCGGGATCGATTTTGTCCGATGGTCCGACCATGGATGTGCCACGCGGCGTTACGGTCATGGTAGATGCCGGAGCGATTTTCAAATCGAATCGTTCTCGAATCGGGGTCGGAAGCTCGACACTGGGAGTCGATCGAAGCGGTGGTGCGTTGCAGGTTTTGGGGGCTCCGGTTCTATTGGACAACGCGGGGAACGCGATCAAGCTCAGCAATGGTTCCGTTGCACCCGGAAGTGTGTTCTTTACTTCTTGGCTCGATGAATCCATCGGATTGGACAACTACACCCCGACGACAACTCCAGCCCCTGGGAACTGGGGTGGGTTGCTCTTTAAGCGGGATCTAGACAAGGCTGCAGGGCGATTCGATTTGGAAGATGAGGGCATTTTCCTTCAGTACGTGAATCACGCCGATATCCGCTACGGTGGGTCCAGCGCTGTTGTGATTGATTCGGTGCAACAGATTGTTAACTCGATTCAGATCGCGGATATGCGTCCGACGATCTCTTATAATCGCATCAGCAATGGTGCAGATGCAGCGTTGAGTGCGACTCCGGACAGTTTCCAAGAGACACTCTTTAGCGAACCGATTTACCAACGCAAAGGTTCGTTTACACCGGATTACGATCGGGTTGGTCCCGACATTCACAACAATACGTTGATCAATAACTCGATCAATGGAATGTTTGTCAAAGTTTCCACACCTGCTGGTGGGGAACTTAAGCAGTTGACGGTCCCTGGGCGATTTGATGATACCGACGTCACACACGTAATCGCTGAAAACATTCTCATTCAGGGAAGACCTGGTGCGGGATTGTTGGATACGACCCTCGTTTCCTCGAATTTGATATCGCTTCAAGCTCGAACCGGTGGGGTGTTGTTACCCGGTACCTACAACTACAAGATCACGTTTGTTGATCAGTACGGATATGAAACCCCGCCTTCCGATCCAACCCAGAGTGTGATTGTGGCACCGGGGCAATCTGCCGTTAGTGTTTTCGGCATTCCTGGAGTGAGTGGCGAGTATGTAACGCGGCGTATTTACCGAAGCGATAGTTCCGGAAGCGGATCGTATCGATTGGTTGCTGAGTTGGACGGTGGATCGACAAGCTTTTTGGATCGTGGTCAACAGCCAGCGGATGGTGCTGCTACTTTGCTGCGAGATCGACCTACCGTGACAGGTGTGGGACTTTCGACATTGGCCGCAGGGACATTGAATGCGTCGACCACGTACACCTATCGTGTGGTGATGGTAGATGCAGCCGGTCGCGAAAGTCTCGCATCGAATGCGACGGCGACAGTTTCGACCACCGCAGCGAATCGAACGGTTCGATTGACCAATCTCCCTGCATTGCAGGAGGGGTATGCGACCCGTCGGATCTATCGAAGCGCTCCAGGTGGAGCTGGTACATTCGTGTTGGCTGGTGAGATCACCGCAACGGGAGTTACAACCTTTACGGATACTGGCGCGTTGTCGGGATCGCCGTTGTCGGTCCTGGCAATGGGCAATGTTCGCCCGCGATTGGACGCCTCTTTGGCAATCGATCCGGGAACGGTCATCAAGCTGGAAGGGACGCGGATCGAGATTGGACACAGCGCTCAATTGCTGGCAGAGGGAACGATCGATGGCCGTGTCGTGTTCACCAGTAAACAAGACGATCGGTTCGGCGCAGGTGGAACATTCGACACCAACAACAATGGAAGGAACGCGGACAACGACGCCAATCCTCGAGATTGGAGCGGCGTGTACGCATCTCCAGGTTCGACATTGCAGCTCGACAACGCAGTCTTCGCGTTCGCAGGCGGTGTGTCCCGTATCGAAGGTACATTGAAGGCGTTTAGCCCCATTGAGCTACAGCAAGCCAATGGACGAATTGCGAATACGGTATTTGAAGAAAACGCCAATGGGATGGGCGGCCAAGGGCCGATCGACCGGTTGGGTAGACCTGCTAACGAGAATTTCCCATTCGGGAACAATGCCAGCCGTGGTTCAACTGTGTTCATCCGTGGAACACAGCCGGTGTTGTTGAACAACGTCTTCCAGAACAACCAAGGAACTGCGATGACCATCGATGTCAATTCGATGGACTCGAAGTTGCGAGGGGATTCAGGTCGTCAGACTGGAGAGATCGATCGCGACCTTACCCTTGACGCTAACCGAGGGCCCTTGTTCCGTGGCAACAAGTTGTTCAACAACGGTATCAACGGGCTTGAAATTCGCGCCGACGCAGCGACCAATAGCACGGATACCACGGTTCTTTCGGTTCGCGATCTTCCCCGCAATTATCTGACCACTGAGAGCGTTTGGGACGATACCGACATCGTTCACGTGTTGTTTGATTCGGTTGTCGTTTCAAACTTGGAGCACGGAAATGGTCTTCGATTGCAAAGTGCGATCAATGAATCCCTCGTGATCAAGATGGAGGGACAGGGGTCTAACTTTGACAAAGAGCGTGGAACAGGTTTCACAGCGACGGGCAATTACAGCAGCACTCCAGATCGCGTGGGTGGAACCATCCAAGTGATTGGTCAACCGGGCTTCCCTGTCGTGTTTACCAGTTTGAGGGATGACACCGTCGGCGCGGGAACGCAACCGGATGGTCGGCCGCAAACCGATACGAACAACGATGGCATAGCGACAGTTCCGCGTCCTGGTGATTGGCGATCCTTGGTATTTGATACCTACAGCAACGATCGCAATGTTCAGACGGTGATGGAAGTCGAATCGCCGACCACCATCGCTCCCGGAACGAACGACTCCGTGACCTTGTCTCAATACTTGGGAGTTCTCGCGCCGAATGCCCAAGCGAGTGATGAGAATCGCATTCTCGGGTTTGTTGTCGAAGGTGTGATTAGCGAGCCGAACGATCAAGACATCTATAGCTTCTCAGCGACAGCGGGTACGGAAGTTTGGTTTGACATCGACGCGACCAGCTACACCCTTGATAGCGTCATCGAGATTCTCGATGCGAGTGGTGCTTTGTTGGCGCGGAGTGATAATAGCACCGACGAGCAACTCAATCCTTCGTTGATTGAAATCACTTCCTTGGTTGACAGTACTGCTGTCAATCCGATTGTGAAGCGAAACAACGCCGTCTCGCGCCGCAACGAATCTGGATTGCTCAAAGATGACTTCACGACCAATCCAAGAGATGCAGCACTTCGCGTGTTGTTGCCAGGAATCAATGGCACGATCAGTACCTACTTCTTCCGTGTACGATCGAGAAGCACCAATATCGACAATTCGGCTGCAGGCTTGACCAACGGTTCCTATACCGTGCAGGTCCGAATGCGAGATGCGCAAGAGTTCGCCGGTTCGATTGTTAGCTACGCCGACATTCGATATGCGACGAACGGTGTTCATACGACCGGTTTGCCAGCGCACTCGCCGTTGACGGGCGAAGCGCACGTAAACATGTTCGATGGCAACAACGATGGTGTGACCGAAGTAGGGAATCTCCACTACACAGACGCGGGGGCCATTAGCGTCGCTGGTCAGTTGACTGGTGGTGCGCCCAATTTGATCCGTTTCACTCTCGGCGATACCGATCTGCTCCAGCCATCCTTTGGGACAACTTATCCGATCGCGATCGACGTCGACTACGCGGACGGATTAAACCGACCCAACACGTCCGCTTATTTGTTCTCGAACAACGGCATCTATGTCGGAACGAGCAGTAGCATTGCAGACGACTTGATCAACCCAGTTCGTCCTCTTTCCGGCTCGGAGTTTGCGGAT
>JALOQZ010000379.1 GCA_025459245.1 Pirellula sp.
TGATTGATCCCGGGCAAATAGTATTCGACGGGGTCCTCAGCGGTGATGATCTTGCGGTCAGGCCGATTGAGAGCATTCAATGCCGCGTACAAAGTGGTCGTCTTTCCCGATCCCGTCGGCCCGGTCACAAGGAAAATACCATTAGGTCGCTTAATCAAGCCGGAGAAAATCTTGAAGTCCCGCTCGGCTAACCCCAACTGCTTCACTCCAACCTTGATGTTGTCCTTATCCAACAACCGCATAACGCAAGACTGTCCGTGATTAGTCGGGATAATGCTAACCCGGAGATCGAGCTCCTTTTCTCCGACTGTCAATTTGATCCGACCGTCTTGAGGTCGCCTGCGTTCGGCGATGTCCATTTTCGCCAGAATCTTGATCCGGGACATGATCGCCCCCAGAAGACGTCTCGGAGGAGAGTCCCGCTCTACCAACACACCGTCAATTCGATACCGAATCCGGACCCGGTCCTCGAACGGCTCGACGTGGATGTCCGACGCCCGCAATTGAACCGCTTCGGCAATCATGTACTGAACCAAACGGACCACAGGGGCGCTGTCGTCCCCCTCGGCTTCGTCCGCCGCAATCTTGTCTTCTTCCGTTTCCGTAAAGTCGATCTGCGTGTCGGTGAACTCCTGCAGCATCGAGTCAGCCGATTCTCCTTCGACCTGCCCATAATAACGGTTAATCGCCTCGACGATCTGCTCCTGAGATCCCAATGCGGTTTCCACCTTGCGATTGAGAATAAAACGAAGCTTTTCGATGGTCTCGATGTCAAACGGGTCGGTCACCAAAACCTTGATCGAATCCTCCGCTTCGTCGATCGGGATGACATTGTTTTCGCGCGCCACCGACTCCGGAACCAACTGAATCACATGATCAGGTATCTTTATTTCACTAAGATCAACGTACTCAAAATGATGGAATTCGGCCAATGCCTGGGTGACTTCATCGCTCGCGGCGTACCCGAGACTGACCAAGGCCTTGCCTATCGGTACGTCTTGCTTGCTCGATAGAGCTTTGGCTTCGGTGAGTTGCTCGAGAGAAATGAGGCCTCGGGAGAGCAAAAGGTCTGTGTAGTCTCGCATCGGTCGGTTCATGGTGCAGCTCAAGGAAAACGAAAGAGCAGGCAGTTAAATAAGAGGTTGACGAGTTGCAGGTCGGGATTGCCCGGAAGCCCGCAACCTCAAGTATATCGAGTTTCGAGGGAACTCCGCAAAGATGTTTTCCCAAGATGCATGCTTTTCTCGGAAACTCTTTCCCCATCGCTGCAAAGCGGCAGTCGGCCGGTATAGCCGATCCGGCTGCTCCTGCCGAATTGTCCGCTCCGTCCGTTCCGACCTGAAAATTCGGCACTCCGTGCACTTTTGGCACGAGTGGCCAGCAGAACGCGGTTTCTGACAGGTTCGAACGCCAGAGACAGCATTTCTTCGATCATTTCTGTCGAAACGGAGATCACATCGGGAGATTTCGTCTCCCAATCCGATCCGGCGACCTACGTTTCTAATGGTTCTCACGCAACCATTTCCAAAGAATGCGGCAATGAGCGGTCCTATGAAAATTAGACTTCCTGCGAAAACCAAAATTTACCGTCTCTCCTCATGGCTCGCCGTGGGGCTTTTCGCTGCAGGTTCGTCAACCGCCAATGCTCAACAAGCTCCGTTCCCTCCCCGAGGTACCGAGCAGATTCCGATCTCGGTTCGCAAGCCGACGGACTTCTACTCGAGCCAATCCCGCGACGAGCAATACGCCCAAATTAGCCAAGAAGTCGAGATTCTCGAACGCCAACAGTCTTTACTCCGCCGCGTGGTGAGACTGGTATCCCCAACAGTGGTTCACATCGAAGCTGTCAAAGAAGAACAAGCTCCCGAGAGCGGGACGTTTAAGTCTGCATCTCCCAAACGCATCGAAGAAGCCGGCTCCGGGTTCGTGGCAAGAATTTCCCAAAGCACGGTTATCCTGACGAATCGCCACGTTGTCCACGGTGCTCCGCTGCACAGCATTCGTATCGAAACCTCAGATGGCGGCATTATCAATCCTCGCCGCGTTCTAGAAGACCCGTCGACCGACATCGCAGTCTTGGACATCGATGGCGTTGATTTGCCGAGTGCCCGCACTGCGGACAGTCGCGAGGTTGCGATCGGCGACTATGTTTTTGCCGTGGGTAGCCCGTTCGGCCTTAACCACTCGGTCAGCTACGGAATCGTGAGCGCTAAGGGGCGACGAAATCTCGAACTAGGCTCGAAACAAATCGTTTTCCAAGACTTTATCCAAACCGATGCCGCTATCAATCCTGGCAACAGTGGCGGACCGCTTATGAATTTGCGTGGCGAAGTCGTTGGAATCAACACCGCCATCGCGAGCAACAGTGGTGGCAGCGAAGGGATTGGCTTTGCGATTCCCATCAACATCGCTATGAATGTCGCTCAACAATTGGTGGAACGCGGCGGCATCCAACGATCCTATCTGGGGGTCAGCGTTGATCCTGTGTTTAACAACCCAACTCGGTCGGCTCCGGGCGCTCCGCGTCCCAAAGGTGCCTTCGTGAAAGTGGTTCGCCCCAACAGCCCTGCAGAACAAGTTGGCATGAAATACGGTGACGTGATCTTGGAATTCGATGGCAACGTGGTTGATAACGATGAGCATCTCGTCCAGCTTGTCGGCCTAACTGCGATGGATCGACCTATCGAAGTCGTCTTCTTGCGAGAGGGGCAGCAGTACAAACTCAACGTGACGCTCGTGCCTCTATCTTCTGCTCAAAAATAACATTGAGCAGACCGGCCCAACGTAGTGGACAAGGCAACGAGTCCCGAACGTAGTGGACAAGGCAACGAGTCCCCGTCCCCTGGCACGATCAATACTTTGTAAGCAACGCTTGGCACGAACAGCGTCTAACTACCAACCTCTAGAGGGATGCAGGCGGTCTTCCGTGAAGAGAGACTCATTGCCTCGTCCACTACCAAATTGGGACAAGGCCAACACTAGCCCATGTTGTTAGGACGGCGAGGCATTTTCCGAGGATATGGCAACTCCGCTTGCTCGGGTAATTCCATGCCCGTCTCCAAATGCCACTGCTCTCGTTCCACCTCGGTTGCATAGTACTTGAGCCAGCACTCCATGTCGTTTTCTTCCAAGCAATGCCAATGCAGATAGTTGCGATGATCGGCAATTCGCTTTTCAAAGGAGGGAAGAATATCTCTGGCGATCAAGCAGTAGAGTTGTCGATCGCTCAAGTGATCGGTCAGATCGAGTACGACCCTTTGATCATAGAGTTGTTCGATCGTTTGCCAAAGAATTGAACGAACTTGATCATCGGTCAAATGCTCGGGATTAGGCAATTTGAGTTCCGGCTCGAACCACTGACTGATCGGCAACGTCGGAGCTCGTTCCCACGCCAGAATCGAAGCGAGAAACTCGTTCTCCTCAGCGAGGGACATGTGCCGCAGGCTGACCAAATCGACAGACTCGTCAATGTAAGGTTCTAGTTCATCTCGCAATTGTGCATTGCGAAGCAATAGGTCGACTTCAGTTTCGGCTGGTAGCGATTGAGACATGATGGAGAATGCGTTCCCGTTGTGAAATCACGATCGGCAGTAATCGCTCGTTCGTGTGCTTGACTCTATCCAATGTATCCGTGAGCCATTTGGGATTAAAGCATCGACTTGAATAAATTCGAATTTGTCAAAGAGATTCTAAGAAAGAAACACGCAGAAACCTAAGAACCCATACCATTTGACATCGGACGTCGTCATAATCGGCACAATCAATACATCCAACCTATTTTGACCCAAGAAACATGAAACGACTACTTCTCTTAACCCTACTAAGCACAGCTGTCATGGACGCAAAGACTGTTCTCGCAAACGACGGATACTCGCTTCCCCCTAAAGAGATCGTTGACATCATCGATGCCAAGCCAGAACCGACGTTGGCGTTAAGTCCCGACTCGCGATGGATGATCTTCTGGCTGGCATGCGAGTCGATCCAGCCAACAGCAGCACCTTTCAAACAAGCTTCTACCGTGGGCTATCGATTCGTTCGCTCGACGCCCCGAGCGATACTCCTGTTCGTATCCCTGTGAATCCTCCGATCAAGATATCGAGCTTGAGCTGGTCTCATAACTCCGATTGCTTTGTCTTTGTTGCTCAACGGGAATCCAATCAAGAACTCTGGTGGGTCTCGGTCTCGGATCCCGCGAACCCCATTCTGTTATCCGATCGACTTTCCACGGTATTGTTTGAGTTTGAATGGATGCCCGATGGCAAGAGCGTGTTGTGTGCCACCGTCCCCAATGACCGCGGAGCCGAGCCTGCCAAGCCTAAATCACCTCCCGGCCCCAATATCCAAGAGTCCTACGGCAACAAGTCTCCCGCTCGCACCTTTCAAAATCTGCTTACCAATCCGCATGACGAAGAGCTGCTGGATTACTTCGGTACGGTGCAGCTAGCTGTTTTAACTCCCGGCGAGCCAGCTCGCTACATCGGCAAACCGGAACTCTATTTGGATGCGGATGTATCACCAGATGCATCGCTATTCTTAACGACAACGGTTACGAAACCGTATTCCTACCAACTCACGATGGGATCGTTTCCCAAGATGATTCGAATCGTGAACTGGGCTGGCGAAGAAATTTACCGAGTGGCGGATGTCCCTCTCGAAGAGAACATTCCTATCGAAGGAGTTCGGCTCGGAAGACGCTCGATTCGCTGGGAACCAAACTCC
>JALOQZ010000091.1 GCA_025459245.1 Pirellula sp.
TCCGTAGCCGCCGCCACCGGGGGTGAGGATGCGGATCGAGTCGCCGGGCTGAATGTCGAGTTGGGCGTTGCTCCCAAGTCGAATCGCCTCGCCATTCGAACGGATCCACCAGTTCTCGCCTTGCTGCCCCGATGATCCTCCATTTAACCCTTGCGGGACCGATTCGCCGCGCCGGCTGGTAACCAAGCAAACCGTCAAGGGCTCCAACGCCCTCACTTCACGCTCAATGCCGTCACCGCCTCGCTTCGTTCCCGATCCACCACTTCCTCGACGAATCTGAAACCGTACCAAGCGTACGGGATATCGCTTCTCCAAAATCTCGACATCGGTCAACCGGGTATTGGTCATATGGGTGTGGACCGCGCTCTCACCGTCGGCCGCTGCCGTCGCCCCCGCACCGCCACCGATGGTCTCGTAGTACCCAAACGAGCGATTACCAAACAGAAAGTTATTCATGGTCCCTTGGCTCGACGCGGCCAAACCGAGCGCCCCCAACAGACAATCGACAACGCGCTGGCTTGTCTCGACATTTCCACCCGCGACAGCCGGAAAATAATCCCCTTCTAACCAAGCCGCTTTGTCCGAGCTCTTGCTTCCTCGCAAGACTCCGGAGGTAGCTCTCCGACCGGGATTCAATATCCCCTGAGGTATAAGCAAATCGATGCACCGCATGACTCCCGAATTCAAAGGAAGATCGTCGGCTATTGCACATCGAATCACGTAGATCGTAGCTGCCGTCACAATCGCAGGGTTGGCATTGAGATTCCCCTCGGACTCGGGACCTGTTCCTGCGAAATCGATTTGCAGGCGCCATCGCCGATCATCTCCCAACCGTTTCGTAATGCAAACGGATATTGGAGTTCCATCGTCCATTCGATCTTGAAACTTCATGGGCTGATCGGGAAGAGTTGCAATCCACTGCTCCGTCTTTTGCCGAGATGCAGACTGAATGTGATCCATCATCTGTTCAATCAGCGAAACATCGTAGTTCTCTGCCAACTCCTGCAGCGCCTCATACCCGTATTGATTCGCCGCTTGCTGCGCCGCAATGTCCGCCATATTCTCGTCGACATTACGAGATGGCCACTCGGCCACGCGCAGCAACTGTTCTACCTCTTGACTACAGTCGCTGCCGCCGCGCGCAATGTACATCGGCGGTATGAGTACACCCTCTTGGGAGAGGCAAGTGGAGTTCGGAGCCATGGAACCTGGTGCGACTCCGCCAATCTCAGCATGATGCGCTCTGCATGCGACGAAGAAATCTGCCTTATGGCCGTGATCCTTTCTCACAAACACCGGTGTAATGACGGTAACGTCCGGGAGGTGTGAACCCCCTTGATAAGGATCGTTGGTGATAAAGCAATCCCCTGGATTCATCTCGGCAAACAGCTTCTGAATCGCTTGCACTGTCGCGCTCATGGCCCCCAGATGGACCGGGACGTGCGGAGCATTGGCTACAAGCTCCCCTCGGCTATTGAATACCGCGCAACTAAAGTCTTTTCGGTCTTTTACATTCACACTGATCGCGGTTTGCTCTAGCACCGTTCCCATCTGAGACGCGATGGCTCCCAACCGCTGCGCGAATACTTCTCGCAATATTGGATCGACCGAATCGAGATCATGACTCACTGGCGAATGCAAAGTCTCAGCAAGTTGCATCGACGAATCCGGGGCTTCTCGTTTACAAATCAAGATCGTCTTATCGCTCAATACAGTCCCACGCCAACCTGCATCGATACAAGTCGTGCTTCCGGACGAGACAATCACAATCGGACCGTCGTAAGCCTTTCCAACTTCCATTTCGTCTCGAAGAAGCCATCGACTGACAGATTCTGCGATCTCGTTTGATTCGCTCGACTTAACCGGTTCCAATTCCCGAAGAGGACTCGATGCAATCAACGCATGAACGACGGTGACTTCGACACTTCGCTGTGGACGATCATAACCAAATCGTTTCCGGTGCTCTGTTCGAAACCGCTGCTCGAACTGATCGGTAGACCACTTGCCCAAAGGCCAAATCAAGGCGATCGTACCTTCGGTCCCTGCAAATCTCGCCTCGATCCGAACTTGAACTTTCCACTGCCCCTGTAACGAGGCCACTTCGGATTCCCATCGCTCGTGCAGATGCCGAAACCAATCGGGCTCGAGATCTTGAACTAATCGATACACCGGAGTAGAGTCGGTCCGCTGCTTGGACGCCAATCCCATCCCTGCCGCACTTAGCAAACCCGCTTGTGGGGGATCCAAAATCGTCGTCATTCCGAGCTGCTCGGCGATTTGACAAATATGCTGACCAGCGGCTCCTCCAAAACAGACGAGAGTATGTTCGCGAGGATCCGCTCCTTGGGAAATGGAAATACTCCGCACAGCGCTGGCCATGTGTTCATTGGCGATCCGACGAAAGCCCTCGACCAATTCAGTCTCGCTCAACGGTGATTGAGGTCGAGTTGTGTTGAGCGCCATAAGCACACGGCGCAAAGCCTCCAACGCAGCTGTTTCATCCAGAGGAAAAGGAAAGGCTTCTTTATGAATCCGCCCTGCCAACAAATTCAAATCGGTTACCGTCAATGGACCACCGCGACCGTAGCAAGCGGGCCCTGGTTGCGAGCCTGCGCTTTGCGGACCGACTCGCAATTGCACGCCGTCAAACCAGCAGATGCTTCCACCACCAGCGGCGACGGTATGGATCCTGAGTGTGGGGGTCAGCATTCGCACCCCAGCCTTGATCGTTTCAAACTCTAAATCCAATTCGCCATCAACGCGACAAACATCGGTGCTTGTGCCCCCCATATCCAGGCCAATCAATTTGGCAAACCCGTGCGATTTGCCAAGCGCTTGCAAGGCTACCGCGCCTCCAGCGGGGCCCGATAGGACACTATCCTTTCCCCGGTATTGCTCTGCTGCGACCAATCCACCTGCGCTCGTCATGACCAGCAAATCATCGGGATCGGGCTGTTGAAATTGAGCTCTTACCCGTTGCAAATAGCCTTGAACGATGGGGGTCAGGTATGCGTCTACCACCGTCGTTTCGCCCCTCGATACCGCCTTAATCATGGGGGCCACTTCGTGACTTAGAACCGTGTACTGAAACCCAATCTCCTCGGCGAGTCTCTTGATTGCGAGCTCATGTACAGGATTGACATACGCATGGATCAAGCAGACAGCGAGCGTTCGATATCCTTCCCGGTAGGCGTCCTCGAGAACCCTTTTCGTATGTTCGATCTCAAGCGATCGCAGCACCATTCCCGAAGCGTCTAATCGTTCATCAACTTCCACGACTCGTTCATAGAGCACAGGTCGTTTACATACAGACAGCTCGAACAGCGAAGGTCGCTCTTGATAGCCAATGGCTAGCAGATCGGCAAAACCCTGCGTAGTCACGAAACAAGTCCGCTCACCTGTTCGAGTAAGAAGGGCGTTCGTCCCACGCGTAGTACCTAACCGCACCGATAGAGGTGGTAGGGGGGTGATTGGAGCTAAACCGAGCAACAGCCGAGTCGCCAATACGGGCGCCTCCAATCCCGCTCTCACTTCGACGGAATAAGCGTTTTTAGGTGGTTGCGGTTCCGCTGCAAAAACCCCTCCGCGATAATCAGTGCAAATGGATTCACCACAAGCCTTACCAGCCCGATCAAAAAAACAAAGCGTTGCACCCAACCAGAAAGACTCAGGGTCTGTCTTTCTGCCGGTCACGGCAAACGCACCGTTGCCATTCACCTTGGAGAGGACACCTTGCACTGCACCGTGACTTAAAACCTTCAGCGACTGAATAGTGCCATCGGTCCGTCGAAGGATACAGTCCGTAAAGGTTCCTCCAACATCGCACCAGACTTGGATCCTCGTGGCTTTCATTACAAATACTCGCTCCACAAACTATCGCTGACCATCAATCCTCTGCGAGTCAAAGCGACGCGACCGCCAACTCTTTGCATCCACCCATTCTCGATGTGTTGTTGGATCAAGCCATCGATGAAGTCGACTGTTGACGCTGGTCCAGAGACTTTCCAGTCGTCCCAAGAAACTCCTTTTCGCTGGCGCATACCGAACACGAATCGCTCTCGCAGTCGCTGGTCTTCGTCCAAGTCTTCGGATTCTTCGATGGGGCTTCGATCCGATTCTATTCGCTTCATATACTCGATCGTACCACGATGATTGACGCTGCGGCGGTTCCCAACAAAGCGAGCGGCGCTAGGACCAAACGCCCACCAAGGTCTTCCTTCCCAATAAGCTTGATTGTGGATGCATTCTTCGCCAGGTTTCGAAAAATTCGAGACTTCGTAGTGTTCGAAACCGGCACAAGTAAGGCGGTCGATGGCTTCCTCGTACATCATCAGTTCGCTCTCTTCTGAAACGGGATCCAATATTCCTTTTTTTCGAAGACTCCAAAACTTCGCACCTTTCTCGTAGGTCAAGCCATACGTGGAAACATGGTCAATCTCTGCGGCAATCACGGCGTCTAAATCGCAGCACCAATCTTCCAAAGTCTCGCCAGGTGCACCGAAGATGAGATCGACGGAGACGCGATTAAAGTGCTCTTTCGCAGTTTCGATAGCGCGACGCAAATCGGCGGGCGAATGATCTCGCTCTAAGTGCTGTAGTTTGTTCGGTTGAAAAGATTGTCCTCCGATACTGACGCGGTCGATGCCGTGATCTTTGCAGCGTTTGCAAAAGTCTGTGGTTACATCGAGCGGATTTGCTTCGATGGAAAACTCTGTGAGATACTTTGCGACCTTATCACGATCGCTATTTGAGCGCGACGTGATAGGAAGCCATCGTCCGAGCATCGCGAGCAAGCGAATCGATTGAGGAGGAGGCAGGATAGAAGGTGTCCCTCCTCCGAGGAAGACCGTTTGAACGGGACGCGAGATCAGCAACCCCGACAGTTCTTTTTCGAGTGCATCCAAGAAGCGATCGTATAAGTCGCTTCGATTGGCAAGCAAGGTGAAGTTGCAATAGCCGCATCGATGGTGACAAAAAGGGATATGAATGTAAGCAGAAGCGGGTAGATCTGCTCCTTCGCTCCATCCCCATGCATCAAGCGAATCGCTCACTACTTCACAGATAGCATTCTCTCGAGGGCGATCAACGACCATCGCGACACATCCTCTTTGACTTGAATCTCGTTCACGATCGTTCCGCCGACGATGTTTTCCAAACTCCAGCACAGGTGAGGCAAATCGATGCGATACATCGTAGCGCACATGCAAACGAGCGGGGAGAGGAAGTGAATCTCTTGTTCCGGATGTTCCTTCTTGAGCCGATTGACCAAATGAAGTTCGGTGCCGATCGCCCACTTCGTTCCCGCTGGAGCCTTTCGAACCGTTTCGATAATCTTGCTCGTCGAGCCGGAGATATCTGCGATGTCGTTAACCTCTTGTGGGCACTCGGGGTGAACCAAGATTTGAATACCTTCGATGCGTTTTCGGAAGGAATCGACGTGTTCCGCTTTGAACATCTGGTGCACGGAGCAGTGCCCCTTCCAAAGGATCACGCGCGAGTTTTCAATGGCCTCTTTGCTGTTCCCTCCCAGCGAGTCTTCATGAGGATTCCAGACGGGCATTTGCTCGTTGGTGATCCCCATCTTGAGCGAAGTGTTTCTGCCCAAATGTTGATCTGGGAAGAAGAAGACACGCTTTCGTTGTTTGAAGGCCCATTCTAGAACCGCTTTGGCGTTGCTGCTGGTACACACGATTCCACCGTGCTTGCCACAGAATGCTTTGAGGCTCGCGGCACTATTGATGTAGGTAACTGGGGTCAAGTCTTCGGTATCGATGACATCGCCCAGCTGATCCCAAGCCGCTTCGACTTGGCGAATCGCAGCCATATCCGCCATTGAGCATCCGGCTGCCATATCTGGCAATACGACGCGGACGCGGACACCGTCACGTTCGGTGATTTTTTCTGGTCGGTTCGCAAGGATATCCGCAGTTTCGGCCATGAAGTGAACACCGCAGAACACGATATAGCGGCAATCGGCGCTGTCGGCAGCTAGCTTGCTGAGCTGGTAGGAATCGCCAGTCAGATCCGCGTGCTCGATGACTTCGTCCTGTTGGTAATGGTGCCCGAGGATCAGCAAACTGGAGCCAAGCTTTGCTTTGGCCGCCCGGATTCGATCGCTGAGGACTTCATTGCTTAGCTCCCGGTAGGGAGCAAATGGCATAGGCTCGGTTGCTGTCGTCATTGGCTTGGCTATAGACCACGGGTTGGTGTCAAAGAATTTTTTGGGGTTGAAGTTCGACTGCCTGGTTAGCACATTGCGAATTCCCCGTCGTTAAACAAGTGGACGAATCCGAAACGATGAAGGTTCGTCTGGAGGGGGAAGCAGTCTCTCTCCGGCTTTCAGTATAGGTAACTTTAAGAATTATCGCAGATCCGTTTCAGTTTCCCAGTCTGTCAAACCGATACAAAAAAATCCTCGAATTGCGTACCCAGGTTGAAAAAACATGTCGACGGACACAGAGCAACGACATACGACGACCAACCCCGCCAAAGTGGACTTTTGGAAGAGCCTGCTTCGGATTGAAGCCAGCGTCGCCGTTACGCTAGCCTCCAAGGAACTGCAGGTGGATCGCATCCTCAGCCTTGTTCCCGGAATGATGATCCAGTTCGACAAAAGCTGCGATACGCCCCTTCTGGTCGAAGTGGACAGTCAGAAGATCGCCCAAGGGGATGTCGTCAAGATCGGGGATAAATTCGGTCTGCGTGTCACGGAAATTCTAAACCGGGATGAGCGTTGGATTCCTTTGGTGAAGGAGAAGACAACGCAAAAGAGTGAGGTACACTAGTGCCATCCACAGTCGCCTCCCGTTTCTAATCAACCTCCTAACTAGCACCGATGATTCCTTCACCAATTTTTGTCGCTGGGCATCGTGGAATGGTGGGGGCCGCCGTTTGCCGCCGCTTGAGCAGCGAACCGGGAATCGAAGTTTTAACTCGGTCTCGATCCGAGCTGGATTTGTGCGACGAAGGAGCGGTCGCTCGATTCTTTGAAAGAGAAAAACCAGCAACCGTCATCTTCGCATCCGCCAAAGTCGGTGGAATTCACGCGAACAAGACGTTTCCGGTCGAGTTCCTCACCGACAACCTTCGTCAAGAGCTAGCGACGATCCATGCCAGCTACCGCAACGGCGTGCAGCGCTTCTTGTTCCTCGGCAGCACTTGCATCTACCCTCGCTTAGCCAAGCAGCCGATACGTGAAGATGAGCTTTTGAGCAGTCCATTAGAGCCGACCAACGAAGCCTACGCATTGGCGAAGATTGCTGGCCTGAAGCTTTGCCAGTACTTTCGGCAGCAGTACGGCGTCCTTTATCATTCCGCCATGCCTACCAATCTTTATGGCCCAGGAGACAATTACCATCCGGATCATAGCCATGTGCTTCCCGGCTTGATTCGACGATTCCATGAGGCCAAGCTGCAGCGCCTGCCCTCGGTAACTATCTGGGGAACAGGCCGACCGCTTCGAGAATTCCTCCATGTCGATGACTTGGCTGATGCGATCATCCATCTTTGCAAATTGGAGAATCCCCCCGACTGGGTGAACGTCGGAACTAGCGTCGACGTCAGCATCTTGCAGCTCGCTAAGCTGGTTGCGCAGGCGGTTGGGTACGAAGGAGAGATCCTCACCGATCCGTCCAAGCCGGACGGTACGCCGAGAAAGCTCACCGATACGACTCTCATTCGATCTACCGGCTGGGCTCCAAAGATTTCGCTACACGAAGGACTTCAGCGAACCTATCAGGACTTCTTGAAAGAATCGGAAGAAGGCAACCTCCGCTCGATTTAGATCCGAGCTCGGCGAAGGATCCCTGAGCATGGCCACACTCGAGCGCCGAGAATTGGTCGCTCGATTCGAACCGCCACGACTTGCAATCGCAAGCATTAGAGCCTATCCGAAAACTATCGGAAACCGGGGCTAACGCCAGAGCGGCTAATGGTTTTCGGATAGGCTCTTAGTCTTTGATGACGTCGGGGCTAGGAGAACTTACTGCGGCCGTCGATGGTGAGGCATTCGATTTGCTTGGAGTCCGCCCAATCCTTAGGAAGTGCTGGACGCAATCGTACCCCCACAGGCCAGCGACGATCAATGCCGCGATCATTCCCGCAAACGGTGGATTGCGCTCCGTGCCGTTGATCGCGAAGATGATTGCGGCGCATGCGATAGCGAGAGAGACGATCGACACCTTGAAGAGTATCGCGGAGTTTGTTCGCTTTTTGTCACTGTGCGAAATAGCACGGCGAGCATTCATATTCGCAAGCTCTCGCAACGCATCCAAATCGTTTTTCTTCTCAGGAGCGGTATTGCGAGGCGTAAACTCAGCGGGCGACATCATCCTGCGTGTTGTCGAAACAGGGCTAGGCTCCATCGTCGGAGCTGTTTCTCTCGCGGTTCCTGTGAGGATTTCCATTCGAGAACGCTGAGACTGCTTCGTCAATTCCTTAGGGAGCTCGGGGCCCACATCAGCCCCCGACTTGACCCTCTGCAGCAGCTTTTGCATGTAAGCTTCGATCGATTCGTCCTCAACGGATTCGCCATTATCATCCTGGGCGGCCGATGCGGGTTCCCCAGTTGAAGGGCGACTCATGATCGTCTCTTCGGAATGGGCTGGCTCATCGTCGAGAATTTCGCTTGGCCCGCTACTGCCGTACTTGGCTAAAATGGCATCTGCGTCCAGGCTAACGCGTGAGTCCTCGCTTGCGAAGTCATCCTCCGGGGACGTCGTATTCCATGGCAATCGGGCTGACGCGAATCCTGAATTGGCAGAAGCATCTCTGCCGATCGAGTCCTCGTCCAGATTCGCGGAGGGACGCCACTCGGAGTACTCGGACTCCTGCTCGATGCCGGGCTCTTGCTCTATCTCGGGTGCATCGACCTGTTGCGACGACTCGTCATAATGCGCGAGAACCGAGTTGGGAAACAGCGGAGCATCTTCATTAGGTTGCGAGTTGTTTGGCTGGCTCGCGTCGGCGATCAATCTTCTCAATCGCTCGGAGAGATCATCCACATTTAGCCCGGGGTCGTTCTCCTCTTCATTGAAGGTTGCTTCCGCAGAATAATCGGGAGCTGGGAACGAGGGCTCGCTTGGTTCTCCTACCGAGGAGTAGGACTCCAAGGGCAAGAACGATTCGTTTTGCTGGTAGGACTCCAATGGATCCTGATACACTGGTTCCACTGAAGCTTGTTCGAACGAGGCTTGTTCAAATGGGTTCGTATACCCAAAAGCAGCAGGGGCCGACTCCTCGTGCCGCTCTGGTTCGACACGCACTGGTTCGATATAGGAAGAGTCATTCCAACTGGATTCGGATGTGTTCGATGGGGCGTCAACCGAAGCTTTCTCGTAGCTCCAAGAGTTCACGTCCTGAGAGGGTGAGGGCTCGGTCGTTTCCTGCGGTGGGTACACGCCGCCATTCCAAACTGTCTCCGTCGGATGCTGGAAAGCCTGAATTTGTCCGAGAACGTATTCGTAGTTTTCTTGTGTAATCGACGCGATGGCAGTCAGTCGCTGCGCATTGTCGTCTGTCGTGGAGGTAAGTTGATCCACCCGATTCGAGATGTCTGCAAGGCGTGTTTCAACTTGCTGAAGGCTCTCCAACCAACGCTGCGAATCTTCTTCTCTGCGAGGATCTATGTTGGGCGGTCGGGTTTCAAGCCTCTCGTTAACGCCGGCCGAGAGAGATTCCATTTGCTGTCCAAGCGACAACATTTGGTTTTCTAGGTGAGATAAATTTGACTGGAGCGATTGCGTCCATTCCGAGTCGCGCCGTTCTAGCTGCGTTTGAATCTGCTGCTGAACTTCGATGGCCCACTGCTGGCTCAGGTTTTGAAATTCAGCTTGGTATCGCGCCACAAGCTCATCGGAGTTTTGAGCGACATTGGCCTGAACCGACTCCAGCGTTCTGCGAAGAGTCTCGAGCGAATCCTCCATCGCCTTGATTCTCGACTCGCTCTGTTCCTCAATGTGACCGAGTCTTTCGATCGTTTCGCGAGCGAGATCAGCTTCGTTAGATGGGGGGGCGGGTGACCGTTGCTGAACTGCAGATCGAACTGCAGTTGCAGGGGTGCCCCCAACCGGCAGACTGCCAAAGACGTTCTCCGGACGGATCACTGAAGCAAGTGATTTGCTGCTGCGTGCAGGAACCACAACGATCCGCCAAGAACCGATGTTCAGCTCGGTGGGTTCATCGATCAACCATTCCCGAACAAATCGACCAGCGATCTGTGTTGGATAAGGCGCCTTCAGCAGCGTAAATCGCTTGCCGAAAGTAAGGGTCGCGTGGCACAGCGCCGCGGGTTCGGGGAGACAGATTGTCGAGTCAGGATGTGAGCCAATTGTACATTTCGGGGTCCGGATCACCGTTCGCCCCTCGATCCCTGACTCCGTGTCCCGCCAAAGAACTTCTCCCAAGCTCCAGTCTGCAGCATCGACCGACGAAGTTCGCGTTGCTTGAGGTGTCATCTGCATGGGAGTGAATCGGAAAGGGAAAAAACCGGCGGACCCATCCGGGTCTATCGACTGCAATTGGGGGCTCGACTGAAGGAAATTTGGCGTTGGGAACGCAATTTTCCCGGAATGTCCCCGAATCCTGCCTCAATTTAGGTGATTCCTGTCCAGTCAAGGGCCGTTTGATCGAAATCTTAAATAAAATGCTCTCTCGCATTGCGACCAAATTATTCGTCGTAAGTCTATATTCAGTAGCAGTTTACGATTTTTTCTCGGCAGCAAATGGAGCTTCCGGGGGCAAGATTTGTGCCCTTGGAACGAATTTCTGAACACTTTTCGATACGCTCCGTACTATATTTCTACGAAATCACGTCCCCCTAGACGGTCCTTGATCGGGAAATCGACGGGGCGTGCTAGCCTAGACGATCAATCTTTTTCCTTGCGGAGGAGTAAAGCCATGTCTCGAAAGGAAGCACTAAACAAGTTGCGAGACGTATTGCTCTTGCGACGAGAGGCACTCAGAAAAGCCCTCGACGGCGACTTGAGCATGCTCCAATCCCTTTCGCAAGACGGCGGTGACGTCATGGACGCTGCCATGGACACTGCGCAAGACGAAATCAGTAGCCAACTGGTGGAAGTCGAAAGCCGAGAGCTTACTCAAATTGAAGAGGCACTGGCTCGTATTCGCGACGGTCACTACGGTGAGTGCGATGTTTGCGACAAGCCGATTCCGCTGGCCCGCCTGCAAGCTGTCCCTTACGCAACATCCTGCATCGACTGTGCGAGGAAACAGGAAAAATTTTCTCCGCGGATGCACGGCGAGCATCTCAGTTAAGGCAATTCGATAAAAGCGATTGGAATGCCGCAACTTCTCTACGTCGTTGACGCTTTTACGGACCGTCCCTTTGAAGGCAACCCGGCAGCGGTATGCATATTGGATACTCCGGCAACGGAGACATGGATGCAGAATGTTAGCCGCGAAATGAACTTGGCCGAGACAGCCTTTGTCGCTCGCCGTGGAAATGAGTTTGAGCTACGTTGGTTTACGCCAACGACAGAGGTCGATCTATGTGGACACGCGACACTGGCGAGTGCATTCGTGCTGTGGGATAGGGGGCGGCTCGCACCCGAGTCCGAGGCTCGATTCCATACCCGTAGCGGACTGCTCATCTGCAAACGCGAAGACTCTTCGATTTCGATGGATTTTCCTGCAACCCCGGTGCAAGGGTCGATAGCAATCTCCCCTGAGACTCAAAATACGATCGATCAAGCTCTCGGGTGCAACGGATTGTTTATAGGAACCAACGGTACCGATTACCTGATCGAAGTTGCTGATCCGCGAGAACTACTAAGCTTGCAGCCGGATTATCAATCTCTGAGCAGGATACAAGCAAGAGGCTTCATAGTTACATGTAGATGCACCGAAGATAGCGCTGTGCAAGGTGCCGATTTTATTTCTCGCTTCTTTGCTCCCCGGGTTGGTGTCCCTGAGGATCCTGTGACCGGATCCGCTCATTGCACGCTAGGCCCCTATTGGAGCAAGCGACTCGGAAGAGACACGCTGCGGGGATATCAAGCCAGTGCGCGAGGCGGTTTCGTCGGAGTCCGATGCCAAGGAGAGCGAGTTATCTTGCTTGGGCAAGCCGTCCTAATGAGTCGTGTGGAACTCTTCTCCAACCCAGACGAATCCTAGGAAGTTTGGGTGGTCGAACGCGCTGCAGGGTCTGGGAGATAGCTCGACTGGAAGCGGATGCTTTGCAACGTTTGCAATCTGACTGACGAGGACTTGATGAGACTGCCCATCTAGTTGTATTCGGGAAAATCCGACTTTTCGGAAAAGAGCTCCCAGCCTCTCGTAGTTTTCGATTCGAACTCCATCGAACCAACCGCTTATGCCAGCAAAGAAAAGTAGGGTCGCTATTGGATCAAACCAAACCAAATCTTTTCATAAGAGCCCTCTTGATGCGACCGACCTTTTCCTTTTTCGTTTCGTTGGCCCTTTTCACCTTTTGCAGCCAGTTGCCCGGAGCCGCACAGGAAGTCTTGATTGCGGATGGAAACGCTTGGCCCGGTAGGATCCTTTCCCAAAACCGGTCCTCGACGAGCGTCTTCTGGGAACGATCTGTGCCAGGGAGCGATCGATGGGTTCCGAAAGTTCAAAGCCTTGCTCAGACTCCCGATGGACGCATTATCTTCTGCAGCGGATTGGATCGGTCCGTATGGGAGCTATATGCGGGGCGCGAAAGGGAACTCCATTTCGGTGGGGGATTGGTTCGGCAAGTACGAGTGGATACCAACGGAGACATCTTCTGGTCCGGATTAGAAACTCCGATCGATAACAATCCACTTCCCGATGGATTCCTTTATCGCATGCGACATGGAACGAACAATGTGGAGACTCTTCTAACGTTCTCACAAGACTTGGTGGGGCGGGATTGGTGGGGGGCCTTTGATGTTCGGCAAGGTGA